>JAIDTO010000285.1 GCA_029060625.1 Muribaculaceae bacterium | reverse complement strand
GCAATGCGATAACCCCTCTTTTATTGCTTTTTACCGCTAAAATGGAGGTGTGTGCAGTTTTTTCTTTTTTATTTGAAACCTATGAATTAATTTTGCATTAAGGAAAAGATTAAGACTAATCAAAACAGTTATGATGAAAAAATGCAGACTGATTCTTCTACTTGCCGGCTTCTCTATGTGCTCAGCTTCACTGAGAGCGCAGGACAAGATCTGGACTTTCGATGACTGCGTCGAATGGGCCACTACAAACAATACCGCCATACGACGAACCATGCTCAATATCCAGACAGCCCGACAGGACTATCTTTCAGCAAAAGATGCATGGCTTCCAACTGTAGCTTTCAACACCAACCAAACCCTGACCAATTATCCATCACCGGGTGCAGGACGCAACGGCAATTCATATGGGAGCACCTACAATATCGGTGCATCCTGGACTGTTTGGGAAGGAAACGTAAGGAAATACCGACAGGAATCAGCTAAGATCCTTGAACAGCAGCAGAATCTTGCCGGCGATGATGTAGTGAAAACCCTTAAACTCGGTATACTTGAGGCTTATCTCAACATAATGTATGCTGAGGAGACAGTATCAATCGCAGAGCAAACCCTGCAGGTCAGTACCGCCCAAGCGGAACGAGCACTTAAACTGACCGAATCAGGAAGATCATCACAAGTGGATTATGCACAGATAGAGAGCCAGAGGGCACAAGACGCCTACAACCTGACGCAGGCTACGAGCAACTACGAAAGTGCGAAGATGGCTCTTAAGAAGATACTTGAACTTGGAATAGACTATAACCTACAGGTAGCAGATGTAAAATTCCCGGATTCAGACGTACTCGCTCCCCTTCCAGACAGAATTGAAGTCTACAATACTGCCGCAGCATGGCTCCCAACGATAAAAAGCAATGAATTGAGCAAGGAGATATATGCCAATGACGTCAAGATAGCCAAGGCTGGAAACCTCCCCAACATAGCCTTGCAGGGTGGGCTGAGCACCGGCTACAATTCGGGAGGCTCCGGCTGGACAAGCCAAATGGGACATAACTTCAATGAAAACTTAGGCCTTAGCCTCAGCATACCAATATATGACGGCAACTCAACAAAAAGAGCCGTGGCAAAAGCAAGAATAGCCGAGCAGGAATATGACATCACCAAGAAAGAATTGCTTGACAACCTCTCGCAAACAATCGAAAGCCTATACATAGACGCGACAAATGCCCAGGCAAGATATAACGCCGGCATCTCTCAGCTTAATGCGATGAAGCTGACAGATGATTTGGTAAACCGACAGTTTGAACTCGGATATGTCAATCCACTCGATCTATTGACAGCCCACAACAATCTACTGAATGCACGGCTTGAACTTCTGCAGACCAAGTATATGGCTATTCTTGCCGAAAAGACCATAAACTATTACGCGACCCAGGAAGTTTCTTTTTGAATTCAGATTATAAAACCCTAATAAAATAGTTACTATATAATGAGAAAGACTATATTTCCGGCTGCCGTACTGTTAGCAGTCAGCTCCTGCTCTGACAAGACATCTTTCGAGCTGGATACATATACGGTAGAGGCTACTTCCTTGTCGGAGGTAGTGACTGCCACGGGAACCATGGAGTCAGTGACATCGGTAGATGTCGGTACGCAGGTGACCGGCATTATCAGCAATCTCTTCGTGGATTTTAACGACCAAGTGACAAAGGGACAGTTGATAGCAGAAATAGACAAGACTGTGCTCCAAAGCGAATTGCAGAGCGCCGATGCAACCCTTGCATCAGCAAAAGCAACGTATGAATATAATAAAACCAATTTTGAGCGCGATAAGGCCCTCCATGCCGAGAAACTGATTTCGGATTATGAATATCAGACATCGAAGAAGGATTATGAAGTGGCTAAATTAGCTTATGAGAAAAGTCAGTCAGACAGAGTGAGGGCTGCCAAGAACCTTACATACGCTGAAATCACATCTCCGATTGATGGCATTGTAGTGTCAAGGGAGGTGGAAGAAGGCCAGACGGTCGTTTCAAGCATGAATGTAGCAAGTCTGTATGTAATTGCAGACCTTGACCACATGCAAGTAGTGGGGGCAGTCGACGAAGCCGATATAGGGCAGGTGAAAGTGGGCCAGCACGTCACTTTCACAGTCGATGCATATCCGGAAGATACGTTTACAGGAACAGTGACGCAAGTGAGAATCAACCCAACCACTACCAATAATGTCGTGACCTACGAGGCAATAGTGTCAACTACAAATCCTGATCACAAACTTCTACCTGGAATGACAGCCAATCTCTCAATCTTCACTCTTGAGCTTGAAGGGGCTACGGCTGTTCCGCTTAAAGCCTTGAAATTTGAACCTATGGCAGATGATGAAGGCTCCAACCTACCGAAACCACAGCCACTGAAAGAGCCAGCCAAAAACTCTGTTTGGGTGGTCCGCGACAACAAACTCGTTGAAACGGCGGTTGAACTTGGAATGAAAAACAGTGTCTATCAGCAGATAACGTCAGGACTTAAGCAAGGCGATAAAGTTGCACTTCAGTATGAGGAAAAAGCGTCAGACAACAAAGGACCCAAGGCTCAGGAAAATCCATTCATGCCTAAACCACCGGGCTCAAATAGAAACAAGGGGAAATAATGGCAAAGGAAATTATAAAAATAGAGAATCTTAAGCGTTACTTTAAGGTTGGAGAAGAGACCGTCAAAGCACTGCGCGGAGTATCGTTTACAATCCGTGAAGGGGAGTTTGTGACCATCATGGGCACGTCAGGCTCGGGAAAGTCGACACTTCTCAATACCCTCGGCTGCCTTGACACCCCAACATCTGGAGAATACTATCTTGACGGAATCGCCGTAAAGGGAATGGGCAAGAATGAACGAGCCCGCATCAGAAACCGCAAGATAGGATTCATCTTCCAGAACTACAACCTTCTGCCAAAGACAACAGCCCTTGAGAATGTGGAGCTACCTTTGCTTTACAATTCATCAGTAAGCACAAAAGAGAGGACAGAAAGAGCCGAAAGATGTCTGCGGGAAGTAGGCTTGGGAGAAAGGATTTACCATAAGAGCAACCAGATGTCTGGCGGACAGCAGCAACGAGTTGCCATAGCGAGAGCCCTTGTGAACAATCCTGTAATAATACTTGCCGATGAGGCCACCGGCAACCTTGATACACGCACCTCATTCTCTATCCTTACTCTCTTCCAGCGTCTGCACAAAGAAGGAAAGACAATAATATTCGTGACTCACAATCCTGAGTTGGCACTCTATTCATCGCGAAATATTATGCTTCGAGACGGCCGGATAGTCAGCGACGAGTATAACCACGACATAAAGTCGGCAGAGGAAGTGTACAGGAATCTTCCAGTCGACAACGAATAATACATTCGAGCATATGAATATAACGAGTCTATCAAAAATAGCAATAAAGGCACTGGGCAACAATAAGATGCGTTGTTTCCTGACGATGCTCGGCGTGATCATAGGAGTAGGCGCAGTGATTGCGATGCTTGCCATAGGCCAGGGATCAAAAAATTCTATCAAGGCTCAGATCTCTGAAATGGGCAGCAACATGATAATGATCATGCCCGGCGCGGAAAGACGCGGGGGTGTGCGCCAGAGCAGCGATGACATGCAGACGCTCAAACCGGCTGACTACGATGCAATAGTGAATCAAGCCACCACGATTGCAAACATAACCCCTATGGTCTCATCTTCAGGACAATGGGTGAACGGCAACAACAACTATCCATCACAAGCACAGGGAGTCAACACGCAGTTTCTTGACATACGGCAACGAAAAGTGGCAGAGGGAGAAATGTTTACGGAAGCTGATGTGAAGTCGGCAGCAAAAGTGTGTGTGCTGGGCAAGACCCTCGTAGACAATCTCTTTCCCGATGGCACGGACTCTCTTGGAAAAGTGGTAAGATTCGGATCAATACCATTGACTGTGATCGGAGTGCTTGATGAAAAGGGCTATAATACCATGGGACAGGACCAGGACGACCTGGCACTCGTGCCGTATACAACCGTCATGAAGCGCATGCTGGCAGTAGATTACATCCAAGGACTACAAGCCTCCGCCATTGATGAGAACCAAACTGACGCAACAATAGCGGAAATCACTGACATACTCCGCACGAGCCATAAACTAAGACCGGAACAGGAAGACAACTTCACAATAAGGTCGATGCAAGAACTCGCGGAGATGATATCTTCAACGTCGTCGATGATGACCGTGCTGCTTGCAGCTGTAGCCGGCATTTCACTTCTTGTAGGTGGCATCGGAATCATGAACATCATGATTGTCAGCGTGACGGAGCGAACTCGAGAGATAGGACTCAGGATGAGTATCGGAGCAACAGGACGCGACATAATGACACAGTTCCTTATCGAGGCCATTATCATATCCGTGACCGGAGGAATATTGGGCATATTGCTTGGAGGCTTGGCGACATGGCTTATAAAGATTTTCGCCAATTGGCCGGTGCAGATCGACCCATCATCAGTAGTGCTTTCCTTTGCTGTCTGCACAGTGATCGGAGTGATATTCGGCTTTTATCCAGCAGCCAAAGCCTCAAATCTCGATCCTATCGAAGCCATCAGATATGAGTAATTCAACTTTCGCAAGCGAAAGTTGAGGGTTGTCGGGTTTTCGGGTTGTCTGGTTATCGGGGTGTCGGGGTTCGGGGTTTAGGGGTTTCGAGTTGAGTTTGCAACACTTAAAAAAATATGTAGTATATATGACTCCACCAATCAAGAGTAGTAAGGCAGGGACGGCAACAGTAGTACTGTTGGCCTTCCTGCTTTTCTATTTTCCCTCGATGCTTGCGCTTTTCTCGCACGACAGCGAACCGAAAGACATGACCACATTCAATATCCTTATGGCCACCTGCTATACGGGGATATTTTGTGTGAACTACTTTCTCTTGGTGCCCAAAATATTCTTCGGGAAAGACAGCAAACCCCTTTTTTTCGTGATCAATATCATTCTTGTATTATGCCTGTGCTCGCTGCTTCCACTCTGGTTTGAAGCACATGGGGGATTGCCGAGGCCAAGACACCTTGAGAAAATTCCGATGACATACGGACAACACTTGATGGGATATCTAAGGTTTATCATCAGAGATGGAGTAATGATGATACTTTCCATAGCCCTTGCCTATGCCATGCGAGCCTCAAAAGCGAGGGAAGAAATGAGGAGCAGGGTCCTTGAACTTGAAGCTGAAAGACGGAATACCGAGCTAATGAGCCTAAAGGCTCAATTAAATCCACATTTCCTTTTTAATTCGCTAAACAATATTTATGCCCTGATTGCCATCAACCCAGACAAAGCCCAGCAATCTCTGCATGAACTAAGCAGCATGCTCAGATTCATGATCTATGATTCGGAAGCGGAGACGGTAAGCCTGAACAAAGAGATGCAATTTATAAGCGACTTCACCCGCTTGATGAGCCTCAGGCTCAATCCTTCTGTAAAGCTGACATGTGAGCTTGCTGAAATTAATGACAACTCTATGCGAATTGCCCCCTTATTGATTCTCACCCTTGTAGAAAATGCATTCAAGCACGTAGCAATAGTAGAGGACAGAGGCTTCATAGATATCTGCATCAATGTGGATGATGAATATCTAAGATGCAAAGTAGAGAATTCAAGCATAGAAGGAGAAAACAAAAACCTCGAGAAAGGAGCCTCGGGAGTAGGACTGAGAAATATTGAAAAGCAGCTGAATCTATTATATCCAAATGCCTATAATCTTTATAAAGGCAGTAAGAAAGGAGTATATACGGCTGAGCTATCAATCAAGACTGAAGCACTCAGGCCTGTCTGATATGCAATCTTCAAGCCTTAAATGCGTTAATGAAATATGGACAAACAATTGAGATGCATCGTCATAGATGACGAGCCATTAGCCCGGGAGCTCATCAAGACTTATATAGAGAAAACACCTTCACTCACTCTGCTCGGATGCTTTGAATCTGCGGCAGATGCTGTCAAGATTGTGATGGAAGGAACGGTTGACATTGTATTCCTCGACATCAATATGCCGATGCTCAACGGAATAGACTTTGCCGCCCTTATTCCATCAAGCACCCGGATTATATTCGTGACGGCATATGACAGCTATGCGCTTCAAGGATTTAAGGTAAACGCCCTTGATTACCTTTTGAAGCCTGTAAGCTATTCAGATTTTCTGAAGTCGGTCAGCAGGGCGATTGAATGGAAATCAATGAGCAATGCGTATTCTTCATTAGCAGCAAGCCACAGCGAGAAGTCTGCCCCTCGTATGATTACAATCAAGGTGAAAAATCAATTAGTGCAGATGAGGCTTGACACAATTGAATATGTGGAGGCAAGAAACGACCGTGTGATAGTATTCAGAAAAGACAGTGAACCTCTGTCTTCGCTTATGACACTGAAGGAAATAGAGGATCTCCTGCCATCTGATACTTTCATGAGAGTGCACAGGTCTTTTATAGTCAATATTCCTCTTGTAGAGATAGTGGAGCGCAATAGAATCGTCTTCGGCAAGACATATGTGCCGATATCAGAAAACAAGCGAGAGGAGTTTCTTTCAAGACTGGGGAAATAACTACGTACGTGATGACCTATACCAGCCAAGAAACGCCATAATCAAATGAAGGATTATCCCATAGACAAGAGTAGCAAGCAATGCCATACTTTCATTGATGATGATCAAAGATGAGAGAGGCATAGGCCATTCCGGACGTGCCTGACGCACAGCTGCCAATATAGCAAATATACTCAACACTATAAATAACACCACCATTGAGAGAGGAGCCAAGCCAATTTTAAGTTTTCCTATTCTCATTGCTTCTTCAGATAATATTGTCGTTCCTGCTCAGGAAAGCGTTCGATTGCGTATCGAAGCATGGTGCGAGGCATTGAGACGGCATAGCAGTCGAGGAAATCCCTCAACTCCTTCTCTCCTCCCCTCTTCCCCATCTCCCGAAGCATCCAGCCTGAAGCCTTATGAATCAAATCATGAGAATGATTCAGATATCTTTTTGAGATACGCATGACATCCTCATAGATTCCATTACAAATAAGGGTCCAAGTAGCTACAATTGCCACACGCTGATGCCAGAGGCTATCTGACATTTTTGAGAAATCATCAAGTATATTTCTCTTTTCAGGATGATCAACGAGGTACTCCCCAAGTATTTTTGGAGCGACAAGGTCTACAAGATCCCAATTGTTGCCATAGGGAATGTGATCAATATATGCGTTTACGATATTCTCGACAGTCTGCTTATCTTTTGCCTTGACAGCTTTCTTATAAAGCTCAATAAGAAACAGGAAACCGGCAAGACGCACTTCATGCCAATCTGACTTGACAAGATCCATTGCATCATCTATAGATACCAAAGATTTACATTCCTTTACCAAAGAACGAGTCTGAGGAACTTTGAGACCCAAAAACCTATCTCCATAGCCATACTCACCAGGGGCACACTTGAAGAATCGCATCAAATGAGCAGCTTGCTTCTCATCGCCCATCTGAATCATTATCTCTTCTATTTCCTTAGCTTTCTCTGTCATTT
>JAIDTO010000284.1 GCA_029060625.1 Muribaculaceae bacterium | reverse complement strand
CTGTAAATGTCTTTCTCCACTTCCACCACAGGAGTATCAAACGAAAGAGTATCCCTGACAATATTTTCCAAGGCCTTTGGCTCCACATCCTCTCCGAAAAATGCCTCTGCTACCTTGACAGCGATATCCTGCAAAGAAAGCTTTTCGATGCCATCGAAAAAAGATTCGGGCAATCTCTTTATCTTCTCAGGCATAAAGAGACCGCGGTCGGCGGCAAGCCCCTTGACTACAGCCTCACTAAGGCTCACATCCGGAACGGAATGATTGGTGCTATAATATCTCATGATTATCTTAATTTCATAAATTCCTGCATAAATTCCTCAAGTCTCAGAAGTCCGAAATCTCCTTCAGCGCAAGATGCCTCAGAAAAAACTTTGACACCATCAGGAGTGACCCCATTACACCATACGGTAAAAGGCACCGGTTCTCCCTTGTGTACCCTAAGTTCAACCGGCGTGGCATGATCCGGAAGGAGGGCTATAGCGACAGGTTCGTTCCAATTAGAAACCTCATCGAGTATCGGGGCGACAATCCTCCGGTCAAGATTCTCTATAGTCTTCACCTTTAGCCCTACGTCGCCATCATGCCCGGCTTCATCCGATGCCTCAATATGCAGGAAGACAAAATCATTATCTCTCAGGGCTTCAAGGGCAGCCTGAGCTTTTCCTTCATAATTGGTGTCAGCAAGTCCGGTTGCTCCTTCCACATCCACCGGTGTAAGCCCTGCATATCGTCCTATTCCTCTGATAAGGTCTACTGCTGTGATCACCACCCCGGACTTGATGGAAGGATACATCTCTTGAAGAGTCAACATAGCCGGTCGGTAACCTCCGCTCCACGGCCATATGGAATTGGCAGGAATCTTCCTCCCTTTATTGAATGGATGGTCGGCAAGCAAGAGCTGCGAGCGAAGTATAAGGTCATTGATCAGATCTGACGTTTCCTGCGCCGACATCCTTCCCTCCTCTATCGGGGCATTCTCCATAGGCCTTACAAGAAGTCCTTCCCATTCCTCGCCAGGATGGTCGTGAGGAGGCGCGCATTCTATGTATTTACTTCCACCTTTTATGACCAAAAGATGACGATATTGAATGCCGGGAATAAACTTCACGCTATCTGAACCCAGTTTCTCATCAAGAAACTCAATAAGTTCTTTACCCTCCGGGCTTGTGAGATGTCCGCCATGATGATTCAATATCTTTCCATCGGCAAGGGTAATGATATTGCATCTGAGTGCCAATTCGTCAGGAGCAAGGTCATAGCCGATACTCGCAGCCTCCAATGGCCCCCTCCCTTCATATATCTTATTCAGGTCATAGCCAAGTATAGCGGAATTAGCCACTTCACTGCCGGGCTGGAAGCCGTCAGGGATAGTGACAAGAAGCCCATTGCGCCCCATAGATGCAAGTCGGTCGAATGCCGGCGTAGCGGCATACTCAAGGGGTGTCTTCCCCCCGAGGCTCGCAACCGGATAGTCGCTCATTCCATCGCCTAATATTATTATATGCTTCATCAATTATTGGCTGTTGAGATTATATTGGCAAAGACTCCGGCAGCCGTGACTCCTGCGCCTGCGCCATATCCCTGTATGAGCATGGGGTATTTCTTGTAGCGTTCAGTAGTCAACATCACTATATTGTTGGAGCCTTCGAGATCATAGAATGGATGGCTTGCATCCACTGCCTCCAGTCCGACGCTCATTTTTCCCATCTCCATTCTCGCTACAAAACGCCAACGTTTTCCTTCAGCCTCAAGCACCTTGCGCCTCTCCTCAAAGTCAGCATCGAGTTCCGGAAGACGCTGCCAGAATTCCTCTATCTGACCCTTCAGAAGCTCCTCCGGCACGAAAAGTTTTTTATCCACTTCTTCCTGCTCCACTTGATAGCCACCTTCGCGGGTGAGGATGATGAGTTTGCGCATCACGTCGACCCCGCTGAGGTCAATACGCGGATCCGGCTCACTATAGCCAAGTTCTTTGGCAAGACGAACAGTCTCCGAGAATGGCACTTCAGAAGAAATGGCATTAAAAATATAATTGAGTGTTCCGCTTAAGACTGCCTCAATTTTCAGGATGCGGTCGCCTGATGAGCGGAGATCATTGATTGTGCCGATGATTGGAAGTCCGGCACCTACATTAGTTTCGTATAGGAACTTAACCCCTCTCCTGAGAGCTGTGTCTTTTAGCTTGCGGTAAATGTCGAATTTGCTTGATGCTGCCACCTTATTGGCTGCCACCACACTGATATTATGCTCAAGGAATGTCAGATACAAATCGGCAACTTCCTTTGATGCAGTACAGTCTACAAACACACTGTTGAAAATATTCATGCCAAGCACTTCGTCGCGCAATATTGAAGGGCTGCTCGCTATCCCTTCCTTATCCAAGAGTTCACGGTAGTTCTTAAGGTCAATGCCTTCCCGAGAGAACAAAGCCTTGCGGCTTGAAGCAATGCCAACCACATTGAGTTTCAGCCTGTGGGTCTTCATCAACTCCTCTTTCTGGGATGCTATTTGCTCTATAAGCATACCCCCCACCGTACCGACACCACAGATGAAAAGATTCAATTCCTTATATTCACTGAGGAAGAAAGAATCATGAATCACATTAAGCGACTTCCTAAGCGACTTGCCATCTACCACGAATGATATGTTGGTCTCGCTAGCTCCCTGCGCACAGGCTATCACACTGATACCGCTTCTTCCAAGAGTCCCGAACAGCTTGCCCGCAATGCCGGGGGTATGTTTCATATTTTCTCCAACGATAGCTACTGTAGCGAGACCAGTCTCCAGCGACATCGGATTCATTGCTCCTGTGGCGATCTCCTTTTCAAACTCCTTATTAAGCACGCGGACAGCCTCAGCTGCATCAGCATCCCTTACACCAACCGATGTAGAATTCTCAGATGATGCCTGAGATACAAGGAAGACTGAAATGCCATTGTCAGCAAGAGCAGAGAAAATTCTACGGTTTACACCGATGACACCCACCATCGACAATCCTGTCACTGTAATAAGCGAGGTCCCGCTGATGCTTGAGATACCCTTGATAGGCTTGCTGTCATCATCAATATGCTCGCGTATTATTGAGCCGGAGGCATCCGGATGGAATGTATTCTTGACAAGAATGGGGATATTCTTTACACAGACAGGATAAATCGTAGGAGGATAGATCACCTTTGCCCCGAAGTTGGAAAGCTCCATAGCCTCCAGATAAGTCAGGGCATTGATGGTGTAAGCAGTCGGAATCACCCGAGGGTCTGCTGTCATGAAGCCATCAACGTCTGTCCATATCTCTAAAACCTCTGCATCAAGAGCTGCTGCTATTATCGAGGCCGTATAGTCGCTCCCCCCTCTTCCAAGATTTGTTACTTCCCCGGTGGCTACATCCGTGGAGATAAATCCTGGGACTATGTGACAACCCTTTACATCTGCACCAAATTCTTCTACCACAAGATTATTGGTAAGCTCAGATGCCAGAAGCTGACGTTTGTGTTTGTTTTCTGTCTTGATAAAGTTGCGCGAATCGTGAAGCTGTGAGCCCGGGATAAGTCTTGACACAATTCTTGAGCTCAGGCGCTCCCCGTAGCTTACTATAAGCGCCAGGGTCTTGTTGCTTAGATCCTTGATCAAGGAAAGTCCATGATAGATCGAAGCTATCTCTGCAAGCAGTGTGTCGACTTCTTCAATAAGCTCTTCCGGGCGGTCAGTGATGATGCTCCTTATTAGTTCATGATGGCGGCTATAGAGTTTTGCTACTCCTTCAAGATATGAAGAATCACCTGAAGCCGCCTTATATGCTGTGTTCAGAAGCAAATCCGTAACTCCTCCCAATGCGCTCACCACTACAATACATGGACAATCCTGCCCCTCAACTATATTTTTGATATTTGTGAGACCCTCATGAGAACCCACGGAAGAACCTCCGAATTTCAGTACTTTCATAATTTTCATTTTTGATAGGATGCAAAATTAATCAATTTTACAATAAACTGCAAATTTATGACCTCAATTTACAAGAATTGAATCAACTTTGTATAAAAATGCACATATATACATTAAATATGTCTAATATTACATTAAATCACATCCCAATCAAATAAAAATCATTGAATATTTGGCAGTTCGGATTTTTTATATTAATTTTGCGCCATCTTTGGGAGAGGTATGTCCAGAGCGGTCCTGCAGGTCTGAAAGGAAACTACAGGAACTCTTCACGACATCCGCCCTCAGACAGAGATTTATTAACCATATTAACTAACTTTTTTAATGAGCGAACTTAATGTTCAGACCCCGATCGAAGATTTCGATTGGGATGCCTACGAAAAA
>JAIDTO010000283.1 GCA_029060625.1 Muribaculaceae bacterium | reverse complement strand
TTCTCATGAAGTTCTTCAAGGATGGGATGCATCATGCGGCAAGGGCCACACCAGGTTGCAAAAAAGTCCACGAGGACCGGGGTGGGAGATTGGATTATTTCTTCAAAAGTTTCCATAATTTTATTTTTAAGATTAATGTTTTTCCTTACTCTTAAGACTCAATACTTAAGACTTAAGACTTCTTTTAGTGTTTTTACGATATTTAAACACTTTCCACCCCTTCTTGGTTCACTCGCAATCTCAAAATTCACTCTAATACGGATTATACTTTATCCATTCTTCTATGGGAGCGTCTATAGCCGGTCTCGCCACCTGATAGGTCTCGCCACATCCATTCAGCATGATAAGGTCTGGACTATATGAGATAAGTGACCAATAAATGCCCCCATCCTCACTGAAATAGCATGCTTTAGGATTATACTTAGAGTTATCGATTTCAAGATCATTCTTTGCGACATTTAAATTATCCGGTATAATGCTCATTGTGTACTCCCCAGTATTCTGATTCTTCATCATACGGATATTCTGGAAAAACAATGTGCCTTCATTATTATTCCGTGTCGCAGCAGCCCTAATATACACCATAGATGGGTTGATCATATATATGAAGAGATGTCGGTTGGTGCCAATCTCACACAACGGCTCTCCGTCTTGCAAGACAAACTTCACTCCGAGACGCCATTCCTGCAGACATTTCCCTACATCCGACTTATCCTTGCACTCATCCATTTCATATGGAGCCACAATCTCAATCTCCTCCACTTTTTGCATCCGCTCCCCACAGATAACGATATGCTCATCTTCAGTCTTGATTTCAAGTGGTGTCGAAACCCTTGAAGCAGCCACCGATCCATCCTTTTCAAATACAGTTTTATGGGTTATACTTAAAGATGGAACTTCAAGTATCGCCTGCATAGTAGAATCAACCTTGGCATAAAATATGCAAATTTCATCGGTGATCACCGCCTCAGCGCCATCATTGGCCCATACTCCCTTTACGGATGATAGACTCACATTAGGGAATGCCGATATAAACGACATTACAAACAAGACAAGAATAGTAATCTTTTTCATTAGAGTTGTTTTTAGATATTTGTCTGAAAAGCCAAGATATCCTTATTAAATATAAAGAAATATCAGACTATATTAAGACGCATCATAAAGGCCTGACATTACCCTTGACAATAAAAAAATCGTCTCATAGGAGACGATTTTTAAAACTATTCTGTAATTATCCTGAATTTGTCGGCATCTTTGAATGCCGGGAATTTCTCCCGGAAAGCCTGAAGTTTGTCAAGTGCCAGGGTTGCGTATATCAGGTCTCCTCCATCTGGATCCGCAACCGATATATCGTTTCCCTTGAAGTCTATGGCCATCGACGTTCCGTCATATTCGATTTCCTTGACATCCTTTCCTTTACAGTCAACTCCACATACGTATGCCTCGTTCTCGATAGCACGCGCCATCAAAAGCTTTTTCCATGCCTCTACCCTCGACTTCGGCCAGTTGGCGACGACAATAAGAAGATCATATTGATTGCCGACATTCCTGCACCATACAGGAAATCGGATATCATAGCATACCACCATAGCGATCTCCCATCCTCGATACCTCACCTTCATCCGTTTATGTCCGGGCGAAAGGAGCTTGTCCTCTCCCGCCATACTGAAGAGATGCCTCTTGTCTGCGAAATATTCCTCGCCATTGGGTTCAACAAAGAAAGCCCTGTTACCCAATAATCCGCCTGTGTCTGCCAGAAAACTCCCTGCAATTGCTACATGATACCTGTGGGCAAGCTGCTTCAAACGTTCCACTGTATCACCGGAATTTCGCTCTGCAAGTTCCCTTACACTTTCCTTGTCACCGTAGGGACATCCTGTAGAAAATGTCTCGGGGATTATAAACAGATCAGTCGCCGGATGCATTCGCTTAAGTGCATCCTCAAGATTGGCAAAGTTTTTTTCCTTGTCATTCCATACTATTTCCTGAGGATACAGGCAAACTTTAAGGTCTTTCATCTATAGAATCAACTTTAGAATCATTACTCCAAAACTAAACAACATCACAACTCGACAACTTCAAGGCACGAACTTATCCGGATAACGAGCCGCCTGTTTCCAATCGGAATAATACTCTCTTATGGCTTTCATATCGGTATACACATCACCGGTGGGCTGATATGTCTTGGCTATCTGAATGTGTTTTCTGCTATAGTCAATAACGCCAAGTAATATCGGCACTTTAGCTCCGTATGCGATATAAAGAAAACCTGTCTTCCACTGGTCGACAGCACTTCGTGTTCCCTCAGGAGTTACTGCGAGATTGACGTATGGTTCGGTTTCAAAAAGCTTTATTACCCTCTCAGTAAGTGATCCCTGTGACTTATTTTTCGACCTTTCTACAGGAATTCCACCGAAATAACGCATGATATACTTTAAAGGGAAGAAAAACCAAAAACTCTTCATCAAAAAATTGGCTTTCCTTCCCACCGAACGATATGCCGCCAATCCGAGCAGAAAATCCCAGTTTGACGTATGCGGAGCTACGCATATCACACATTTGTCATAGACAGGCACCGTGATGTCGAATGTCCATCCGGTCAGTTTCAATGCGAGTCTCCAGATATTCATGATTCTTACTCTTATTATACTGTTTCAATCGCGTATAACGTAAAACGATGAACGCATTACGCATTAACCTTATTGCTTTCCTTGACCGACTGGGGAACAGCCTCATTGAAAAGCTTGAGGGCTGCAGAAATCTCTTCGTTAAAGTCTTTGCGGATCTTCTCAAAAAGTTTCTTGAAGAATTCACCCTTAGCCTTCTTGTATTCTTCTACGTTGGCAAAACCTTTCACGCCACGGTCGAAGAAACGGTTTGCATTTGCCTTGGCTGCGCCGGTTGCACCAAGCACTTTAGCAACTGCTACGGAGATTTTGTCGCGATCAGCACCATCAACATTATAATATACTGTCATCATTTCGTCGCACATTGATGCGCCTACAGCCTCAACGGCTTTCTTAAACTGCTGTTTATTCATTGTCTTTATATTTTTAGTTTTTATTATTATTTCCATCGCTTGCTTCACAAATCGAGCGGTGTCTCTGCTTATATAACAAACAACCTCCCGTATTTTGTTCTATAAAACTTTAAAGCACTTCATGCGTTCTAATAGAAACACCATTATTACTCCAACATATACCAAAATACGGCATTATGTAGTAATTACGCATGCTCCTCATGCGCCATCAAGCGTGTAATTTAAATTTAGATTTTAATGAAAAAACTACCATTATTAATACTGCTCTTCATTGTAGGAATATCATTGGTATTCGCTGTTTCGCAAAGCGAAACGGTGACGCAGAAAGCGCCTACTTTTGAAGATGCCATAGCCATTATCAAAAAATACGAAGGGCTGAGCGGACCCAGTCACTGGCCATTCGTTGGCTATGGCCATAAGGTGATGCCGGGAGAAAAATTCACCCGAGGAAAGAAACTAACAGAGGCTGAAGCCGATGCCCTTGCAAGAGCCGACTATGCTAAATTATGTGCCAAATACAGGGAGTTTGGTGCCGACAGTCTCCTTCTTGCTGCTCTTGCCTACAATTGTGGGCCAGGAGTAGTAGCCAAGTCAAGTGTATTATCAAAACTTAAGGCTGGCAACCGTGACATAGAAGCTTCCTATATAGCCCACAGCCGATACAAAGGGAAGCAACTCTCTCAGCTAAAACGTCGCCGACAAGAAGAACTTGCCACGCTGTTTGTGAAGGATCCCTCCTCCCTTACCAATATCGAGAAATTACCAGGCGAAAATACTGATGAAATTCTGGAAGAAGAAGTGACAGAAATCACTAATCTTTCTTATCCTGAAAATTCTGAAGAAAAGAAAGATTCTCTTAAAACACCGCTCTAAATTAATTCAAAAATGAATACAATGATAAATAATAATATGGGTTGGAAATCTTTGATAGTGGCAGGTATATGCCTTTCTTCAATTGCCGTCACATCATGTCATGATGCAAAGGCTGAAAAAGATTCATCTGATTCTTCTTATGCAGAGCCCCGTCCCGATGCTGCTTTGAATGAGTTGATGCGCACCTTGTCGGAAAATGACGCTCCCGGGTTTGCCGCCCTGTGCGTCTATCCTATCCCACGCCCCTATCCTCTTAAATCGATAGATGATTCTATCTCAATGGTGGATTATTTCCCCATCATAGCAGATGACTCTTTACGCACATATATCCGGAAGTCAAAACTCGAGGATTGGGAAAGTTATGGATGGAGAGGATGGAGTGTAGGGAATGCCCGTCCGATATGGTATGATGAAGGAGTCCAGATCATAGATTATGTTTCCCCCGCTGAATCGGGCCTTCAAAAGATTCTTGCACGCGAGGAGATAATGTCGTTGGCGCCTCAGTTTAGAGATGGTTGGACTCCTGTAATGACACTGATTGAAATAGAAGGCGACAAGATATTCCGAATTGATTCAAAGGAAAACACCTACAGACTTATGGGATTTGAGAGTTCTGATCATATGAGGGATACTCCATCAGTCCTTATGCTTGGATCTGTTACCAAAGAAGGTTCTGCGGGATATGCTACATATGCCTTTGCAGATTCTACCGGCTCTCAAGCTGAGTTTATGCCGGATGCTGAGCCTCCGGTAAAACTAATTATAAAGCATCCAAGACTCAAGAAAGAATACTCATATGAAGTCGCTCCGGGCTATTGGCGAGATATACTGAAATAAATTTTGTTTTTACAAAATTAGTTGTTAATTTTGTAAAAACAAATTAAGCATGGAGAATAAGCAGATGGAACTTGCGTGGCGTCTGGTAGAGCATACCGGCGCCAACGTTTTTATTACCGGCAAGGCTGGTACCGGCAAGACAACATTTCTGAAAAAACTGAAAGAAGAAAGCACTAAGGGCATTATAGTCTTGGCTCCTACAGGCATTGCAGCACTGAATGCCGGAGGAATGACTATCCACAGCTTTTTCCAACTCTCTTTTTCTCCATATATCCCCGGTATCGGACAAGCGGAAAGCGGAAACCGCTTTAAGAGATATTCAAAAGAAAAAATTAAGATAATCCGCTCGATCGATACTATCGTAATAGATGAGATAAGCATGGTCCGCGCCGACCTGCTCGATGCCATAGACGCAAAGCTCAAAAGATATCGCAATCCGGCCCTCCCTTTTGGAGGGGTCCAGCTTGTGATGATCGGAGATATGCAGCAGCTTCCTCCTGTCGTGAAAGAAGAGGAATGGAGACTGCTCAGCGAGCATTACCGCTCCCCTTATTTCTTCGATAGCAAGATACTCGAAACTACTCCATATGAGACTATAGAACTCACAAAGGTATATCGGCAGAAGGATTCTGATTTCCTCCGGATTCTTAATGCCATCCGCGAAAACCGAGCTGACAAAAAAACTTTACAAGTCCTTAACTCAAGATTTATTCCATCTTTCAATCCCCCCGAATCGGAACGATATATTCGGCTCATGACCCACAATCGACAGGCTCAGGATGTAAATGAAAGCAAAATGCTTAATCTTAATGCCAAGCCGCATATCTTTGAAGCAAAAATTGAGGGTGATTTTCCGGAAATAATTTATCCCGTAGATAGATTCCTCACTCTTAAAAAGGGTGCACAAGTGATGTTTGTGAAAAACGACAGCAGTGGTGGCAAGCGATACTATAATGGACTGATCGGACATATCAGAAGTATATCTGATTCCGGCAAGGTAATTGTGGAGACCGACGATGACATGCCTCCGATTGAAGTTGAAAAAGAGGAATGGGAAAATACAGCCTATGAGATTGACGAAAAGAGCAACAAAATGAAGGAAAAGGTAGTTGGACGCTTTAGTCAACTTCCCCTACGCGCTGCATGGGCTATCACAATCCATAAGAGCCAAGGACTTACTTTCGACAAGGCCATAATCAATGCTTCCGCAGCCTTTGCCCATGGGCAGACTTACGTTGCCCTGAGCCGATGTCGCACTCTTGAAGGATTGGTGCTCGATCGTCCCCTTCCTCCATATGCGATAATATGCGATAATATGGTGTCTGATTTCGAAAGAGACTGTTCGTGCCGTGAGGCTGATACTTCTAAGGTCAATATGCTTGAATCAGAATTTGAGCAAAGGTTCGATCTTGAGGTTCCCGACCTCTCAGGCTTGAGAAATGCATTGGAGGTCCTTCACCGCGTTCTACAAATAAGTCACGCAGCTGCATTTCCAAAGTTGACTGCCACTTTTGGCAATCTTTACAACAATAAATTCAATGAACTGTATAAAGTTTCACTTCGCTTCCAGGATCAACTCCGACGTATGGCCAGTCAAGGAGCCTCTCCTACTCAGATTCACGATAGACTGAAGGCAGCAAGCTCATACTTCTTGAAAGAACTGTCTCCCCTTTTCCAATTTTTAAAAGACATTCCTTCTGAAATTGATAACAAGGATGCAATGAAAAAATACCAGAATGCAATGTCGCAGGTAGAATATGAAGCAAAGCTTAAGGATGCACTTCTGACATCGACACTTGAAAAGAAACTATCAGCGATTGATTTTCTAACAATTAAACGAGACGTTGCTCTTGCTGATTCTTCTTGGGTAAAAGCTCCATCAAAAGCAAAGGCTTTACATTATAATACAGATATCGAAAATCCTGAACTCTATGAACGTCTTGTAGAGTGGAGACGCGAAAAGGCAAAGGAAGAGGGAGTGGCTGCTTTTATGATTCTTGGCAACAAGACTCTTGTATGTCTCGCTAACGAAGCACCCCAAGATGAAGACGACCTCCTCTCCATCCCCGGCATCGGCAAGCGCAAAGTTGCAGCCTATGGCTCCGAGCTACTCAGCCTCATTATTGATGAGTCTGGGTCTAATTATTGGGGATAAGGTGAACATCCAACTGCGGATACGGGAAGTGGACACCCTTCTTCGGAAGCTCTGCATACATACGCTGAGAAATGTCGAAGAAAAGACCCCAGTAATCCGCGCTTTTTGTCCATGCTCGCACGGTAAGTATCACTGCGCTATCTCCAAGCTCCTTCAAGCCGACAAAAACCGGCTGCGCAGGATTGCCTTTTTCTACTCTTTCATCTGAATCAAGTATCTCTTTGATAGCATTAGCAGCGTTTTCATAATCATCACCATACTGAATAGACACTGTCCAATCCACCCGACGCATAGGCTGTATGGAATAGTTATTGATGCTCCCTGATGAGAGTGCTCCATTAGGAATGAGAATGGTCTTGTTGTCGGGAGTGGTAATGACAGTGTGAAACATCTGCATCGCCTTCACTGTTCCGGCAAAACTCTGAGCCTCAATATAGTCTCCTACCCTATACGGCTTTAAGATAAGAATCAAGACTCCTCCTGCAAAGTTCTGAAGTGTCCCGCTGAGAGCCATACCTATTGCGACACCTGCAGACGCAAACAACGCAAGAAATGAGCTTGTCTCAATACCAAGAATACCGATTATTGTCACAACCAGTATGAAATACAGAAGTATCTGAGTAAAGTTTAGTACGAATGTAGAAAGAGAGAGATCAACTTCCTTCTTCTCAAAAATATTGGCGAGAATTTTATTGATTTTTCGTATTAGAAATCTTCCTATATAAAAAACGGCTATTGCGATAAGCACTTTGAAGGTGAAGTTCACAAGCGTATTGGCGATCTTTGACATCGCATCCTGAAAGGATATTGTTTTGAGCATCTCTATGGCTCTGGCTATTGCTCCTGTATTTTCTGCAGTGAGTATCATATGTGATTGCTTATTAAGATAGGTTTATAGATAGAATTATTGATTGTTCATCTAATATTACGCCTAAACTATAAGAAAGGTTGTAAAAAAAGAGATTGATTTCTCAATCTCTTTTGTCTTCCATGTCATTTGTAGCTTTTTTCATTCTTCCATATCGTTTCAGAGAATCTGCTATGATCCATTGAATCTGGCCATTTACAGAACGAAACTCTTGTGCTGCCCATGTCTCCACTTGCTCCATCATCTCCGGATCAAGCCTCAACAAAAATCCCTTGTTTTGCTGCTTCGCCATAGGCATTCCAAATATTCATACTTCATAATCAATACTTATTACTTTTATCAATAGAATTGCTTTAAAGCAATTCTATTGATAAAGAGTTCCCGTATTCAGCACAGGCTGTGCCGGCTCATCAGCACAAAGCACCACGAGAAGATTGCTCACCATGGTAGCTTTGCGCTCTTCATCGAGTTCCACTATCTGTTCCTCACTCAGTTGGTCAAGAGCCATCTTCACCATGCTGACCGCACCTTCCACGATTTTTTCACGGGCAGCTATTATGGCAGAAGCCTGCTGGCGTCTAAGCATCACAGCTGCGATTTCAGGAGCATATGCAAGATAGTTCAGACGAGCCTCAACCACTTCGATACCCGCCATAGCAAGACGCTCGTTGAGCTTAGTCTCAAGCTGTTCGTTAATCTCATGGCCGTCACTGCGTAATGTAATTTCATCATGTTTTCCACCCTCTTCATCATAAG
>JAIDTO010000282.1 GCA_029060625.1 Muribaculaceae bacterium | reverse complement strand
TACAGAATATCGTGCCAACCTTGAGAACAAATAAAAATGAAACATGGCGGAAACTCCATTAAGAGTTTCCGCCTTTAACATGTTTTATCAGGTCATTTTTCAGAACTCAAACTGATAACCGGCAGATTTCTCAAGATCGAAAACTTCACCGGCTACGGCTGCGAGTTTCTGCATATGGTAATCACTATTGACGAAACTAGTCCACGCATCTTTGCTTTCAAAATCACCCGTGAGAATCAGGGCATCAGTTGGCGTATACCATCCTGTGTTTCTTCCGGCTGCAAAATTGAAAACTTGCACAATTCGACTAAAATTCCTAAATTTGCGTTATGGCAAAGCATCTTCATGAAATGATAGTATTCTCCGAGGATTTCTCACTAATAAACTCCCCGGCCTTCTACGATTGTGTAGTACATGTTATTTGCACCGAGGGAACTGCAAGTTTCCTTTATAAAGACCGCCTTTTCACTCTGTCTAAAAACGAGATTGCCGTAATCTCCCGTCCACAGTTAGTGACAGAAATACATTTGGATGAGATATTCAGGTGCGAGTACATTGCTGCTCCCGATAAATTCCTTCACAATCTACTGCCGGCTAATAACTATGCTATCCAGGGTTGTGTCAGCCTGTTTGATAATCCCATTATCAAGGTAAACGATTTAGACGCCGGACGTTTCAGAACCGACCTTGCCAATATTAGGAACCGTATCGACAATATCGACCACCGATTCTATCAGGAACTGATGGGAAGTTTATTGCAGACGATGGTCTATGACCTGTTTGATTTTCATGCCAAGACCAACGACAATATCCTGACCACGGACCGAGTAGGATATATCACTGCTCAGTTCTTTACGCTCATAGAGGGAGGAAGACCGAAGACACAAAGAGAAGTGTCACACTATGCTGACCAGCTCAATGTGACTCCGAAATATCTGTCGGATACGATAAAGCGTGTGACCGGGACGAGCGTTTCAACCCATATCAACAGCGCGGCTACGGCGATTGCATTAGAATATCTAAAGGACAACACCATGTCGGTGACCCAGATTGCCGATGAAATGAATTTCTCATCATTGAGCTATTTCAGCCGATTCTGCGTGAAGCACATTGGCATGTCCCCCTCCAAGTTCCGTACCGTCGGCGCTAAAAAACATTGAAGATTCAAGTGATACGGGAGTACTTAATTCTCTTGCAGCTGTAAAGGACCATAGAAGTAAGAGGCTATAGCCGGATTTTAATTATCCTTCTTTATGCCAAGGCCCTCAAGCCATTTATCAACGCTTCTTTTAGCGGAAGCCTGATTCTCCTGAGCTACCTTTCCCTGAATAGCAAGACCTTTGCCTGTCAGAGTATTCGAGCCCTTGCATTCCGCCGCTATCTTGCGGTCTGTGCCACCCATGCCGCTTCCTTCATGAGTCACAAATGGAATGACAGTCTTCCCATTCCAGTCATGCTTCTCGATGAAGGTGTAAACGCACATAGGCGGTTCGCCCCACCACTGTGGATATCCGATGAAGATTACGTCGTAGTCCTCGACTTTTACGTCACCTTTAACAGCAGGACGCGCGTTTGACTGCAATTCTCTTTTCGCAATCTCGATACATTCGTTATAGCTGTCTTTGGGATATCCCTTTTCAGGGACAATCTCGAAAATGTCAGCACCTGTTGCATCGGCTATCATATCGGCTATGATATGAGTATTTCCTTTCTCAATATAGCCAACATTATAGTTTTCCCCTGTATGGGAAAAGAAAACCACCAATTTCTTTCCGCCTGTATTCATAACTGTATTCCCTTTTGTTTTAGTATCTTCTTTCGATGAATTTGAAGCGCACGCAGTATTAAAGAATATTGAAATGAGTGCTGAAAACAATAATGTGAGAATCTTCTTCATTTTTATTATGTTTAGATCTGAGGAAACTTCTCTTTTTCAAGATACCTGATCACTTTGGCAGGCGATCCAACCACTATCGCATAGTCTGGAACGTCATGGGTAACGATAGATCCTGCTCCGACTGCGGCATAACGACCTATAGTCACTCCCGGCATTATCGAAGCTCCTGCACCAATCCAAGCTCCACGTTTGATATGAATAGGTTTGCATCGGAGCAGATTACGCTCGTACATGTCGTGGTTATTTGTGATTAGCTGCACATTGGCAGCAATCATTACTTCATCGTCGATGGTTATTCCTCCTGCCGACATCATCAGGCATCCACCCATCACTATCACGTTTTTCCCGATTTTAACCTCTTTCGAAAGCATCAGCGTCAATGGGGCAAAGATTATACTTCCTTCACCGAGATTATCGGGAAAAAGTTCGTGCAACACCTCGTTATATTCCGGAGTATAGGGCATTGTATGATTGAGCTTGAACGTCAACTGTGCTGTCCTCATTCCATCGGCCTGACGTTCATTATTAGGCTCACGAGGGTCTATTATCTTTTCTTCCATAATTTTAAAATTTATCAAAATGTATTCTTTGGGGATTCATCTCTTCAAGTGTCCTTGGTGCCTTCGTCTCTGCCGGATACCCCAATGCTATGACTGCAACAACCTCGTAAGATGAGGGTATACCGGTGATTTCACAGATCTCTTTTGAGGCAGTTGCCTTTTTCCCTTTCCTAAGATGAATCTGGTTCCAACAAGCACCGATACCGTAATTCTCTGCTGCCAACAAGATATAGCCGGCCGCTACTGAAGCATCCTCTACCCATAATTCACCTTTTGAAGTATCAACAGCCACGATTATTGCAGCTGCAGCGTTTGCAACTGAAGGCGCACCTATAGCCTTGCAAGCTGCTACCGAATGAAGTTCGGCAGGATCGTCTATAATTACAAACTCAACGGGATTCTGACCGTAAGAAGATGGGGCAAAAAGACCCGCTTCGGCAATCTTCTTAAGTGTGTCTCGGTCAATCTTCTGGCTTGTATAACGTCTGATGGACCGTCGTTCTCGGAGCAGTTCTGTTAGATTCTTATTCTCATTATTCATATCTTTATCATTTGTTGTCTGCGAGTTTCCGCACGATGTAACCAAAAACATCATGCAGATAAAAAATAAATTTCTCATTTTCCTTATTTGTTGTTCACATAATATCTTGCCCAAATCACACCGTTAGGCAGGGCTTTAACATCTTGGAATGTTAGTTTGACAGGCAAGAAATTTTCTGTGTCACTGATACCGTCGAAAAGAGCGGGCTGTCCGATGCGTCCGTCAATTCCAGGTGCAATCATCGCACTAAGTTCATCAATAAGTCCGGCAGAGAGGAAAGCTCCGTTGATTTTTCCACCGCCTACAACAGCAAGACGCTCTACTCCAAATTTGTCCCTAAGGATTTCCATCGCCCTCGGAAGATTAATGCCGTTTTTTCCGGTTGCAATATATGAAATTCCCTTTTGTTCCAAATAGGCAAGATATTCTGGCGAAGTCTTTTCACTCACTATACATAGACGGTTGTCATTATCGGTATTTTCCCAAAGTAATACTCCTTTAGTATCGACAGAAATGCTATAGGCATTTGTCTGTGACGCTCTATGCCATTGTTCCTTATCTATGCCTCCTGAATGTTGTGGCTTAAACTCTTCAAATCCACAGTAATGGATTTGATAGGAATGTTTTCCCTCAACATGGGAAGGACAGTCGAGTGATTCAAGAGCATCATAATATTCATCGCCACTGATTTTGTCAACCATATCACAGGCTACTCGCCCGTCAACCGACTGCATCATGTGGCACACAATATAAGGTCTATTCATAATTAACTGTTCTTTAATTTATTCTACAAAAATAACGTCTTAAAATGGAATATGATTTTCACAAATAGAGGTAAAACTTTCATTATTTTACCTTTTGAAAACAAAAAAGACATTTTTCTTTTCTTCGTTTCTAACTTTAACTACATATACAAAAAATCCGTGAGGATTTCGTTACGATAAAAAACTCACGGATTTATTAAGATTATCCAAATTTTAGATTCCGGTAAGGGCTCCTATAAGGCAATTGTGGTTCAGTCACCATCGAGGGTTTGTGTCCCTGCGGAGGGTCTGTTGTGTGGACATTTACGGCATTGACTGTCGTTTCTGCCTTTACCTCCGGCTGAGACTGCTGGTATTGCTCCTGCTTAACTTCCGTGCCGTCATTCTCATCGTGTTTAGGTGCTAACTCAGCCGTAATTTTGCGATCGAGGGCGGCAAGTTCGGATTTGTGCATAACAATTCAGGACAATGCCCCTGATGAATAACGGCATTGCCTGTTGGTGTATCCAATTCGATAGTTATGTGACTTGCTTCCTCTTTCTGTGACCCCGGTGGGGCTCGAACCCACGACCCAATGCCAATTCACAAGAGAGCCGAGGCATTTGCCTCAACGAAAAAAGGAACTGCTTGCGCAATTCCTTTCTGTGACCCCGGTGGGGCTCGAACCCACGACCCAATGATTAAGAGTCATTTGCTCTACCAACTGAGCCACGGAGTCAACTTTGTTTGTTGGTCATCGGGTTTGTTTCCCGATTGCGAGTGCAAAGTTACTACCTTTTTTTGAACTGACCAAATTTTTCAGCGATTTTTTTCAAAAAAATTCGTTTTTTTTAATTTTTCTAATCTCAACGAGAAAAATCGTTGAGATAATTTGGCCAACTGCAAAAATAGTTGTAACTTTGTGGCGTGATCAGCACGCAGAGAAGCCGAGGGGCAGAGAGCGCGGAGGATCATTATCAAATTACAGTTTCTATAAACCGAAAATCAAAATATCGAGATGAAAGAGCAAGATGATAAGAAACCGCATCTGACGGCGAAGGAAGAGGAAGTGATGCGCATATTGTGGGAGCATGGGCCAATGCTTGTGAAGGAGGTGCTTGAATATCTACCGGAACCGAAGCCACACGTGAATACGGTATCGACCGTGATCCGTGTGCTTGAGAAGAAGGGATATGTCGGACATGAGAAGGAAGTGGGCACCTACCGCTACCATGCAATACTTGAAAAAGACAGTTATCGGAAAGCCACCCTCATGTCGATGCTGCGCAATTATTTCGACAACAGCCTCAAGAGTATGGTGTCAGCTCTTGTGCAGGAGGAAGAGCTAAGCGAAGAGGAAATCAACGAGTGCATCGACATCATCGAGAAAAAGAAACAATAAATCAATTATAAATTCAAGATTATGGGACCATTGGCAGCCTATTCCATCAAAAGCGCGATACTCCTATCCGCACTTTTCGCAATATATATGCTGACTCTCAGCCGTAGGAATTGGCCATCATTGCGCCGCTTCTCATTGCTCGGCATCTGCCTCGCCTCGCTGTGCCTCCCCTTTCTGTCTGCCTACAATATGCGTATACGTCCGGTAGCCACTGTCTTGTATTTGACCCCGCCTGTACCCACTGTAGACACAAGTGATAACCTCGCACCTTTCATATTCACCGTCATCGCATCAATCATAGCTTCGGGCATATGCGTGGGCATCGTGATTTCCATTCTTGGGCTAATACGCATACTGACGCTACGCACAACGACGGTCTACAGCCACGGCCATAAGTTCAAAGTGATTGATACCTCCCAGGCCTCCCCTTTCTGCTTCTGTGGCAGCATTTACATATCGAATGATGATCTCGATGACCTTCCGGAGATGATCGTCATACATGAGCACAGCCATATCCGACATATGCATTTCATCGATCTCTTCATCGGACGCATCGCGCTGATCGTCCAGTGGTGGAACCCGTTCGCATGGATGCTCGGCAGGGAAATGCAGCTCGTACATGAGTATCAGGCTGACGGCGATGTGCTCAGCGCAGGACATGACAGCAAGGAATACCAATACCTGCTGCTCGCCAGAGCCACCGCAGACACCAAGTATGGTCTTACCAGCGGATTCAGACACTGCGAGCTGAAACGGCGCCTGAAGATGATAAACCGTGGAAAAACCGGAAGAAGAACGGTCGCCGCGCTCATAATGGTGACTTCCTCCGTCCTCGTCGCTGTCGCGTTTCCGGCCTCCCCGATTATATCCTATGTAAACGGATGCCTTGCTGCCATCCGGGTTTACTCTTTCCGTGACGATCAGAGCAAGGACACCGTAAAGAGTACCGAGGGACAACCGCATATCATACTCGATGGCACACCAATGCCTTACGAAGATCTAATCTCAATAGACCCAAATGCGATCAAGAGCATAAGCGTGTGGAAGGACCAACCGGAATATCCGAATGGAGTGATCGAAATAGAGACTAAACCTGGAATGAGTGGCTACCAACCCGTAAATTCACCAAAATACGAAAAAGTTGAAGAAATCAAGGTCATAGGATATGGAATGCAGAAAAAACACTAATACGAAATACGAATACTTCGTAATGAAGGATATTCTCTCAATAGTATCCTCGATGGCGTTGTGCTTTTCAGTTTATGCTGAAAGCAATTCGCTCGGAAAAGCCATAATTGCAGGACGAACCACAGCGGTTCCGGACAGCACAGAGAT
>JAIDTO010000281.1 GCA_029060625.1 Muribaculaceae bacterium | reverse complement strand
GTAATATACCTAAATAGTTATAAGCTTGCCACTTTTTCCCATCAGCATTTCTTCCAATATATTTTACCTTTTCGGAATCTACGTCTTTATCTTGAATGTTTCTATCAAAAATAAGCCACCTGTTTCCTTTTGAATCTGTCAACACAACATCATCGATAATCACAGGTTTAGGCTTTACTACCAATTTATATGTGATTATGTCACCCCAAATGGCCAATGTCACCGTCCGGTTGATAGCCGGATCATCTGGTGCCATTGCTCCTACGGATATGTATATAGTCTCATCATTAATTGCACTTACAGCATCCGTACCAAAAGCTTCCAGTTTATTTAATTCTTTATTCTTTGTTTTTGAGAAGACTTTATATCCTGTAGTTCCTGAAGTATTAAAAGAATTGGCACAATAATAATGATCTTCATGTGTTTGTTTACTAATACCACCCTCTAAAGGCCATTCCAAATCAGATTTAATTGAGAAATTGTCTTTATCTTTACAATTCTCATTGATATAGACTTTAAATGGAACATCGATGAAGGAGTTAAAGCAATTGGGTTCAAAGCCGTCTATTTCTATCGTACGCTCCTTATGGTCTATCTTTACGCGACTGCCATCAAGTGGTATGATAGCAAAGGGTTGGTCAGTTGGAATTTCCGGTTCATAAGGCTTCTTCTCTAATGCATCTTGATGCAATGCTATTTCCACCTGAAGTGTGGTCCCAGCTTCTGTCGTAGCTGAAACTCGACACCTACCAGTCAATGGCTCTTCCTCTTCATTCTCACTGCTTGGCGCAATAGCAATAGCTGTATCTGACAGTTTTGCGACATTGAAAGCTGATGCGGATGCATCATTATCAGCAATATATTCTGCCATCCATACCAAGCCTTTCGAAGCCAAAACCCTGACTTCCACATTATCCGTGGCATCTCCTTCAAAATTCAAGCTTCCTTTTGACAACACGATAAAATTGCCATAATCATCCATATCAAAAGCATTGCCTTCAAGATCCCAACCTTCCACAACCGAAAGCACAATCTGAGACTCGGTTGCAAAGTAAGCTTCTTCCGGAGTAGGGGCACCACTCCCCTTCACTGACCTGATTGTCACAAGATATTTTGTATTTGGGTCTATTCTCGATACATTACCCTTCGTCCCAACATTCACACGGTAGTAAGTAGACTCTGTGTCGTCACCGTATTTAGCCTTTATTATGAGTGCAGTTGACTTCTGATCTCCCAAAAAAGAATCAAATGTTGCAGATGGGAAGCAATATATCTTCTTATTCAACTGCTGTATTCCTGTTTCATCTGCCGATGGCATGTCTATAAAAATGTCTTCACTTAAAGTTTGACCGTCATTAGATAAAATGCTCTGCAGAGAGCCAAACCTATTCCCCATCTGACTGTCATAAGCAAACACTGGCATAGCATCGCGCCAATTACATAGTGCCACACTCTCCACTGTGAAACCATCTTTCACAATATTTGCCACGTCAATGCGAGCTACCATCCTGCGAAACGACAATGATGCAGAGACTGTATACACACCGTTATCCATCGAGAATCTGAATGTCGAATTTCCTGATATTTCTCCATTCATGGGAAGCCTTGTCTTGCTGTCAGGAGATATCCTTGATTGACAATATAAATGCAGCGGACTTTTTTCAGATGAAGAAGTGCGACACCAGGATTCAAGATATTCACCAAAATTCTCAAATCCTGATGGCACGTAATCGTCGGCATTCGCAATAGCCAAAAGTTGGTAGCTGGTATTTGGCTGTAGGCTTAATGGCATCTTGAATTTTAGATTGCCAGGAATAGATATATCGGCTTCTGCCTTAACAGCTGCAACAGGAATATCAGTAGTCACAGATGCCTCTTCCGAATAAAACAACAGATATGCGTGATCTACAACTGACTCAATGTCTTCCGTTTCCCCTTCACGTGTCAATGCCGCATCTTCTACAGAAAACCTGATGACAGCATCCCCAGCCCCGCTATCGAAAACACTTCGATTACGGAGGTCATCAGCACATCCGGTCATAATGATTATGACCAGAATGTGCATAACGTTAATCAAGAAATTTGATGAAGAATTACGTGACATCAAAAATCAGAAGTAAGACTCTAATTTATTGTAAATACTTCTTATTATAGATCCACATCTTGCTTCACTTCCTTCCACTCTTCCACTGAAATGGAGGCTGAGATCCAAGAATGACCCTCTGCATCAAGCACAGCTTCAGGATTTTTGGGCCTGAGCAACTCATCTGAACTGAACCCAAGGCTCTTGACAGAGTTAATATTGACCTTGTAAAATCTGTTGCGCATCACCATCTTCTTCTGCTTGGGAGTATCACCAGAAGTGTCTTCATGGGCGATATTTACACGATAATAAGCATAACCTTTATCAAATGTTATGACCTCAAATTCAGGTGCAGTGCCGGCTTCTTCCTCAACAGATGGAGCCATCATCGGCTTTTCTGTCTGGGATACCGTTATAGCAGAGGCATCGCCATTATTCAGCGAAGTCATATATTTCTGGGCATCCTCTTCAGTCTTAAATGTAATGATATTTTTTGAGCCCGGTACAAGTGCATAATCTACCATACCATTAATCTTGTCCTGAATACCCACAGCATAATATGTAGTCGATGCAACAGGAGTGTCTGTTGATTCCTTCACAGACTTATTAGACGTGTCATAAGTGTAGTATTTTACAGGAGTGGTAGCAAAACGTATTCCGAGGAAAGTGGTGTTGCCACTCAATGGTTTGGATACTATATTTTCTGACATATAGGCACACCCATCGGCAGAAAAATCAGAAGAGACAGCAGACAAATATTCTCCTACTCCAAGTGTATAATTGTCATACGTTCCGTTATTATTTGTATCAACATAAGAATCAAATACATCTGATGCGTTATGTTTAACACGCATTTTTTCACTTAACTGAAACGCCTTAAAAGAAGCCGCCCCAAAAGAAATGCCAAAAGCTGAACCATCAACAGTCGAGTTGTTTTTTACCTGTGCTTTCGCAACGAGTCTCACAAGCTTTATATTAAAGATGTTAGATGCTGGAAGATCATCTTTTGAAGCTGTTATCATCACCTGCTGCTGTTCTTCGCTGTATCCGACCATCACAAATCCATCCTCTTCTGTTATTATATTAGACAAAGAAGAATTAAAGGTCTTATTCTCATATTCAGTAAGGCTGATTCCAACACTCGGATTTACATTGGATTTTGCAGACACTACGTATATGGACTTAAGTCCGTTGGAAACTTCAAGATCTACAGTGTTTGTTCCACTCGTTACCGTGGCGTTTTTTGTAACCTCAAGATTTCCTTTTTCATCAAAAACATGTACGGTAACTTTTGTAATTTTGTTTTCTTCAGCTGTAGACAATTCTCCGGCTCTGGTATCTTCAACATTCAATCTAAGCTGAATCTTTGCCGTCGAGTTTTCTGTAGAAATTGTCCAGTCGAAAGGACTGGGATCACTGGAACACGATGTGATTGATGGCAATAGCGCTGCTACTGCCAGACTTAGGGAGGCAAGTCTTAGGGTTTTCATGGTAGGTTAGTTTTAAGTGTTATTCTATCGCAAGATTTATAATTCTTGTATGGATTATAAATCTTATCTTGCTAAAACATGTGAGGAGAATTGAAAGTAGTTGAGGAGAGAGCAAGAATATCAGTCGAGTTTCAGCACGGCGAGGAATGCCTTCTGAGGCACCTCTACCCTACCTATCTGCTTCATGCGCTTCTTGCCTTCCTTCTGCTTCTCGAGCAATTTGCGCTTACGGCTTATGTCGCCTCCGTAGCACTTCGCGGTAACATCCTTACGGACGGCTTTCACAGTCTCGCGGGCAATTACCTTGGTGCCAATGGCAGCCTGAATGGCAATGTCAAACTGCTGGCGCGGGATGAGCTCCTTGAGTTTCTCACACATTCGACGACCAAACTTCACGGAATTGTCGGCATGAGTAAGAGTGGAAAGGGCGTCGACACTCTCCCCATTAAGCAAGATGTCGAGCTTTACAAGGTTGGAGGGGCGGAAATCGTGGATATGATAGTCGAAACTGGCATAGCCTTTGGAGATTGATTTCAATTTGTCGTAGAAGTCGATTACGATTTCGCCGAGAGGCATGTCGAAAGTTATCTCCATGCGGTTGCCGGAGATGTATTCCTGTTTTATCAGTTCACCACGTTTGCTAAGACATAGGGTCATTATCGGTCCTATAAACTCAGCAGCTGTGATTACAGTTGCCCGTATATATGGTTCTTCGATATGGTCTATGAGTGTCGGGTCCGGAAGTCCGGAAGGATTGTGCACCTCCAGCTTATTGCCCTTCTTGTCGTAGACAAAATAGGAAACGTTGGGGACGGTGGTGATAACGTCCATATTAAACTCGCGTCCAAGCCGCTCCTGAATGATCTCCATATGGAGCAGACCAAGGAATCCGCAACGGAAACCGAAACCAAGGGCAGCCGATGACTCCGGCTGGAATGTCAATGAGGCATCGTTGAGCTGGAGTTTTTCGAGAGAGGCGCGGAGATTCTCGAAGTCTTCCGGATCGATTGGATAGACTCCGGCAAACACCATTGGCTTTACTTCTTCAAATCCTTCGATCGCCTTGTCGCAAGGACGGTTCACATGGGTGATGGTATCACCCACTTTCACCTCTCGCGATGTCTTGATACCTGATATGATATATCCTACATTTCCTGCCGAGAGTTCCTTTCTTGGAGAAAGATCAAGCTTAAGCACACCTATCTCATCTGCATGATATTCCTTGCCTGTGCTGACAAACTTCACAAAGTCGCCGGTATGGATGGTGCCGTTTACTATCTTGAAATATGCAATGATTCCACGGAATGGGTTAAACACTGAGTCGAAGATAAGAGCCTGTAGCGGTGCTTCCGGGTCCCCTTTTGGTGCCGGGACTCTGTCGACAATAGCTTTCAGGATCTCATCTACACCCATGCCTGTCTTTCCAGATGCTCGTATTATATCCGAGCGGTCGCATCCGAGAAGATCTACAATCTGATCCTCCACTTCATCAGGATTGGCGCTTTCAAGGTCACACTTATTAATGATGGGGATTATCTCAAGGTCATTGTCGATAGCCATATATAGGTTTGATATGGTCTGGGCTTGGATTCCCTGACTTCCATCGACTATGAGGAGTGCTCCTTCACAAGCTGCAATAGAACGCGACACTTCATAAGAGAAGTCAACGTGCCCCGGAGTGTCAATAAGGTTGAGGGTATAGTGTTCGCCATCTAATGCATAATCCATCTGAATGGCGTGGCTCTTGATTGTGATTCCTCGTTCGCGCTCAAGATCCATGTCGTCGAGCACCTGGGCTTCCATGTCCTTTGCGGAGATTGTATTGGTGCGTTCAAGGAGTCGGTCGGCAAGTGTCGACTTGCCGTGGTCAATATGGGCTATTATGCAGAAGTTGCGTATATTTTTCATCTGAAAGGTTACTCAAAAAAAGTAATTTGGCTTCAAAGTTACGAAAAAAAATTGAAATAAGGAAAGAAAGTCATGAAAATTTGAAAATAAAATAGCATATGTAAAAATAAATTAGTATATTTGCACCTGAAACATTTTAAATTAAAGAGTATGGGAAATACCAATAAAGATAAAGATTCTAAAGGCATTGGCAGAGTGATCGACCCAATTTTCGATGTCGGATTTAAGCTTATATTCGGACGAGAAAAAGTTTCGGAAAGGCTTTTGATGAACATACTGAACAATATTTTTTCAGGTGATCCCATATTCGGCAACATAACCTCCCTAACTTTTACTAACACAGAGAGACCTAACGAATACGTAGAAGGAAGGGGTATCAGATATGACATAAAATGCGAAACTGCTACAGGACATCAATATATAGTTGAGATGCAAAAGGGAGAGCAAAAGCATTTCCTGGAGAGATGTGGATATTATGTAAGTCGTGGAACAGCAGAACAAGGATTTAAAGGGAGAAACGATAAAAATGAACTATGGGATTTTTCTTTAATGCCTGTAGTAGGAGTTTTCTTCTGCAATTTTCATGTTGAGGGACTCCCATTCAAACCATTTACAACAGGAAGACTAAGAGATGACGAAACTGGAGAACCGATAGGTAATTTCCAGTGTTATGCTTTTGTTCAGATTCCTTGTTTTTATAAGGAAGAAGAGGAATGCAACACATTATTAGATCAATGGATATACAACATCAAGAATATGGGAAGAAATCAAAGTGTAGCTTTTACAGCAAATAATGACATTTTCCGGTATCTTGAAAGCGTCAGCAACTATGCGGCATTGACACCGGAAGAAAGAGATGTCTATGAGTCAGAATTGAAGAAAGCCAGAGATTACAATGCAGTTCTTGTCACTGCCAAAGAGAAAGCTATGGCTGAGGGTCGGGCTGAAGGACTTGCCGAGGGTCGGGCCGAGGGTCGGGCTGAGGGTCGGGCTGAAGGCAGAGCAGAAGCAGAGAAAGAAAGTCTAATAAAGAATGTCAGAAGAATGAGAGAGAAAGGATTGGATGATGAATTAATAGCAGATTTTCTCAATCAATCTTTAACTACTATTGGATCAATCAAATAGAGCAAGTATAGTTTCTTTTCGACTCTCTTGTCTCCATCTTATGAATATGTGACCCTTCATAGATATTTGGATAGAATCCGGAATTGTAAACTATTCAGCGAAATGACTCGTGGTATTTAATGTCCAAGGAGTCATTTCGCTGAATAGTTTATCTAAATTTGAGAATCAGTCTATTTGAATACTGCTAGCGGCCAATCCAAAGTATAATAGTAAGAATCTATGTTGGAGGCAGCCGAACCGGGGAAATAGCAGGAAAAACCTGAATATTCAGCAGGATTGAAAGCCCCATCTGTTCCATTAAAGTTTTTGGTGGAGCATCCGGAATAGATGGTCATATCTTTTAGGGCTGAATCGAAAGCAGCTTCAAGTTTGGCAGCCTCAGTATCCGATGTATCAAGATATTTCTTAGTAAACTGTCCGAAATCATACAACCCCGTTTTAAGACGGCTATAGTTCATAAGACCTTTAGCCGATTCAGGACGCGAACCCTTGGCATAAATCTCACTTGCCACTTGGGCAAGACGATCGAATCCATCGGTTTTCATCACTGTCACTGTCACAGCCAAGTTCTGAGCATTGTAATAATCAAAAAAAGCCTTCCCCGCTCCAGCCAAGTCAGGAGTTTGAGCCACAAGCATCGGAAGGGTGGTTTCATAATTCATACCCATGCTCCAGTCTTCTGTAGGATACCCGGCAATGTAGTCGCATTTCTCACGAAGCTGGTAAGCCACCTCGACCCCCATCATGTAGCAAAGGTCAAACCATATGTAGTCAAACATACGGTCAGGAATGGCAGAGGCAAGTTCGTGAAGGTCACAGTAGTCTGTGACACCTTGATATTTGTCCATGCCATAGCTCTTCTGCATTCCGTTGGGAAGCTTATGGTCTGAAAAAGCCGGAATCCAGCCTGTCCCATGGCTCCATAAAATTAAGCCATACTTATCGGATGGAGCTGTCTCCCGCAGGTCAGCAAAGACTTCTCGCATTCTTTCGGGGTCCGTAGAGAATGTATTTCGGTCATAGCTTTTTATAGGAATGAAATCCCAATTGCCTGCGTTATCTGAAACAAGCTCGGATAGAGTAGCCTCCGTAGCAGTCTGAGAGGCTACGCTATAAAGCAATACGCGGACATCCTCCCCAAGACCGGAAACATGAGGAGCAGCCTGAATCATCTCGCTCTTATCTTTGGTAAGGTCTGTAGATAGGTTGTTGGAAGCGACCGCATATACGAGCACAGTGCGCTTGGTTTTATTATTATCGTCCGGCTCATCGCTATTTTTATGACAGGATGGCAATGCAAAAAGCATTGCTGCTGCAAATAGTAAAGTAAAAATTCTGTTCATAATATATCATAACGGAATGCAACCACTTTTATTGCAAACAAAGAAAGAAAAAAATGGGCGCATGATGCTATGCGCCCATAACAAATTTTTCGTCGATGTTAATTTTCAAGTGTGGATAGCCCATACCGCGTACCCAATGTTGGTAAAATAAGCCTCAATCCATCCTTGCCCGGAGGGCAATAATCTTGTTACCCCTGGGCATCTGGCCAAGGGAAAATGCCTCTTCCTCCCCCATCTACCCCGTAGGGGTAGCACTATTTTACGGACATTGACCGCGTACCTGGGAACATCCTCCAAAAATTTAATCCTTGTCTTTTGACCCTTTTTTAGAGAGTGCTAAGTTATCGCAATTATATTGCTACCGACCTGCGGTAGTGAATGGGTAGCTCCATTTGCCATATATGATTCTCCCGTCCTCATCCTTGACATATCCACGTGTCACATATCTTGATAAAGGTTCTAGGTCCGTCAACTCGAACGATACAGTTCCCTCCGTAGCGTCAGATAGACTGACAGTCACAATGGCAGCCGTATCCATATCCTCACGGCGATACTCAAGCCCAGCCTCCACAATCATGTAATAGGGTGAATAGAAGTTGAATTCTACTGTGGCTGAAGTCTGACTGTATCCGTCGTGCAGCCAGGGCACACCGATTGTCACCTCCCGACTTCCAAGCTGTGTTATAGGAACTATTATAGGCTGGATACCGAGTTTCTCAGGATCAAATTTAACGCCACCTTCATATTCGGTAATCTGAGGGTAAACGATTATTCTGCCACTACGATTGCTATAAGAAGAGTTAGGTTCGACTGTTAGGGAGACTTGCGTTGTCAAGTTAGAAGCCAATCCTTTGGTCTCGTTTGCCGATACCCATATAGGAGTAACAATTGCCCAATCGAAACTTGAGTCTAGGTATAAATTAAACATTCCACCATACTCCATCACAACCTCTGAGACATCATGACTGCTAATAAATGTCATGTCATAACCTCTCTGAAATACTTCCACTTTTACAGGCTCATAATACGTATTATCTGGGATAAAATAAATGATTCCTGCCCTATCCTCTCCCGTTAAGTTACACTCGACATTCACATTTACTGTCACCCTGCTCTCGCTTTTGTCAAATTCATTATACTGGCATTTGATCCAAGGATTATTCGCCCTCACTTTCCATCCACATTGAGGAGAATAAACATTCAATAGTAATAGTTCTCCCTCTGGGACGATGGTTCTTGTAGTGTTAGGAAAGACATCGAACGCATAATCAGATTCCTCCTGATTGATACAAACCTTATTGTTGCCTAAAATCGTTTCAAATTCAAGATAAGCCTTTCGTGGTATATTCAAACCATTGTTGGATAGCAAGATACTAAAATCTGCATCCATAGTTCCAGAGTAAATAGTTTTCTCATTAGAAGCCTTAGATTCCTCCATACCATTTCCAGGAATAATTTTTACAAAATCATCTGTGAATTCGTTTTCATAACTTACTAAAAGTTTCCATGGTAAATTTGACCTTACCTTAAAACTCTTGACATTCGGATTGGAAGCTGGAAAAATATCAAGTGATGAAGGAAATATATACACTCCAATATTGGCATCCTGGGTTATTACAATATTAGCACATTTTTCCCGATCATATGGTTGTCCATTACTATCAATCTGATAGACTGATATTTGAAAGTGTCTGGACTCTTCTTTATTATTTGGAATGGTAATGTTAAATTCGCCTTCACCTTCACCTCTGACAACATCTACACTGCACCATGCACTTGAAGACACTTCCACTTCCCAAAATGTGTTACATACCACTTTCACAGGTATTGTAGTCTCTTCTGACAGAATATTTAATGAAATGGAGGATGTTGCATCGTCGCTTGTTGTTTCACCTTGTGCCTCCAATATTAATATGCGCTCTTTTGAAGTTGGCTTGAGTGTCGGATCATTGTTATCACTACAGGCAATCATAACAAACATTAGCAACAATGCAGAGATTATTATGTATAAGCTTCTAATTTTCATATAGTTTACATTTAATATAAAACCAGATAATACCATAGAAGATTTGAAACTATTCTTCCTCCAAGTTATGTATAGTTGCAAAGGGGAAACTCCATTGGCTGTATTTTATCCTAGCCTCTGAATCCTTAACATACCCACGTGCAATATACTTAGTAGCAGCCTGTAGCCCTGTTAGTTCAAACGATACAGTACAATCTGTGCCATTAGATGGTGTTACGCTCATTGTATCGGCATTCAAACCATCTTCTATTCTCCACTCGAGACCTGCCTCTACAATAGTGTTGTATGGCGAGTAGAAGTTGAATGCCAACGTAGCTGATGTCTGTTTAAAGTCTTCAAGCCATGGGATACTGATGACGGCTTCTTTTCTTCCAACCTGAGAAACTTCCACTCTTATCGGCTCAATACCTAATAAGTCGGGGTATACTACAACTCCTCCTGTGTATTCAGTTGCCTTTGGAATCAATGTTATAAAACCTGTACGACTTTCGTTAGTGCTATTGGGTAAAACCTCTATCATTATCTTTCTTTCACTTTTTGATGCGACACCATGAGTTTCATTTACCTGAATCCAGTCAGGTGAAGTAAGTGTCCAGTCAAAATGAGAGTTTATCGCCAGCTCATATGACGCGCCAGAAAAAGGGACCTCCGTGAATCCTTCGACACTCATATTAAAAGTCAAGTCATAACTTCTTTGAATAACTTTCACCACCCTATTCAAATACGTAGGGTTATCTGATGTGAAGATGATGGTACCAGCTCTATCCATATCCAGTCTCATATCATCATTTGCATCTACTGTCACATTTATTGTTACATTTTCATCACTGCTCTCAAAACCACTATCTGGACATTTGATCCATTGGCAATCAGACCAAACTCTCCATCCATAATCTGGAGAATAAATATTAAATTCTATATTGTCCCCCTCTGGTATAACGGTTCTTGTAATGGTAGGAGAGACATCAAATATATAATTTGATCCTTGCTGAGTGACGCATACCAAATAGTTGCCATACTCTGTTTGCAGATTGAGATATGCTTTGCGGGATATACTCGTAAGATTATTGGACAACAATATGTCAAACTTAGCGTCAGAATCACCGACATAGATTTTTTTTTCACTCGATAATTCAGATTCCGACATACCATCTCCGGGAATAATTGTTATGAATTCATTTGCTAATTCGCTATCATACTTTACAGAAAGCATCCAAAAACTATTAGTCTTTATTTGAAATCTCTGCCTATCTGCACCTTCTGCTGGAAATATATCTACTGAAGAAGGCACGATGACACCAGCTTCCTGATTTATAACAATACTTGCTGTGTTTAACCAATTATATGTCTGCTCGATGCCATCAATCTGACAAACTGATATTTTACATTCTCGTGCTTCATCAATGTTATTCTTTATGATGATTGTAAATTCACCTTCACCTTGACCACCATAAGCATCTACGCTACAGAAGTCACTTTCTGAGTTTTCAACTTCTACTTGCCACAATGTGTTGCATACTACTTTCACAGGTATCGTATCCTCTTTGGCAAGCAGATTTAATGAAATAGATGGTGTACCGTTATCACTTGTCGTCTGTCCAAGTGCTTCTAATATTAACGAGCGTTCTTTTGTAGTTGGCTTGAGTTCAATATCCACGTTGTCGCTACAAGAGGGAGCACCCCACATCACCGTGAAGAGAGCGAGCAATAAATATAAGTGTTTTGCTTTCATCTTTCGTTCTTTTTTACATTTTAAAGGGAAACCGATACTCCGATGGAAGCCCGGAAGCCACCTCTGGTCAGTCCGCCGTTCTTATATACTTCTTTTATGTCTCCTTTTGTTGATGCGGGAATTGCGTATTCCGGTGTCAGGAAGATCCCTACATGCTGCACAGGGTGGTAAGAGAACCTTGCCCCAATCGTCACGCAAGGCTGGGTGAATCCGTTGCCGGGATAGTTCTTGTCCTTTGCAGAAAGGCGCTGGATCATGAAGCCTGCCTGCGGTGTGAGCCCGAAGCGCTCAGCGAAGCGGAGCTGGTAGCCGGCGCGTATCGCCATCTCATCCATTCGGTAGTTGTATCGTCCCACCTGGATCTCATTTTGGTTATACCAGCTGACGTCCTTGCTGCGTCCGAGTCCAAGGTTGTAGCTCACCTCGAGGTTCACGTTCTCGTAGTAGCCACCAAGGGTGAAACCAACCGAGGGCTTGCCGCTGGCGATGAAGGAGACGGCGGCGTAGCCGGTGGTCTTCTTCACATACTGTATTCTCTCGAGGCGGATGGTGTCGCGCAGTGTCTCGCCACGCTCTATGCGGAACTTGAGGCTCTGCGGATAGTAGCCCTTCTTCGAGAAGTCATACTCGTAGCGGGCCACAGGGAGCTGCATCGTGGGCATGAGCTCCACCACGGAGTCACCCTCCATCACTGTCACACCGTAGGTCGGCTCGGTGACCAGCTCGAGGTAGCCGAGGTGTGCCACAGGCGGTGTCGCTGTGACAGTCTTGGTCTTCCCGGCCTCAACGGTGAAGGCTGTCGTCTGGTCCTCGTGGTCGGGGAGCTTGGCGGTGATGACGTAGTTGCCTGCCTTGAGGTGCTTGTGGAGTGACCCGACGCCCTCGCGGTTGTCCTGGAACCATAGTTCAGCGCCATCTGCCACCTCGATGTCGACGTCGCCAAACTTCAGGTTCTCATCCTCCATCTGCAGGGTGAACTGGTTGCCTCCGGCCTGTGTCAGGGTCACGATGTCCTCAAAGAGGAGCGATCCGAGTTCGGCGCGCACGAGGTGTGAGCCAAGCGGCATGTGCATGTTGACGGGCGACTTGCCCTGGGGCTCACCGTCGACTGTGATCTCAGCACCCGGGGTCGAGGCGATGAGGGCGACATTGCGACCTTCCACGTTGAGCTCAACCGTGTAGGTCTTGCCTGCCTCAGCCTCCATGCCGTCAAACCATATGACTGTCGGGCTATACTTGGGGTGGTTCACTGTCACTTTCTGCGTGCGCTCCGGCACGTAGAGCCATACTTCTCCGGGCCCTGCCTGCTTGCGACCCAATATCTGGAAGAGGCCGGCGTCGAAACCGAGGACATCGTTCTGGAACGGCGTGTAGATCTTGATGAGGGCGGCACGCTTGCCGCTGTTCTCGTCAATCACTTCCGTGTCTTTCAGGCGTGCGGTCATCTCGTTGCTCGCCTTGAAGTCCCGGTATTCGAGTTTCTGAGCCATAGTTGGGAGGGCACCTAAGAGTGCCCCGGCCATGACGGCTATCTTTAAAAACTTCATTGCTTATTGTTGTTTTTGGAGTTATCCTTGTATGGTTGTCGTCGTTGTCAGTGTATTGGTGAAAACGATGAAAACGACAAAAACTTATTTAACCATTACCCTCACGCTTGCTACAATGTAGAGTCCGCGTGTCAGGTCGATCACTTCAAGTGACTCTCCGGCATAGAGGTCGATGACTCTCACAGTGGCATCTTCTGGTGTCACAATCGTTGTGTGGCAGTCGCAGCAACTGACGATGCGGAGCATGATTGATGCCATGGTCTCAATGGCAAGGCCTTCCTCTTTGATTGATTAGGTACGCTCCGCTCGAATCACCGAAAACAGGCATATTCCTGCGGCCAATCACTCAGCTGATATATGCTCCGAATGGTACTGTAATACCATCCCTTACGAATGTTCTACTCGGAAGTAATTCATCATCCGTTTAGTTGACATTGAGCAAGAGGATTTCCTTTTATTCCCTAAGAATGAACAAGCCCTCAAACTGTGTCCTCTCTTTTCATGATGTGGCCAAAGAAGTTGGTAAAGACAATGTATAAACTTTTCAATATCTCCATGGTAACGGACGCACGAGCCGTGCGTCCCTACCGGGGACATCGATACAATATTACATAACCACGGGCATCTACCGTTGCTCATTCCTTGACATGAATTAGAAATTTTTGCGAGAAATTTCGAAAGGTCAAGAATAAGCGCGGATAAACGCTTGTCAAAATGTCTGCAGACCCTCCCTCAAAACCCCGACCGGGCTTCTGAGTTTCGGTCTGCATTGCAAAATTAGCATTATTTTTCGATTTATGCAAAATTTCGACAAAAAAATCCCCACCTCACAATAAATTATCCAATCCACGCCTCATCCGCCGCTATCGGCGACCTCGCAAGGGCGAAGCCCAATTCAATCTGCGTTGAGCCAAAATCAAAGTAAATCACTCCATTATATATTGATAATTTGGATTTTAAGGGATTCTAAAGCAACGCGGATGCGTCCAGCTTCGCGCCGCGTAACCACGAATATAGGCGGATCCCCACGGATTTTTTTTATTAAACTTACGTAGTGCTTTGTATGCTCTGGCACTGCTTTTGCGACCCGGGCATCCGCTCGCGGACATGAGCTGAGCATGGGCTTCGCCCGCTCTCGCGGATCAGAGCCCCTTCGTTACACACATCGTATTGCCTTCATCCATTTCCCAAAGTCCATCTAAGTAGCAAGCGCACTCCACGTCCTCCTGTGTCTAACAATGAAAGGGGGGTATGTATCAGAGTGACGAAATCTGCTGCTCCGTCAGTCCAGTGAAGAGCATGATGTCGCCTAATTTCATACCACGTTTCTTCATCTCACGTGCCACATCCATTTTGCCTTCTGCTCTTCCTTTCTCTTCTCCTATCTTGATGCCAATTTCTTTTCCTGTCTCTTCCCCGTCCTGATATGCACCGCGGATCTGGTTCAGGGTGTCGCGCACGATCTTGACGTCAGCCTCATAGTGATAACGCTGCTCCGGTGTCAGGGTCGCCACATTGGCTACCTCCTCCAGACGCCTGAAGACCTCGCTGTTCTGCTTGAATGCAACTTCCTGCCTTATTCCCATATTCTTAATGTTATAAATCCATTGATCATCCAAATTATCACACTCCGCCTCCTCTTTCTCAAACGAGGCCAGCTGTACATATCAATAGCTTTCCAGTATTTTTCACAAAGATAGGATAAAAATCTGAAACCTGCAAATCCAAGCTCTTAAATACGCTTTTTAAATCCGCACCCCATCCGCCAGTTTCCCAACAGCCTCACATTTCCGCTCGAAACTTTTGTTTCGTAAACCAATTCAGAGAACCACAATAATCTCCCTTATAAATCAAGAACTTACAAAATGACTTAAACTGAAAAAAGTTGACACTTTTAGAGGCCATAAAATAAAGGCTTATGATCGAATATACAAGCATTGGCC
>JAIDTO010000280.1 GCA_029060625.1 Muribaculaceae bacterium | reverse complement strand
GTACGGAAGTTTTGGTTGTGTTACCATAATATAAAGGGTTAAGGGTTAAGGGTTGAGGGTTAAGAGTTAAGTGTTGAGGGTTAAGAGTTGAGTTTTGCCTGTTCTTTCTCTTCGTATTTTTTGAGGAGGGTGAGTGCTTTCTTGGTTGCATCTGCAATATCGTCGGCATCGGCAAGAGCTGCAGACATTGCCACCCCATTGCAACCTGCATCCATCAGAGGAGCGATGTCATCATATGTCACTCCGTCGGCAGCAACTCTTGGCAATTCCATCTCTTTTTCTTCCATATAGCTGCAAAGAGCTTTTATCCCATCGATACCAAGCTGCTTGAAAGACATTACTACATAATCCATATCAAGCCCTATAAGGCGGTCGATTTCTTGGGTAGATGCTACTTCCACCCCGATCACAGCTGCAGCACCGAGTGCCATCCGGGCATGGGATGGAGTATCGCTGTTTTGGCTTAGCACAGTGCCTCCTACATTGCATTCTTTTGCAAGGTCAACCTTGTCTTTTATCAGGAGGAAAGCCTGCTTCTCAAGGCATGCGGGCATTATCTTCTCCACGAGGGCTTTTACCTCATCGTCGCTCATGCCCTGGGGGTCAATCGTGATCCAGTTGCAGCCGGCTGCAAGCACATCCTTTACCTGATCTTCTACGCTCCTCTTTGCGGAGCTGTCAGTTATATACTGTAACATATTGTATTAAATTTTAAGGTCTTTTTAAGTCTTAAGTCTTGAGTCTTAAGTCTTGAGTCTTTACTTTCTACTCTTTAGTCTTTACTTTTCTTTATGCGATTTGCGAATTGCTCCGATATTTTGTCAGACGACTCTCGGATCTGTGCTCACCCCCTTGTCTTCTTCGGGAAGCGAGGATTCTATAGCATCCCTGCACTGTGCCATAAGCACCTTGGTGTTGAAACCTTTTTCACCCGGTAGGATAGGGGGGTGAATGGTCAGGGTGATGGTGGTAGGGCATATGTTGTATGTAAACCGAGGCATTGCCTTGAATGAGCCTTCGATAGTGATCGGCACTACAGGTAGCCTGAATTCTGCAGCAAGCATGAAAGCACCGCGCTTGAATGGAATCATTTTCCCATCCCATGAACGGCTTCCTTCCGGGAAAATGACCAGTGACCTTCCGCTCCCGAGTTTCTTTTCGGTCTCTTCTATGGTGTGGCGTATGTTGGCAATGCTTTGGTCGTCTACAAATACGTGACCCGCTTTTTTGCATGCCCATCCCACCATAAAAATATTTTCAAGCTCCTTCTTCATCATCCAGATGAAGTTGTGGTTCAAATATCCGTAGACCGACCAGATGTCGAAGGCTCCCTGATGATTGGCAGTGAAAACATATGATTTTTTCTTGTCAATATTCTCCCTGCCTACCACTTTCACTCTTACCAAAGCGATAGCGCAGCAGAATCTGCTCCAATAGTGGGCTGGCCAGTATCCCCAAAATTCCGATCTCCCTATCGCACATCCAATCAATGTAATGATAGCAGTGATAAATGTAGCTACGACAAAAATGGGGGCGGCAATGACCCATTGGTAGATCCTATAAAGCACTTTCATGTCTTTCTATCTCTTCAACTTGAAAACTCGAAATCCAGAAAACCTGACAACTTACTCCTCATTAGGCACCGGGGCTATCAGCTTATAGCCTTTGCCATGGATATTGATGATCTCGATGCTTGGGTCACCCTTTAGCAGCTTCCTGAGCTTGGTGATGTAGACATCCATGGAGCGAGCGTTGAAATAATTGTCGTCAACCCATATTGTCTTCAGAGCATAGTTGCGTTCGAGAATATCGTTTACGTGCGAGCAAAGAAGGGCTAAGAGTTCCGATTCCTTTGTAGTGAGTTTCTGGGTTGAATCTCCCGATACGAGCACTTGCTTCTGGGTGTCGAATGTGAACTTGCCGATTCGGAAGAGGGTCACTTCGCGGTCTTTCTTCCCTTTCACGCGACGAAGTATGGCATCGATGCGCACCACAAGCTCCTCCATAGAGAAAGGTTTTGTGATATAGTCGTCGGCACCAATCTTGAATCCTTCAAGCACGTCGTCTTTAAGATTTTTAGCAGTAAGGAAAATGATAGGCACCTCTCCGTTGACGTTGCGGATCTCCTGTGCGAGGGTGAAGCCATCTTTCTTAGGCATCATGACGTCGAGCACGCAAAGGTCATATTTACCTTTGAGGAAAGCCTTGTAGCCTTTTTCCCCGTCGGGGAAAAGGTCGGCGTTGAATCCTTTTGCCTGCAGAAATTCTCTAAGGAGCATCCCCAGATTCTCATCGTCTTCACAGAGTAATATTTTAATTTTTTCTTCCATGGCTTAATTATTTGTGTGTTTATTTATGATTTAAAGTTTTTTATCATTTCTTTGCAGAGCCTGATGAATGTCTATTCTAATAAACATTTAATCTTGCTCAATATATAAACGCGCAAGTCGCGTCTAAGTTTTAACTTTTTCAAATTTCCTTTCGATATGTGAATTTTTTTTAATGTTAACCACTCAAAATTCTCAAGCCTCAACCTCAGCAAGCGGAAGCTCGATGGTGAATTCAGAGCCTTTCCCAAGCTCCGATTCCACTGTGATAGTGCCATTGAACACCGTCACCATTCTGTGCACGTATGCAAGGCCGAGACCAAATCCCTTCACATCGTGGCGGTTGCCGGTATGCACCCGATAGAATTTCTCAAAGATCTTTTTCAGGTCTTCCTTCTTCATGCCTATTCCGTTGTCGCGGATCTGAATCCGAAGTCGGTTGCCGTCGACGTCGGTGGTTCTCACAGTCAATTCCGGCTCCACATCTTCGTTGCGGTATTTCACGGCATTGTCGAGAAGATTGAAGATGACATTGGTAAACTGCATCTCGTCCACTCGTATGGTCGCCTCGTCGGCATCGTTGATGAAGCTGAGGCTGCCTCCAAATCGCTCAACCTTTAGCTTGAATGTAGACACCACGCTCGCTATTATCTTATTGGCATCCACCCTTGTGAAGTTAAGTGCCCCATTGCTGTTTTCAAACACCGACATCTGAAGCACCTTCTCCACCTGGAATCGCAAGCGCTTCGACTCCGCATTGATCACTTCCGAAATATGATGCAGGGTCTCAGGGGATTTCCTTACGGAGTCATCATTGAGCATCTGGGCAGCAAGCGAGATGGTAGATATGGGAGTTTTAAGCTCGTGCGTCATATTGTTGATGAAGTCAGTCTTCATTTCTCCAATTTTTTTCTGCCTGAACGCAAGGATCATAGTGAAAATGAAAATTGCGAGAAGCAAGATCGTAAGGGCGAGCGTTGGTATCACGAAGCGCACCGAAGAATATATGTAGTTAGCTTTTGTGGGAAATTCAACCTTAAGATCATAACGGCTGTTGGAATTGGGAAACAGGCGAGCGCTGTAGATCTGTTTGTCTGATTTGTCGGGATCATAATCCGGAGTGGAATAGACAATTGTATTGTTGTCGGTCAAGGCAAAGCTAAATGGCACCTCCAGGCCATTGTTTGCCAATTCCACTGTGAGCACCTTTCTGATAGTGTCTGCATCAGCGCGCTCCAATACGGGACGGCGAGCGCCGTCGTAGAGAATAGAAAAAATCACTTCGTTGAGCAGTCCGCGCTGGTAAACGTATTGTTCCAGGATTGCTTCTTGAAGTTCATGATATCTTTTCTCAAGTTTTTCTGTAGGGTGACGATATGATATCACCGGGTTCTTTCCGGGCTGGGGGATAGGGAAGAGCTCTTCAGATGTCAACAGTTCGGATGTGGTGTCATCGTTGTCATCGTCGTATGAATTGAGCATCTTGATATCCTGTTCTAAGAAGTGCATTGTCTCGCGGCGTTCGAGGAGACCTACTGTGCCATATATAGAACGCCAGGCGCTTTCAGTAAACTGTGCTTCACGCATCTTCACCATATTTTCCAGATACGTGATCTGAAAATAGAGCAAAGCGCAAAATGTGATGCCCATCACCACGGTCAGAAGCCATATTATAGATTTTTTCATAATTTTAAATGACTATTTCAGATTTTTCACAAAATTAACACTCTCGCGCCTTGCATAGTTCATTTTCCAATGCTGTTTATATCAAAATCAGGGTATGGCCGTCGCAGATCCTCGCCATCCCTAAAAATCCAAACGAAACTCATAATGTATGGTAGGGACGCACGGATCGTGCGTCCGCCGCCATCGAACTATAAAAAAGAGCGCAATGTGTCCGCTTTAAAAGCGGACGCATTGCGCTCTGATCTTATATAGAGATGTGGAATTCGTTTTCACCGTCTTCATCGTTGTCGTCGTTTTCATCGACAGCGATGGATATGATAAAAAACAGGTAAGGAAAAGTGCCCCGTCACCTATGGCGGGGAGAGCATAGGGCGCCGGATGCGGTCATGCCGGGGCCGTCTGGGTCGATGCTCGTTTTATTAATGCATAATTCATAATGCATAATTACGGGGACAGTGGTCCATCAGGGCTCGGGCCTGTCGGCATAATCATGCCCTTTGCATTCGGCTATGCATTGAGGGGTGGGTGTCAGGATTTTCATTGTGCTCTTTCTGTGGTTCGGAGAGCCGTTTTCATCGTTGTCAACGTTGTCGTCGTTTTCAGCGATTAAACAGCAGTGCCGGCAACAGCACGGTGTGGTCCATCAGGGCTCAGGCCACCGTGAAGAAACTTCCATCAATGCCTGGTGGGTCCGTCGCGTCGGTCTTGTGGGTTCAAAGCTGCCGCTCCCGATACATATTGCCACTACTGTTGGAAGCGGGTACTTTCGAGCCATATTCGCTCGGCGAATTCGCCACCTGTGCTTTAATTTTGAATCCGGTTGCAAAGATAATGGGAATGACTGCCTATTTTCGGGCAGTGTTATGTTAAATGATGTTAATTTGATAAAAATATTTTGACTTTCCCTAAAAACACTTGACAGATTTTGGAGGGATTAACTAAATGAGTTTACATGTTTTCTGGCGATGAAC
>JAIDTO010000028.1 GCA_029060625.1 Muribaculaceae bacterium | reverse complement strand
AAATACCTACATACCCAAAGGCTTGCACCCCGGCGTCCCTCCCGACCCCGGCTGCAAGCCTTTTTTCATTTCACCAAGAGTCAAACCTATGGAAAGCAGGCTTTCCAGCCTGCGCCCAAGCTATATCAAGTCCAGACTGCCCCCAAGTCAAACTAAGTAGCAAGCGCAATCCGTGCGCGTCCCCGCGCGTCAATCTTAGTAACAATGCCAAATCCTATGTTCTGCAACATATCCCCTCATTTTCTTGCCCAAAAACTTGCATACTCCTACAAAATGTATTAACTTGCACCCATCAACCCCAAAGCACCAAAAACAATGCCCATCCCCACAGCCGTCAAATATGGAAGGGAGACTTGCTTTAGCTTGAGCGTAGCTAATTCCCAGCCTCCCTCCGCGTCAAACCTCGATGCCCAATTGCAACTCAAATGTAATCATAAAACACAACATAAGAATGATAATAACGGAAAGAAAAATCGATAAGCATTTGCTGCAAGATGAGGACAATGTTAGACAATTAGTTGTCACGCAGCAAGAATATTGTGCACTTATAAAAAGTTCTGAAGAAGTAAGATATAAGTATACTCTTAAAAGAATAGTGGATACAGAAACTATATGGATACTTTCTACGAAGAAAGATAATATAATATCCTTACAAGATGGAGGAACTGCTTATATACCTATATGGTCTTCTAAAGAATATGGACAATCTTTCAGTTCAAGCATTGGAAAGAAATGTATTTGTACATCAGTATCTCTATATGATTTTCTGGACCATCTGAAGGAAGATGAACATAATATGGAATTTATGATTGGAGTTTTTCCAACAAAGAATGATCCTATAGGAAAAATGGTAAGAATTGACAGATTTATAAAAAATGTGGATGAGGAACAGGAATGGTATTGAAACTCTGCCCCTTTGCGCCTTTGCGTGATAAAAAGGAGCGAAAGTTGAGTTGTCAATATTTGTTAATAACCTTCGTTACGGCATAAATCCAGATGTTCATGGATTTAAGGTATTTTACTATGGTGTTGGAAAAATAAATCAGTAATTTTATCAAATTAAAAAGGTGGACTCAATTAATAAAAAAATTATATGAAATATATCTTGTTTTCCATATTCAAATGGATTTTGTGGCTATTTATATCTGTTACAATTTCTGTGTTCTCCTTCATCATAGCAATAGAGGCTTTTGGATGGGCTGAGCATCCTTTAGGGAAGAACTTGTACATATATGCCACATTTTCACATCCCACTGCCTATGATGTATTTTTGTCGTCAAAAAGTTATGTATTGGACTATGTAGTTCCTACTAAATACTCAAACGCTTTCGATACCATCACAGGAGAAAGATTGGAAAGTGTTCAGGAAGTTATCAGATTCCCTGATCACCTTGCAATCACTGTCGTCAACGCCATTGATGGCAATAAGAAATATTTTATAGTGGACAAGCATCTCGATCCCCAAAAGAGATTGAATGAACAGCCAATTGATAATAATCTTTTCGAAACAACCGATAGCATCCTATTTAAAACTCGATGTGATATCCTTAGTCAGCACAAATGAGATCGCAAACAAAGATATAAATTAAACTATGATGTTGAATTTTAAGGAAGTTTATCTTAAGTTGTCCCAAGGTAAAAATAAATATATATTTGCTTTACAGAAATTTATATTTATTGTAATTAGATCTTGCCTATGGATAATAACTTTTATGGCTTGTATTCCGGCACCAATGGATTGGCTGAGAGGAGTAGTGATAGAATCTGGGGTAGATGGTGAAATGTGTTCATACTACTTTCGTGGGGATGCCATTTTATTCGGAATCTATATTGTAAATTTGTTTGTATGGTCACTTCCATTTGTAAAACTACGGAAAATGTGGTATACCTTACGTATAGATATTCTCTCACTACTTGCTGCTATTCTGTTGTTAACATGTTCGTATCTTATTTATGTGGAATATTGTATTTAGCTTTTTTGTCTACATACGAAAAAGACATGTATCATGTAAATGCCGCAATTACAATTCCGCGCCCATCTGCAAGTTCCCCATCGAATACACCGAAAAAAGTTCTGAGCCTATATTTCTCGTCTGACAAAAGCATCCCCACAAAAACAGCTACCTATTCTTAATGCCAAAACTTAACCGAAACTTAACTCAATTATTATTTGCATAATTCACTGAAATTTTGTAACTTTGCATCGTCTTAGGGCAAGAAACACCCATATATTTCGCTAACAAATTAAAGATTAATTTGTTAGTGTGGTTTTATGGTATGCGTATGAAAGCCTTAGGGCGTGCTTCTTTTGCAAGTCTTTGGCTTGCGGAAGTCCCAAAATGATTATAATAAGAATATATTTTAGATATTTTTTAATTTTTAACAAACTAAAATGCCTACAATTCAGCAATTAGTAAGAAAAGGACGCGTTGCCCTCGTCGACAAGAGCAAGTCGCCGGCTTTGGATTCATGTCCGCAGCGTCGCGGTGTGTGCGTGCGTGTGTACACCACGACCCCGAAAAAGCCTAACTCGGCTATGCGTAAGGTGGCTCGTGTACGCCTCACCAACGGTAAGGAAGTCAACTCCTACATCCCGGGTGAAGGCCACAACCTCCAGGAGCACTCTATCGTCATGGTGCGCGGCGGTCGTGTGAAGGACCTCCCGGGTGTTCGCTACCACATCGTTCGCGGCACTCTCGATACTGCAGGTGTGCAGGGCCGTACTCAGCGCCGCTCCAAATATGGTGCAAAGCGTCCTAAGGCAGCTAAGAAATAATAAGCTGTCAGCAAGAAATCATTTATCTTTAACCGGTTTTTGATTCTTTGACAGCTATGTGGTTGAGTAAACGCCCATCCGGCGCTCCGAGAGGAGTTCCCAAAGTGCGTTGAAGTTTTCATCAAAGCAGCCAAAATCAAAACTTAAACATCAAGCAATGAGAAAAGCTAAGCCGAAAAAACGTGTGATCCTCCCTGATCCCGTTTTTCACGACGTGAGAGTGACAAAGTTTGTCAACCATCTCATGTACGACGGAAAGAAGAACACTTCCTACACTATCTTCTATTCCGCACTTGAAATCGTGAAGTCTAAACTCCCCAACGAGGAGAAGAGCGCTCTGGAAATCTGGAAGAAGGCTCTTGAAAATGTCACTCCTCAGGTGGAGGTTAAGTCTCGCCGTGTCGGCGGCGCAACTTTCCAGGTACCTACTGAGATCCGCGCTGACCGCAAGGAGTCTATCTCCATGAAGAATCTTATCATCTATGCCCGCAAACGTGGCGGAAAGACTATGGCAGACAAACTCGCTGCCGAAATCGTCGACGCTTTCAACGACCAGGGTGGCGCTTTCAAGCGTAAGGAAGACATGCACCGTATGGCTGAGGCCAACCGCGCATTCGCTCATTTCAGATTCTAATTCGGATTTAACAAATGGCTAAACACGACAACCTTCAGTTAACTCGCAATATCGGCATCATGGCCCATATCGATGCCGGTAAGACCACTACTTCCGAACGTATCCTTTTCTATACAGGTCTTACTCACAAGATCGGTGAGGTGCACGACGGTGCTGCCACTATGGACTGGATGGAGCAGGAGCAGGAACGCGGTATCACTATCACTTCCGCTGCTACCACTACGTTCTGGAACTATCAGGGTAATAAATATAAAATCAACCTTATCGACACTCCGGGACACGTTGACTTCACTGTTGAGGTTGAACGCTCTCTTCGCGTGCTCGACGGCGCCGTAGCTACTTTCTGTGCAGTTGGTGGCGTAGAGCCTCAGTCTGAGACTGTCTGGCGTCAGGCCGACAAGTATAATGTCCCCCGTATCGGTTATGTAAATAAGATGGACCGCTCCGGCGCTAACTTCCTTGAGGTTTGCCGCCAGGTGAAAGATGTCCTCGGCGCTAACCCCCTTCCAATTCAGCTCCCTATCGGTGCTGAGGAAACTTTCAAGGGTGTTATCGACCTCGTGCTTATGAAGGCTATCTTCTGGCACGACGAGAGCATGGGTGCTGAATACTCCGTTGAAGAGATCCCTGCTAACCTCCTCCCTGAGGCTGAGCAGTATCGCGACAAGATGCTCGAGACTCTCGCTGAGCTCGACGATGCTCTCATGGAGAAATACTTCGACGATCCTTCCACTATCACTGTCGACGAGATCAAGGCTGCTATCCGTAAGGGTACTCTCGCTATGGAGATCAACCCGATGATCTGCGGCTCTTCTTTCAAGAATAAAGGTGTGCAGACTCTTCTTGATGCTGTCTGCGCTTATCTTCCTTCTCCTGAAGACAGCGGTGCAGTCGAAGGCCACGCTGTCGATGATCCCGACGAGATCCTTACCCGTGAGCCCTCTCCCGAGGCCCCGATGTGTGCCCTCGCATTCAAGATTGCTACTGACCCATATGTAGGCCGTCTCGTGTTCTTCCGTGTTTATTCAGGAAACGTTGACGCCGGTAGCTACTGCCTCAACTCTCGCAGTGGCAAGAAAGAGCGTATCTCACGTCTGTTCCAGATGCACTCCAATAAGCAGAATCCTATGGAGCGCATCGGTTGCGGTGATATCGGTGCTGGCGTAGGTTTCAAGGATATCCGCACTGGTGATACTCTCTGCGATGAAAATGCTCCTATCGTTCTCGAGGCTATGGAATTCCCCGATCCCGTTATCGGTATCGCTGTTGAGCCTAAGACTCAGAAAGACCTTGATAAACTCGGTGTTGGCCTCCAGAAGCTTGCTGAAGAAGACCCGACATTCCGCGTTGAGACCAATGAGGAGACAGGTCAGACTGTCATCAGCGGTATGGGTGAGCTCCACCTCGATATTATTATCGACCGTCTCCGTCGTGAGTTTAAGGTTGAATGTAACCAGGGCCGTCCTCAGGTTACTTACAAGGAGGCAATCACCAAGCCTTACGAAGGCCGCGAGGTATTCAAGAAGCAGACTGGTGGTCGCGGTAAGTTTGCCGACATCATCTTCCGTATGGAGCCCGCCGACGACGATTTTGTTGGTTCTCTCCAGTTCGTGGATGAGGTGAAGGGTGGTAACGTGCCTAAGGAATATATCCCCTCTGTCCAGAAGGGCTTCCAGACTGCTATGAAGAATGGTGTTCTTGCCGGCTATCCTGTAGAGCGCCTCAAGGTGACTCTTCTTGATGGTTCTTTCCACCCTGTCGATTCCGACCAGCTCTCATTCGAGCTCGTTGCTATCCAGGGCTTCAAGAAAGGTAGTGAGAAGGCAGGTCCGGTTCTCATGGAGCCTATCATGAGCGTGGAGGTTGTGACTCCCGAAGAGTCTATGGGCGACGTGATCGGCGACCTTAACAAGCGCCGTGGCCAGGTAGAGGGTATGGAGACAAGCCGCAGCGGTGCCCGTATCGTGAAGGCTAAGGCTCCGCTTGCTGAAATGTTCGGCTATGTGACTGCCCTCCGCACCATCACTTCAGGCCGCGCCACTTCCACCATGTCTTTCAGCCACTATGCTGAAGTCTCCAATTCTATCGCTAAGGCTGTGCTCACAGAATGCAACGGCCGTGTAGACCTCATCAAGTAATTAAAGATCTTCAATAATATGAGCCAAAAAATTAGAATCAAACTGAAGAGCTACGATCACAACCTCGTCGACAAGTCTGCCGAGAAGATCGTAAAGACAGTGAAGGCTACCGGCGCAGTAGTTAAGGGTCCAATTCCCCTTCCTACCCACAAACGCATCTTCACAGTCAACCGTTCTACTTTCGTCAATAAGAAATCCCGTGAGCAGTTCCAGCTCAGCAGCTATCAGCGTCTCATCGACATCGATGGAAGCACTACTAAGACTGTTGATGCTCTCATGAAGCTTGAGCTCCCCAGCGGCGTTGACGTAAGCATCAAGGTCTAAATTATTAGATTATCCCCAAAAATTCTCTTTTACTGGTGGGGAGCTTTTGCTTCCCACTCAGCTAAAATTCAATAATTTTTTCAAAGAAATGCCAGGATTATTAGGAAAAAAAATCGGAATGACATCCGTTTTCAGTGCCGACGGCAAAAACGTGCCGTGCACTGTTATCGAAGTTGGTCCCTGCGTTGTCACTCAGGTGAAGACTCTTGAGAACGACGGTTATCAGGCTGTCCAGGTGGGCTTCCAGGAAAAAAAGGAAAAGCACACCAATAAGCCCGAGGCTGGTCACTTCAAGAAAGCCGGTGTGGCTCCCCAGAGACACTTGGCCGAGTTCAAATCTTTTGAGACTCTTCCCGAATTGGGTCAGACTCTCACTGTCGACCTCTTTCAGGAGGGCGCTTTTGTAGATGTTGTTGGAACATCAAAGGGTAAAGGATTCCAGGGCGTTGTTAAGCGTCATGGTTTCGGTGGTGTAGGCCAGGCTACTCACGGTCAGCACAACCGTCTCCGCGCTCCCGGTTCTATCGGTGCTTGTTCTTATCCCGCTAAGGTTTTCAAGGGCCTCCGTATGGCCGGCCAGATGGGCAACGAACGCGTCACTGTTCAGAATCTCCAGGTTATCAAGGTGCTTCCTGAGCACAACCTGTTAGTGATCAAAGGCTCCATCCCCGGAGCAAAAGGTTCAATCGTTATAGTAGAGGAATAATGGAATTAGCAGTTTTTAATATCAAAGGTGAAGATACCGGACGTAAAGTCGTCCTCAACGACGAAGTGTTTGGTCGCGACCTGACTTTAGGAAACGCTGAGCACACTCTCTATCTCGATGTTAAGCAGTATCTCGCTAACCAGCGTCAGGGTACTCACAAGTCAAAGGAACGCAGCGAAGTTTCGGGTTCTACCCGTAAGCTCGGTCGCCAGAAGGGTGGTGGCGGCGCTCGTCGTGGCGACATCAACTCTCCGCTCCTTCGTGGTGGTGGCACAGTGTTTGGTCCCCGTCCTCGCGACTACCGCTCTAAACTCAACAAGAAGCAGAAGGCTCTCGCTCGTCGCATTGCCCTCACTTCTCGTGCCAACGACCAGAAGCTCATCGTAGTGGAAAACTTCACTTTCGATGCTCCCAAGACTAAGAGCTACATCAACCTCGCTAAGAGCTTCAAGCTCGAAGACAAGAAGGTGCTTCTCGTTTTCGCTGACTACGATAAGAATGTCCTTCTCTCTGTCCGCAACGTGCCCAACGCTCTTATGGCTCAGGCTAAGGATCTCAACGCTTTCACAGTGCTTAACAACGACGCTATCATCCTTACTGAAGACAGCGTAAACGTTTGCAACGAATTCTAAACTTAAGGAGAACGAAAAATGGATATCAATATCAAACCTCTCATGACTGAAAAGGCTACCGCCCTCAGCGAAAAGGAGAATTGCTACGTATTTGCCGTATCTCCCGAAGCCAACAAGTTTCAGATCAAAGATATTGTAGAGAAGCTCTACAATGTCCGCGTGACTAACGTGAGCACTTGCGTCTATGCAGGAAAGCGCAAACAGCGCTACACCCGCACAGGTATCATCCGCGGCCAGCGTCCCGCCTACAAGAAGGCATACGTGACTGTGGCCGACGGTCAGACTATTGACTACTACAGCAACATCTAAAAGAAATGGCAGTTAAAAAATTCAAGCCCACTACTCCGGGCCAAAGGCACAAGATTATCGGTGTGTTCAAGCGCGAAGAGTTCCTCGGCGTCGATGCTGATGGAAAGAAGATCGTGCGTAAATCCACTGCTAACGCACCGGAAAAGTCTCTTACCGTTGGAAAGCGTTCCACCGGTGGTCGCAACTCAAGCGGCGCTCTCAGCACTCGCTATCGCGGTGGTGGCCACAAGAGAAAATTGCGTCTCATCGATTTCAAGAGAAACTACGACAATGTTGAGGCTGTCGTGAAGAGCATCGAGTATGATCCTAACAGATCTGCCAACATCGCTCTCCTTTACTATGTAGACGGCTCAAAAGCTTACATCATCGCCCCCAACGGCCTTGAGGTTGGCCAGAAAGTGGTTAGCGGCGAAGACGTGGCTCCTGAAGTGGGCAACGCTCTCCCCCTCGCTAAGATTCCCGTAGGTACTCTTATCCATTGTATCGAACTTCGCCCCGGTCAGGGTGCCGCTATGGTGCGCTCAGCCGGTGCTTTCGCTCAGCTGACTTCTCGTGAAGGAAATTACGCTATCATCAAGCTTCCTTCAGGTGAAACTCGCAAAGTGCTTCTTACTTGCCGCGCTACTGTCGGCGTTGTCGGTAATTCCGACCATGCTCTCGAACAGAGTGGTAAGGCTGGTCGCAGCCGCTGGCTCGGCCGTCGCCCCCACAACCGTGGTGTCGTTATGAACCCTGTCGATCACCCCATGGGTGGTGGTGAAGGTCGCCAGTCAGGTGGTCATCCCCGTAGCCGCACAGGTCTTTACGCTAAGGGTCTTAAGACTCGCAATAAGAAGAAGCACTCTTCGAAGTACATCATTGAAAGACGTAAGAAGTAATCTCCTAA
>JAIDTO010000279.1 GCA_029060625.1 Muribaculaceae bacterium | reverse complement strand
GGTGGAGATCAGTATCTGATGCTCCCTGTGCAGGAAAATATCGATGATGCCCGCATCAATGTGCTTGTAGACGGAAAAATCGCCGAGACAATCTACGTGCGTCTTGCAAAGTCCAAGACTGATTACCTCGTGCCATTCGACCTTTCTCCATATAAAGGGAAAAAAGTTACTCTTGATGTAGTGACCCCTCAGGGACGCAGCTCAGTGCGCGAGGCAAAAGAAGATGCATGCTGGAAAGGGCTGACCCTCACAGAGACCCTTGACATACAGGACAATGAGCAGAAGTATCGCCCGGCGTTTCACCACGCACCTCTATATGGCTGGATGAACGACCCCAATGGAATGTTCTACAAAGATGGCGTCTGGCATCTCTATTATCAGTATAATCCTTATGGATCAAAGTGGCAGAACATGACATGGGCACATTCCACCACTAAAGACCTTATCAATTGGAACCATGAGCCAATTGCCATTCGTCCGGACGGACTCGGCTCCATTTTCAGCGGAAGCAGTGTAATAGACCATGAGGGTACTGCAGGTTTTGGCAAGGATGCAGTTATAGCGCTTTTCACATCTGCGGGCACCAGCCAGATGCAGAGTCTTGCACACAGCAGCGACAACGGAATGACCTTCACCAAATATGACGGCAATCCAATCCTCACACTTGAAAGCGAGGCTCGCGACCCGAATATGTTCTGGAATCCGGAGACAAAGGAATGGAACCTCGTATTAGCGCACGCCCTTGACCATGAGATGCTTTTCTTCACATCTCCTGACCTTAAGACATGGACTCTTCAAAGCAGTTTTGGCAAAGGACTCGGATGCCAGGACGGAGTGTGGGAATGCCCCGACCTATTCCAACTCCCTGTGGAAGGCACCAATGAGAAGAAATGGGTCTTGATATGCAACATTAATCCCGGTGGCCCATTCGGTGGCTCGGCAATCCAGTACTTCACCGGCGACTGGGATGGCAAGACCTTCAAGGCAGACACCGATGCCCAGGGCAACGTGCCTACCAAATGGCTTGACTTCGGCAAAGACAACTATGCCCTCGTAAGCTGGAGCGACGCCCCCGATGGCCGACGCACTGCCATAGGCTGGATGAGCAACTGGCAGTATGCAGCAGATGTGCCCACCAAACAATTCCGCAGTGCGAACACCCTTCCGCGAGAGATAGGTCTTTTCAAGGGACCGGACGGACAGATTTATGCTTCGAGCGCCCCATCTCCGGAACTTTCCGCACTCAGAGGGAAACTCACGCTCAGCAAGGGAAGCGTAAAGGCCGGCAAGAATCCCGTTAGCTTTGCTCTCCCCTCTGCCAACAACGGAATATGCGAGATACTTCTCGACATCGATGTAGCAGGAAAAGATGTGGTGACTTTGACTCTCTCCAACAAAGCCGGCAATAAGGTGGACATGGTATATGATTCAGAAAAGCATACCTTGTCGTTTGACCGCCGTGAGAGTGGAATCGTAGATTTCAGTGAGAACTTCCCTGCAGTGACAGTTTCCCCGACATTTGAGACCAATGGCAGAATTTCGCTTCGCATATTCGTCGACAAGTCAAGCATCGAGGTATTCGGCAACGACGGTCAGTTTGTCATGACTAATCTCGTGTTCCCTGTCGAACCATACAGCAGTTTCTCCGTTTCTTCTACAGGAGGAAAGTCTAAAATATCCAACTTGAAGGTCTTCAGTCTTCAGTCTTAAGTCTTCAGGGGCTACGCAACTCCTCAGACAGCACAGGACGCACGAACCGTGCGTCCCTACCATAAAGATTTTCCAAAATTAATCATTAATAATTTATCATTGAATACAGCAATGGCACAGAATACAGCACCCCAATCAGTCGCAACCGACCGCAAATCCTTCATGATGCAGATCATCCCGGTCATGCTCTGCTTCTTCTCGATGGGTTTCGTAGACCTCGTGGGCTCAGCCACTAATTTCGTGAAGGTCGACCTCAATCTCTCGGGCGCTCAAGCCGGTTTCATCCCCTCCCTCGTTTTCTTCTGGTTTCTGATCTTCTCGGTGCCTACGGGCATACTGATGAATAAGATAGGGCGAAAGAAGACCGTTCTCCTCTCGCTGCTCCTTACACTCGTATCGCTCGTGATTCCGATGTTCCATACCGGATACTACACAATGCTAATCGCCTTCTCTCTGCTCGGTATCGGGAATGCTGTGATGCAGACATCGCTCAATCCACTTGTTTCGGGTCTCATCAATCCTGACCGCCTTGCCTCGACCCTTACTTTCGGTCAGTTCGTGAAGGCTCTTGCATCCCTTCTCGCTCCCTATTTGATGGCTTGGGGTGCTGCCATGGTGATGCCTACCTTCGGACTTGAATGGAGAGTCGTGTTCCCAATCTTCGCTGCTGTCTGCCTTCTCTCCATCGCTGCTCTCGGAGCAACTCCCATCGCAGAGGAACAGCCGGATAAGGTGACAGGTTTCAAGGAGTGTGTAGTGCTTCTTCGCATACCTTTCGTCCTGCTTTGCTTCCTTGGCATAATGTGTCACGTGGGCATCGATGTGGGCACCAATACCTTCGCGCCGCAGATACTTACCGAACGCTTCGGCCTTAGCGTGGAAGACGCGGTGATAGGCACTCAGATCTATTTCTATTTCCGCACAGGCGGCTGTCTGCTCGGCTCCTTCATCCTCGCTAAGATGTCTGCCAAGTCTTTCTTCGCCTTCAGTGTCTTCTGCATGATGCTCGGTATGATCGGGCTCTTCATAGCGTCATCGCAGTTCCTTGTGCTTGCTGCTATTGCATGTATCGGTTTCGGCAACTCGAATATCTTCAGCGTGGTATTCGCACAGGCTCTCAACCGCCAGCCGAAGGAGAAGAACGAGGTCTCCGGCCTTATGATCATGGGTCTTTTCGGAGGCACTGTGTTCCCTCTCTGCATGGGTTTCGCCCAGGATGCAGTAGGGGTGGCAGGCGCAGTGGCAGTTATGACTCTTGGTGTGATCTATTTGGCGTTCTATACGCTTAAGATTAAGAATGCGTAATCAATTCATAATGCATAATTCATAATGCATAATTGAATCTTACATGATTTATCATGGTGTATCATGATGTATCATGATAAATCATGGATAACTTAACAAATCAAAACTAAACAATATATATTCATGAAAGACTTTGTAGTTGGAATGGGTGAGGCCCTGTGGGACATCCTTCCTGAAGGAAAGAAAATTGGCGGGGCTCCCGCAAACTTCGCATATCATGTGTCGCAATTCGGACTCCCGAGCTGTGTAGTCAGTGCAGTAGGCGACGATCATCTCGGCAAGGAGATTCTTGATAATTTCACATCCAAGGGTCTTAACCAGCTTATTTCGGTGGTGCCTTATCCCACTGGTACGGTTCAGGTAGAACTCGACGAGGCAGGCATTCCTATCTATGACATCAAGGAGAATGTAGCGTGGGACAATATCCCTTTCAACGAGGCTCTCGAAGGCTTGGCAAAGAAGACTAAGGCTGTATGCTTCGGTTCGTTGGCTCAGCGTAATGTGGTTTCGCGTGAGACGATCGGCAAGTTCCTTGACGCAAT
>JAIDTO010000278.1 GCA_029060625.1 Muribaculaceae bacterium | reverse complement strand
AACTAAAATATGCAAAAAAAACGGCCGGCGCGTGAAAAAAATCCACGCGCCGTCCTTTTTTAAGAGTAAAGAGTAAAGGGGCAAGGTTCAGGCACAGGGGTCTTTGTAGTCGAAGTCGAGACGCTCGGAGTCGGGATCCTTTCTGCTGACTTCAATCACTCCGCCAAGCTTGCCGTCGGCATTGAGCTTCAGCAGAAGCTCGGCGAGGTCATCTTCAAGATACTTCTGGATGGCGCGTTTAAGGGGACGCGCACCGAAGTTCTTGTCGTATCCCTTGGTGGCAATGAATTCCTTGGCTTCATCTGAAAGCTTCAGTTCATAACCGAGTTTCATGACCCTGCCGTAGAAATCAGCGAGCTCAACATCGATGATCTTGAAAATCGCCTCCTTGTCGAGCTGATCGAACATGACAATGTCGTCGATTCGGTTGAGGAACTCCGGGGAGAATGCTCTGTTGAGTGCTTTTGATATCACACCCTGGGCTTGCTTCTTGTCGTCGGCTGCAGTGTTGAAGCCGACCCCTGACGTGCCGAAATCCTTAAGCTGGCGGCTGCCGACATTCGATGTCATGATTATGATCGTGTTCTTAAAGTCAATGCGCCGCCCGAGAGAATCGGTAAGACGTCCTTCATCCATCACCTGAAGGAGTAGGTTGAATACGTCGGGATGAGCTTTCTCAATCTCATCGAGAAGCACAACAGAGTAAGGACGGCGACGTACTTTCTCAGTGAGCTGTCCACCCTCTTCATATCCTACATATCCCGGAGGAGCACCAACGAGACGGCTGACCGTGAACTTCTCCATGTATTCACTCATGTCTACCCGGATCAAGGCATCAGTGCTGTCGAAGAGATACTCGGCGAGTTTCTTTGCAAGATGGGTCTTGCCGACACCTGTAGGCCCAAGGAACATGAACACACCGATTGGCTTTTCAGGATCTTTGAGACCAATACGATTGCGCTGGATAGCCTTGACAACTTTCTTGATAGCTTCATCCTGGCCAATGACTGATCCCTGAAGAGTATTACCCATCTCAAGAAGGCGGTTGCCTTCAGTCTGGGCAATACGTTGGGTAGGAACACCTGTCATCATGGCCACAACCTCTGCCACCTTCTCATCGTCGACTGTCTGGCGATCCTTGTCGAGTTTTGCCTCCCACTTGCTCTTCATTTGTTCGAGTTCAGCCTTAAGGGAAGTCTCCCGATCGCGAAGTTCCTTTGCCTTGGCAAAATCCTGCTCATTGGCAGCCTTGAGTTTCTGCTCAGTAGTCAGGGCAATCTCGTTTTCAAGAGCATCCAGTTCTTCAGGAACAGTGATGTTGCTGATATGCACGCGGCTGCCTGCCTCGTCGAGGGCGTCGAGAGCCTTATCAGGGAAATTGCGATCGCTCACGTAGCGTTCGGTGAGTTCCACACAAGCCTTGAGTGCCTCATCAGTATAGATCACGTTGTGGTGATCCTCATATTTTGACTTCACCTGATTGAGAATCTCGAGGGTCTCCTCGGGAGTAGTTGGCTCAACGATCACTTTCTGGAACCTGCGTTCCAACGCACCGTCTTTCTCAATGTTCTTTCGGTATTCATCGAGCGTGGTGGCACCTATGCACTGGATCTCACCACGAGCAAGTGCCGGCTTGAGCATATTGGCGGCATCCATCGTGCCGGGAGCCCCACCTGCACCAACTATGGTGTGAATCTCGTCGATGAAGAGGATAATGTCAGGATTCTTCTGGAGCTCGTCGAGAACAGCCTTGATTCGTTCCTCAAACTGTCCGCGATATTTGGTGCCGGCAAGCATTCCTGCCATGTCAAGGCCGATCACGCGCTTATTGAAAAGCACGCGGCTCACCTTTCGCTGGTTGATCCTGAGAGCAAGACCTTCAACGATAGCAGATTTACCGACACCGGGCTCCCCGATGAGAACCGGATTGTTTTTCTTGCGACGAGAAAGAATCTGGGCAAGGCGTTCGATTTCCGTCTCACGACCCACTACCGGGTCAAGACGACCTTCGGCTGCGCTCTTGGTCATATCATAGCCAAACCTGTCAAGTGCCGGGGTGTCTGACTTTTCCTTTCCTTTGGAATTGCTTCTTGACTTTGCCCCGGGCTGTGCCGTTGGCTCAAATTCGTCTTCATCTTCATCATCCATCTCCGGAGCATCCTCATTGTTGTCCTTCTGTCCGAAGGGGAATGGAGGAATTTGCCCCGGTCCGATAGATTGAATAGATATGTCAAAATTGAGATATTTCTCCTTGAATTCTTTCAGGAACTCACTATCCATAGAACGCTGATCGTGGATGAGAGCAAGCAAAATGTGCTCGCCACCGATTACGGATGCGTGCATCTTTCGAGCCTCGGAAGTGGCAAGTTGCAGATGGCGCACGGCAGGAAGGCTGATGCGGTATTGCTGCTCGAAGAGGGTAGTGGACTCTCCGGAGTTGACGAGATCCGCGATATAGTCTTCCACCTCCTTACGCATCTTGTCGATGGGGATGCGGAGTTGTTTCAGAATCTTCAGGGCATATCCGTTTTCATCTCTCAGGGCGGCGAGAACAAAGTGCTCGCAGACGATGACTTTAGAGTCAAATTCCTGAGCGATGTTGTAGGCATGCTCCAAAATGGGTCTGAATTGCTTTGAATAGTCGTTTTTCATTTATATCTGTTTTGTCTTTCTTTCTTTAGGTATAACAAATGTCGTGCCAAAAATGTCACGCTGAGAGCGCAGAGGGGCAAAGAATGCAATTAATAAAGGAGGCAGGGAAAACGATTCTCGCCCCCTGCCTCTTGATATTTCTTAGATGGAGATATTACATCATGCCGGGCATGCCGCCTGCGGGCATCGGGGGCACGGTGTTATCTTCCTTCTTGTCTGCGATCACGCATTCAGTAGTCAAGAACATACCGGCGATGCTGGCTGCATTCTCAAGGGCAACGCGAGTCACCTTGGCAGGATCAATGACGCCTGTAGCGAAGAAATTCTCATAGCTGTCGGTGCGGGCATTGTAGCCGAAGTCGCCGGTGCCTTCCTTCACTTTCTGCACGATCACAGCACCTTCAAGGCCTGCATTAGCTACGATCTGACGGAGCGGTTCCTCGATAGCACGACGGATAATAGCGATACCTGTGGTCTCATCGTTGTTTTCACCCTTAAGTTCGTCAAGAGCGTTGAGGCAACGGATGTATGCCACGCCACCGCCCGGGACAATACCTTCTGCGATAGCTGCACGTGTAGCGCTGAGAGCATCGTCTACGCGGTCTTTCTTCTCCTTCATCTCTACTTCAGAGGGAGCTCCAATGTAGAGTACTGCAACGCCACCTGCGAGTTTTGCAAGACGCTCGTGGAGTTTCTCCTTGTCATATTCAGAAGTTGTGGTCTCAATCTGAGCCTTGATCTGAGCAACGCGTGCATCAATAGCATCCTTTGAGCCTGCACCGTTGACTATGGTGGTATTGTCTTTGTTGACAGTCACCTTCTCAGCCGTACCGAGATCGTTGACAGTAGCCTGCTTGAGCTGCATACCCTTGACTTCGCTGATCACATTGCCACCGGTAAGGATAGCGATATCCTCAAGCATTTCCTTACGACGGTCGCCGAAGCCCGGAGCCTTAACAGCGCAGATCTTGAGTGAACCGCGGAGACGGTTTACAACGAGAGTTGCAAGAGCCTCATTGTCGACGTCCTCAGCGATGATGAGGAGAGGACGACCAGTCTGTGCCACAGCCTCAAGGATCGGGAGCATCTCCTGGAGGTTGGAAATCTTCTTATCATAGAGGAGGATGAAAGGAGAATCCATCTCGCATTCCATCTTCTCGGAATTTGTCACGAAATAAGGGCTGATGTAGCCACGGTCGAACTGCATACCTTCCACTACATCAACTGTAGTCTCGGTACCCTTAGCCTCTTCGACAGTGATGACACCTTCTTTCTTTACTTTCTTCATAGCCTCAGCGATGAGACGACCGATTTCTTCATCGTTGTTAGCTGAAATACGAGCTACATTCTCGATCTTAGCCATATCGTCGTCTACTTCCTGGCTCATTCCCTTGATGCCTTCCACTACTTTGGATACGGCTTTGTCGATACCGCGCTTGAGATCCATAGGATTGGCACCTGCAGCAACATTCTTCAGGCCTTCAGTCACGATAGCCTGAGCAAGGACAGTAGCGGTGGTTGTGCCGTCACCTGCCTGGTCGCCGGTCTTGGAAGCCACTTCCTTCACGAGCTGGGCACCCATGTTCTCAAAAGCATTCTCGAGTTCGATTTCCTTAGCTACAGTCACACCATCCTTGGTGATGTGGGGAGCACCGAATTTCTTCTCGATGATGACGTTGCGGCCCTTAGGGCCAAGTGTAACCTTAACGGCATCGGCAAGAGCGTCGACACCTTTCTTAAGCTCTTCACGAGCCTGTATGTTGAATTTAATGATCTTTGCCATTGTTTC
>JAIDTO010000277.1 GCA_029060625.1 Muribaculaceae bacterium | reverse complement strand
TGCCGTTAATATTAGATTAAGCTTATGGTTTACCTGTATCTATGTCTTCGTAATCCTTATTACGACCATTATTGGTATGTTATCCGTAAGAAGATTGGCAAAAGGGAGTTATCTGGAGATCAGTTCCGATGGCCAATTGAAATGTAAATTCAAAGGAAAAAAGGAAGTAAGTTATCCAATAAATGAAATCAAAACCATAGAACCGGCAACTATTACGGATGTCGAAAAGAAATACGCTACATTCCCGATTGTACTCAACATCAGAGGTGATGAATTATATCCTCCGGAAGGAGTATTGATTACTTTTAACCGCGCATGGATAAAGAGTGTCTTTCCTGTTTATTTCAACCCTGCAGACATTGAGGGGTTCATATCTGCAATCAGGAAGAGGATAAAACCAGCTGAATAAGACCGCAAATTTGAGGAAAAGATTGATGGTTTGGGAAAAAATGATTAATTTTGCGTTTGAATAACTAAACCTGACATAGACAATGAGACAATTGCTGGCGGCAGCCTTTCTTTCTTCCGCTATATTATCGTATGCCGGAGGAGTATTCAATGTTACGGACTTCGGAGCAAAAGGGGATGGAAAGACCCTTGACTCTCCTGCCATCAATGCCACTATCGAGGCGGCTGTAGCTGAAGGGGGAGGACAGGTTTTTCTGCCTGCGGGAACATTCCTTAGCGGTAGCATTCGCCTTAAATCAAACATTGAGCTGCATCTTTCTCCAGGATGCGTCATATTGGCAGCACCGGCTGAAATGAAAGCTTACGATGAGAGCGAGGAATGGGGTGATTTTCCTCAGTATCAAGACGGCGGGCACACATTCTTTCATAATTCACTAATTTGGGCAGAAGGTCAGGAAAATATAAGCATCACCGGCTCCGGCATGATAGACGGGGAGGGACTTACTAAAAAAGATACAGAAAGAGCGGGCAATCTTCAGGGTGGTTCTATAGGCACAGGCGACAAGGCTATCGCACTTAAGCAATGTAGGAGGGTAACGCTGAGAGATTTCACAGTATATAGAGGAGGACACTTCGCAGTAATCATGACAGGATGCGACATCTCGACACTTGACAATCTCACTATAGATACGAATAGAGACGGCATAGACATCGACTGCTGCAAATACATGACGGTAACCAATTGCAAGGTCAATACTCCTCATGATGATGCCATCGTACTCAAAAGTTCGTATGCGCTAAAGAAACCTGTGCTGTGCGAGCATATTGCCGTCACTAACTGTAATGTTACAGGCTATAAATGTGGCTCATTGCTCGACGGCAGTTATATACCTGAGAAAGTGAACTGGGTATGCGGCCGATTCAAACTTGGAACGGAGTCGAACGGAGGATATCGCAACATAACGCTATCCAACAGTACTTTCAATTATTCAAGCGGCCTCGCATTCGAGGAAGTGGATCAGGGTATAATGGAAAACATCACCGTCTCAAATATCACGATGAGCCACGTACACCACTACCCTATCTATATCACAACGGGGTGCCGCAACCGTGGACCGAAGGAAGTGACCCGAAAATCATCAGCCCGTGACATACAGATTTCGAATGTAGTTGCAGATGACTGCGACTCGCTATGCTCGATTATCGTGACAGGGATGCCGGAGGAACCTGTCAGAAATGTATGGCTCAATAATATCCGTCTGCAATTCCGTGGAGGGGGTGCTAAGGAACTCGTTAACAAGGATTACAGGGAACAAGGGACTAACTATCCCGAACCGAAATTTGCCGGAGAGACACCGGCTTATGGGCTTTATGCTCGACACGTCGTCGGCCTCCATGCGAATAACCTTACTTTCTCCTATGACAAGCCGGAATATCGACCTGCAGTCGTGCTTGACGATGTAAAGGATTCAAAGATTGATGATATCAATGCAAAGTTGGAGCCGGGGATCGAGAAGATCGTGATGTTTGATTGTGAGAATGTGGAAATATAATAATATATGACAACCGAATCACTCACTTGGACAAATCGCCTCTCCGAGGCTGCTGAGCATTTGTCAGGCTTCCCCAGGCTGAAGCCTGGGGTTTCGACACAATAACAGCTCTCCGAGCTGAGCAATTCAAACATATACAAAACAACTTAAAATAAAATTAACCTAAAAAATATATAGAATATATATGAAACATATCAAGCAATTTTTCTCGGTAGCGGGACTTGCTTGCGCAGCATTAGGCATTGCCGCTGTACAAGACAATAAGCCGCAATCTATGCCGGATGTCAATCAGGTGGTTGACAATACACCTGACAGCATCAATAAGGCAAGGACTGCTCGTCCGGTGTCGGGCAGTTCAAGAATCGGAAATAACCCGGTGCTTTTCCTTGTGGGAAACTCAACCATGAGAACCGGTACGCTCGGAAACGGCGATAACGGCCAGTGGGGATGGGGATATTATGCTCCTGACTTCTTCGACAAAAGCAAGATAACGGTTGAGAATCATGCACTCGGGGGTATGAGCAGCCGCACTTTCTACAATGTACTCTGGAAAGATGTATTGGAAGGCGTTCGCCCCGGTGACTGGGTGATAATCGAGTTGGGACATAACGACAATGGTCCGTTCGACAGCGGACGTGCCCGGGCTACAATCAAAGGAATCGGGGATGAAGTTATGCCTGTAGTCATTAAAGAAACCGGTGTACGCGATACTGTCTACTCATACGGAGAATATATGCGCCGCTACGTTCGTGAGGTTAAAGCCAAGGGTGCTCATCCAATTCTATTCTCACTTACTCCGCGTTTGGCATTTGACGACAAGGACAGTACAAAAGTCACTCGTGTAAACCAGACATTCGGCCTTTGGGCAAAACAGGTAGCAGAAGCAGAGAATGTACCATTCGTTGACCTCAACGACATCACAGCCACAAAATTCGAGAAATTCGGCAAGGATAAGGTGAAGACAATGTTCTATATTGACCGAATCCATACGTCAGCATTTGGTGCTAAAGTCAATGCTCAATCAGCAGCTGAGGGAATCGCAGCTTTGGAGGGCGTCGAGCTTAAAGACTATCTCCTACCCTTCCCTGTTGACACCATCACAGGGCGCACCCGTCAGCCGGGAAAGCCTGTTCTCTTCACAATCGGAGACAGCACAGTCAAGAATGAGGACAAGGATGAAGACGGTATGTGGGGATGGGGAAGCGTCATCGCAGAGCTCTTTGACCCGGAGAAAATCACCGTAGAAAACCATGCCATGGCAGGACGCAGCGCACGTACATTCCTTGATGAAGGCCGTTGGGACAAGGTTTACAACGCTCTTCAGCCGGGTGACTACGTAATCATGCAATTTGGCCATAACGACGGTGGCGATATCAATACAGGGAAGGCTCGCGGAGAACTTCATGGTTCCGGTCCGGAAAGCAAGGTATTCAAGATGGAGAAGACAGGCATCAACCAGGTGGTGTACACATACGGATGGTATATCCGTAAGTTTATCATGGATGCCAAGGAAAAAGGGGCTATTCCAATCGTGCTGAGCCATACACCGCGCAACAAATGGAAAGACGGTAAGATAGAGAGCAATGCCGACAGCTACGGCAAGTGGGCCAAGGATGCCGCACGCGAAGCAGGTGCGTATTACATTGACCTCAACGCTATCTCGGGCAAGAAATTCCAGGAATTAGGGGAAACCGGTACTCCCCCATTCTATAAGAAAGATCATACTCACACTTCTAAAAAAGGAGCCCGACTTAATGCCGCAAGTATAGCAGAAGGACTACGTGGCACTGACTGCACTCTTCAAGAGTATCTGCTCCCCGTTTTTCCCAAGACATTCATTATGAATGAGAGCATCCCAACATTCAATGAATTTGACGGATATGGTTATGACTTCAACAGCAAGCCATCTACAAAAGGAACCAACCCATATTTCTTCTCAGTGAATGTACCTGACGGGAACTATATGGTGACTGTTAAGCTTGGAGACAAGAAACGTAAGTCACACACTGTGGTTAGGGCTGAAAACCGCAGATTGATGCTTGATGCAGTTTCGCTGCCAAAAAACAAATTTGAGGAATACTCCTTCATTGTCAATAAGCGTTCGCCGGGCATTAATCTCAAGGACACAGTAAGGCTTAATCCTCGAGAGATCGGGGTATGCAACTGGGATGATAAGCTGACACTTGAATTCACAGGGGATGCTCCGGCTGTAGAGAGCGTCACTATCCGTCCTGTTGATGAATCTGACAATGTGACCACTCTTTTCTATTGTGGCGACAGCACAGTAGTAGATCAAGCTGAAGAACCCTGGGCAAGCTGGGGACAGATCATACCTGCATACTTTGATACCAATATCGCTGTATCCAATCAGGCAGAAAGCGGACAGAGGACGTCTTCATTCTTCGCAAGCAAGAGATATGACAAGGTGCTTTCAATGGCCAAGCCTGGGGATTATGTATTCGTAGAGTTTGGTCACAACGACGAGAAAGACAAAGGACCCGGATCAGGAGCGTACTACAACTATGCACATAATCTTAAGATCTTCGTTGACCGTGCCCGTCAAAAGGGACTTAATGTCGTATTCCTGACCCCTACTGCTCGTCGGAGTTTCGAAAACGGAAAGAATAAGAACACGCATGGTGACTATCCGAAAGCTATGAAGGAAGTTGCGGCGCGTGAGAATGTGCCTGTGATTGATATTACAGAGATGACCACAACGCTCTATGAGACATTGGGAGAAGAGGGTAGCAAGAAAGCTCTGGTTCATTATCCTGCAAACACTTT
>JAIDTO010000276.1 GCA_029060625.1 Muribaculaceae bacterium | reverse complement strand
AAAATATTTTTAAGAAAAATTTGCAGATACAAAAAATATTCAGTAATTTTGCAACGCAAACGCGAAAATTTATGACAAGATTACACCAAAATATTGTCCAGCAACAAAGCCAACAGCAGAACTTGAACAACGTTCAGGTTCGCTTGTCTGTGTTTTCTCACCGCACCAGTCCGGTGATGATTATTTGATGCTGGCAAGCTAAGATTTATTAAGAGGCTGGTTTCCCCTTAGGGAAATTAGCCCCTTTTTCTTTTGGGGTATATCGAGATGAGTTGTAGAAAAACAGGTAAAACTATCAAAATACTTAAGTTATGAGCAAACTTAGATTTGACGTTGTCCAGGATGCCTTCAAGAAAAAGGCCCTCGACGTAGAAACCCCCGTAGCTCGCCCCTCGGAATACTTCGGCGAACTCGTCTTCAACCGCGACAAGATGCGCAAGTATCTTAAGCCGTCTACCTATGATGCACTCGTAGCCTGCATAGAAGGCGACAAAGCTCTCGATCGCGATATCGCGGATCAGGTGGCAGAAGGAATGAAAGTGTGGGCTATGGAGCATGGAGTGACCCATATCACCCACTGGTTTCAGCCACTTACGGAAGGGACTGCCGAAAAGCATGACTCCTTTATGGAATATGACGGCAAGGGTGGTATGATTGAGGAATTCAACGGAAAATCTCTCTTCCAGCAAGAACCTGACGCATCATCATTCCCGAATGGTGGCATACGTGCTACATTCGAAGCTCGCGGATATACGGCTTGGGATCCGACCTCTCCTGTATTTATTCAGGGTGATACGCTTTGCATCCCGACTGTGTTCATTTCCTACACCGGCGAGGCCCTTGACTACAAGACCCCGCTTAAAAGAGCACTCAAGGCTGTCTGCGACGCTGCTACTCCCATTTGCCAGATGTTCGACCCAAATGTGAAGAAAGTTTACTCATATCTTGGTTGGGAACAGGAATATTTCCTCGTTGACGAAGACTTTTATGCAGCTCGTCCGGACCTCATGCTCACCGGCCGCACACTTATGGGCCATGAGTCTTCGAAAAATCAGCAGCTCGACGACCATTACTTCGGTGCAATCCCATCACGCGTGGCAGCTTTCATGCGCGATATAGAGATTGCCGGTTATCGTCTTGGCATACCTTTGAAGACACGCCACAACGAGGTGGCTCCCAACCAGTTTGAATTGGCTCCAATATATGGTGAGACCAACCTGTCAAACGACCAGAATCAGATGATCATGAATCTGATGAACGACATCGCGCGCAAGCATAAGTTTGTGTTGCTTCTCCACGAGAAGCCTTTTGCCGGAATCAACGGAAGCGGCAAGCACAACAACTGGTCGCTTGGCACAGACACCGGTACACTTCTCCTCGCTCCGGGCAAGGACCCGCTTGGAAACCTGCAGTTCGTGACATTCTTTGTCAATGTGCTCATGGCTGTCCAGAAACACAATGCATTGCTTAAGGCATCCATCGCTACTGCCACCAACGCCCATCGTCTCGGTGCCAATGAGGCTCCCCCTGCCATCATCTCCTCTTTCCTTGGCAAGACAATGACTGAGGTGCTCCGTAAGCTTCTTGAAATGCCATCAGACACTCCTATTGAAATTGCAGGAAAGACAGGAGCATCTGTAGGTCTGATTGAAATTCCGGAAATATTCGTTGATAACACCGACCGCAACCGTACTTCACCATTTGCTTTCACCGGTAACCGCTTTGAGTTCCGTGCTGTCGGCTCGAGTGCAAACTGCGCCGGCGCCATGACTACCCTCAATGCCGCTGTAGCCGACCAGTTGCTTACATTCAAGGCAGACGTTGACAAGGAAATCGCCAAGGGTAAGCCTATGACTGAAGCTATCATGGATGTATTGAAACCAATGATTGCCGACATCATTGACACCGTCTGCTTCGATGGAAATGGCTACACTGAAGAGTGGAAAGAGGAAGCAAAGCGCCGCGGCCTTGACACTGAAATTTCTGTGCCTGAAATGATAAAGGAATTCACAAAGCCCGAGGCTGTAGAGATGTTCACACGTACAGGTGTCTACACCAAGGCGGAGCTTGAGGCCCGCAACGAAGTGAAATGGGAAATGTATACAAAGAAGGTGCAGATTGAAGCCCGTGTGCTCGGCAGAATGGCTATCAACCATATCATTCCTGCAGCTCTTACCTATAAGGCTAAGCTTCTTGGCATCATCACCCAGATAAAGGATATTTATCCTGACAGCTATAAGGAGATGGCAAAGACTGAAATCAAGCTTCTTGAGAAAGTCACTCGCCTCGTTGAGGAGATACAAGACCGTGTGTCTGCGATGGTGGAAGCCCGCAAGGCTGCCAACAAGATTGAGAATGAGTATGAGAAGGCAAAGGCTTATTATGACATCGCTGAATCTCTATTCGCAATCCGTCGTCCTATCGACAAACTCGAGGAGGTGGTAGATAATGATATGTGGCCACTTCCAAAATATCGTGAGCTTCTTTTCATCAGCTAAACAGACTACACTCTATAAGTATTGACAATAAATGGGCTGCCAAGTTCCGATATCAACGGAAGCTTGGCAGCCTTATTATTGATCAGAATAAAAGGAAGCGCTTGCGTTTCTTCTTGTTCTTATCTTTCTTCTTTTTCCCTGGGTCAGTGCTCTTGGCAGCATCCGGGGCCTGCAATATTCCCTCCCGTATCAGTCGCAATGAATCTTCCTTGCTCAATCCTAAGTCCATATCCGATTCAAATCCAGCAGGCTTGGCTATCTGTAACTTCGAGAAGCGAGAGTTACGCACACCTCGCTTGAATAAACCTTCAATCTGGTCTACAAGATTGATTCTGGCATCGTTCACTATGTTGACACTCTCAATGACCGTATTCTCATTGAATTTTGCCCCTCCAAAACGAACCTTGTATTTCTTAGGATTACCCTTTATCGTGATCCCAAACTTGAATGGAATTGGAGATTTCAACACTGATAGATGATAATCGAAATTCATGTTGATATCATTATAGCCGTATGCCCCAAGTCGATACCTGTCTATATTGAAAGCAAAAGGATATACACGCATCAGTCCGTCAGCTACGGTCATCTCTACGTTCAGGTTGTGTATTGTGTTGTCAGCCTTATTCTTGAATCCAAGCCATTTCCCTAAGGTCCGATATTTTTCAGGGTCTATGAATGCAAGGTTGTCGCCAGTTATCCTGATTGCGGCATTGAGAGAGGGGAGGATGATGTTCATTCCGGAGTCAAGGTTGCAGGTGGCCGCCAAATCTGCCCCTATGGTGCCGGAGAAGTCATGCATCAAGGGAGTGATGGAATCAATGGCGGGCACGAGCCTTACAAACTTAGCTATGTTGAAATCCTTTACCTCAAGCCCGAACCCAAATTGCATATCCGACACTTTGGGAGCTGAATAAAGGGCTGATAGCGTCAGGCTGCCTGCATCGGAATCGGCCTTCATGTCATGCAGGTTGACTCCACCGTCATACACCATCAAGTCGCCTCCCATATTCTGCATGTCAAGGTCGCTATATAGCAGATGATTTGCCCCGATCTTGAGATTGGCGTCGATATTTACAGGGATTAGAACCGGGGATGATCGTCCGGGTCCAATTTTCGACAGGGCATCCAGTCGCTCTTCCAAGGTCTTGTCATCCTTCGAATCCATTTTCTTGATTTTACCATGGCGTTTGTCTGACGCATATGAAGCTCCGGTAAATACAGAGGCTGACAGTTCATTGATGTCGATGGTGTCGCTCAGCAATGAGAAATTTCCTTTGAGATCATTATGGGTAGTGGATGTAAGGGCTCTGCGCACGTTTGAGATAAGTCCTGACATAGTGATGTCAGACCTGCCTGCCTGTAAAGAGATATTGGAGATGTTTATAGTGTCGTTGTTGAATCTTAAAGCTACTTTCGTGATTTGGTTATGAATAGGGAAGAGGGGTGTAAGCATGCGGGAATTGCTTGTTTCTACTGACCCTCTGAGCTTCCACTCATTTAGAAATCTTTTGAATTGCGGAGTAAGATTCCATATCAACAATTCCTCATCGTCGGCGCCTGTCTCTCCATACACCCTGCGGGTACGCTTCTTGTGAGTGCGCTTGTAATAGACATATTTATACACATTGGCTGGCGAAATGTATGAATATTCTTTATGAGTTGAAGAGTTTTTTCTCTTTTCTGCCGAATGTTTGGCTTTCGGCTTTGACTCCATCTTATAAAGCGACGCATTGACTTTTGTATCGTGCAATAGTATGCGATCAGAAAGGGAGCCGGCAGATACATTCCCAATCTTAAGGTCGGCCAATATTTCCGGGATTTTCCCATTCTTTTTCAATCCTTGCACCCGTATTTTTCCCCCGATGTCCCGGATCCTGGCTCCGGCGCTGTCTGTGATGGAGATAATATTAAACCTCCCGACTTTCAGATTCCCCAATATCGGCATCATACGAGTGGTGTCCAACTGTGCAGCCGATTTGCGGGTATCCTCGATTCCTGCATCCAGATTGATGGAGCCTAATGCCAGGTCTATGCCGCTGACGAGTATAGTGGCTGTGTCGACATTCACTTTAGCTTTAAGAAGCGGTAAGTTGTCGGTTATACGCTTGGAATCTAATTCTATTTTTGCCTTCCCCACTTCCACCATCTTGCTGGTATCGGCAGTTAGGAAATAAACGTTGCTGGCAGTTAGCAGTCCGTCTGCCGTCAGCCTGTGGATATGCTCCGGTCTAAGCATGGATGCGCTTCCCTTTGCCTTCAGATTGGCAGAAATTACTCCTGCAAGATAGCCGGGTATCTTTTCCAATATGATTGGAGGAAGATCTTTGAAGTCGATTTTGCCTTCTATGCTGGTTTCGAATGTGGGGTCAGACACCGGAGTGGAAATAAGCGCAGATGCCCTAAATTGCGTGCCAGGTCCTGCGATATTAAAGCTTCTGATGTCTAATATTGTGCGGTCTGGCATATTCGTCTCTGTCCGTACTGTCACATCCAGTGCGATATCCTTTAGCCGGGCTTTGCCATAATCTAAAAATGATGGCGACATATTGATGTCAATCCTTGCCGTCGGCAGTGTGTCAGTGGCAAGGTTCATAGGTTTCAGTATCTCAGCCTTTCCTCCAATGGCTGCGTTGGTTGAAAAATATGGAGCATAGAGTTTATGCTCCTCTCTGATGGAGTCAGGCAATAATGAAATCAAGTCGCTGATGGCTGTTGGTTGCAGTTCAATGATACCATTTCTAATGATGGGATTCTCCTTTAGGTCAATTTCACCAGATACCGTAGCCTTGATAAAAGCTCCCTGCAATTCCATTTCATCCATAGCCACAAGACCCGGTTCTGACGGATTCCAATATATTTTCCCGTTGACACCGAAGTTGATTTGGTCAAGATTTGTCAGCAACGTGGCTTTGGGTGAAGTGACGTTGCCATTGATTTTCAGGCGATATGTAGGTTGCTCGTTGCCATCTATAGCGGCATTGGTCAGCAAAAGCACTGAGGCTGATGTAGAGTCTGCGGCATTGTAAAAACGTATCTCCTTAGGCTGATCGAGAGAGAAACGGTTGATGCGGAATCCTGGCATTTTACCCTTTGAGGTCTCAACTGTGTCGGATGGAATCCTCAACACGTCATAGTTGGCCTTGCCATTGTGAGCTATGACAAGATTTACACCGAGTCCGCGCAAGGTCACATCGTGAAGTGCTAATTCATTATTGACGATAAGTCTTTTCAGGTCTAACGCTCCTGACAGGTAGTCAAGTGTTAAAAGTGAGTCGGCATAATTCGGCAATATACCACGCTTTTGGGCAGGCAGTGAATCAAAGGCATGGGAAATTATGCAAAGGTCTTCCACTTCCACACCTAAAATTGGGTATCGAGGCTGAAAGCCAATTTTAATGCTACCCAACTTCAGATGCCCGTCGATGTATTCGTTGGCAAAATCCTCCGCTATGGGGGCAAGACGTCCGGAGTTGAGGAACTTGACAGCACAAAACAGCAGGACACCCATGACAACGATAATTGTCAGGAGTGTCACAATAAGCACTTTCAGTATCTTAATTCCGACACTGTCTTTCTTTTTCTTATCACTCTCGTTTTCGCCCATACCGGCCCTATGCAGATTTCTAAATATTTACGCCATAGCGTGCATAAATTTCCTTGGCTAATTTTTTTGCCTTTTCTACGTCTGCTGGGTTATTCGGGTCAACACCGTATTTTTTTAAATTGGGAATGACCACACCTGATCCGGGCCTGATTTTGTCAGGATGCCCGAATTTAACTCGGTTTTCTTCATAAATATATGGCCAAAAGTTGGGGTTGCCATAATATTCTCTTGACATTGTTATCAGGAATCGGTCTTTCCCTATTCTGTCGTATGCTATGGGTTCGGAAATGGATGTTGTTGCTGAAGCGGTGTTCGCTTGCCCGGTTGCTCTTGACGAAGATCCTGTGGATCTATTCAGAGTAGCGTGGCCACCTGTCAAGCTATTGCCATTTGACGATCCTCCCGTCAGCCTATTGACATAAGTGTTACCTTCATTTGTCCTCTTGGTGTGGACTCCGGTCTTATTACCGGTATTTGCAGGGACAACAGCAATAGGGTCTCCAGGGATTACATTTTCCGTGTTGGCAACCGACGATGCCTCTTCTATGGTTTCTACAGAATTCGTCACCTGTTCTGCAGGAGTGACATCGGAAGATACTTTTGTCGGCATTCCGATTACAACACCATCAATGTCCCCCGGATCAATTACAATATATATGTTCTCATCGTTGCAGTTCCCTTTTAGCGCTCCGGCTACTCTTAACGCCACAATATCTTCTTGGGTGGCTGTGCGGAAATTGTCGATGGTTGCAGGATACCCGGAGACAGTCAGGCTGCCACCGAGAAGGTTTCCAAAGGATGTGCGCTGAACAAATTCAGGCTCGACAAGAAGATCTGCACCTGCTTCCTTAATAAGATCAGCCTTCACATTTTCCTTCCTTGCTGCAAGGGATGTTGTATTGAAAGGATTCCATTTCCAGCTGACCGACTTGCTGACACGTTGAGGCGAGATATGCAGGTCGCCGACAGTCGGGAAAGAAGAGACCTGGGCGTTGACATCGGTATGCTGGGCAGTCTTTATTACTTTTGAACACGATGCCAACAGCAATACGGATACTAACAACATTAAGTTTGAAACTCTCATAATTATGTTGTTTAAATCACTTTAGCGGTGTGAAGTCTGTGCATACGGCAGGAGTGCCGTTCATTATAACATATTGGGGAACGGGTGCCGGATGCACGTTGGTATAGAAGGCAGGATGTCCGGTGACCGTCACATATTTGATTGTTTTCTGGCCAAAGAAACCTTTGCTTATCTTCATTTCATATTGCATGGCTACTAAGACATCAGCGTTTCCATTGGCTTTAAGTGCCTCTGCTATTGCTGCATTTAAGACATTCTGGTCGCCGCCTCTTCTCACCTGCCTATTTGGCTTGTAGGTATAAGAAATTCTTTCATCCTTTACATTTAGGTCTGCAATGTTCTTGGACACGATGGATGTGGGAATATCCAAAGTGCTGGCAGTCTTGTGGATTGAGCTGCAAGAAGAAACCATTACGGCGATCACAGCCAGAACAGTAATGAGTGATTTTTTCATAAAAACAGAGTTTACATTTACTTATTTATTTTGCAAATTTAACATTATTTTTTGTGGGCACAAAATCATCAGGTTTCTGGAATTATTAAAATTTGTTAAATTGGCGTATCGGGTCAGCCGATCTCTTCCCGATAACTTGATTATCTACGGGATATTGATGATTTTATAGAGCAAGCGGTAATAGAATAGTAGCCTTAAGAGATACTGGAAAAAAAAGAAATGTTAAAAAAGAAGATTCAATCGATAATTTAAAACTTATTAATAAACAATCATCTAAAAGGAATGTTATAGCGGTATAATTTTAAGAGAATAGTCCTCTTTTATTCATGCCGAAGCCGTCGTAGTAATAAGATTCCGATATCTGATGCATGTCTATTGGAGCGGGTAATATATATTTATTGTTTCATTTTGTTTCATTATCAAAATCTTAATTACTATGAATGATGCAAATTATCGCTTCGGCGACGCCAAGAGCGAGGCTTTTGGCACAGACGCAATGTTGAAACAGGCTCCGGTAGAGCGCATCCCAGACGGACCTACCATTCCTGAAGTTGCTTACGAGATGGTGAAGGACGAAACATTCGCCCAGACTCAACCAAGATTGAATCTCGCTACATTCGTGACAACCTATATGGATGATTATGCCACGAAGCTGATGAACGAGGCTATCAACATTAACTACATTGACGAGACTGAATATCCTCGTGTGGCTGTGATGTGCCAGAAGTGTATCAACATTGTGGCGAACCTTTGGAACACTCCTGAGACCAATAAGTGGAAAGCAGGTGCATTGGCAATCGGTAGCTCAGAGGCATGTATGCTTGGGGCACTCGCTGCTCTCAAGAGATGGAAAGATCGTCGCAAGAAAGCCGGCAAGCCATACGATAAGCCTAACCTTGTAATGTCTACTGGTTATCAGGTGGTATGGGAAAAATTCTGTAACTTCTGGGATGTCGAGATGCGACTTGTGCCTCTGACTACAGAGCATCCTACCCTCGACGTAGACGCAGCCATCAAGCTTTGTGATGAGAACACAATCTGTGTTGTTCCTATCCAGGGAGTCACATGGACCGGTCTTAACGACGATGTTGAAGCACTTGATGCAGCCATCGACAAATTCAATGCCGAGACAGGCAACGAGGTTTGTATCCACATTGATGCAGCTTCCGGTGGTTTTATTCTTCCTTTCTTATTCCCTGAGAAGAAATGGGACTTCCGTCTGAAATGGGTTTTGAGTATCAGCACTTCTGGCCACAAGTTCGGCCTCGTATATCCGGGTCTTGGTTGGGTAGTATGGAAAGACAAGAAATATCTGCCTGATGATATGGCGTTTACAGTTGATTACCTTGGTGCAGAAGTCACACAGGTAGGTCTGAATTATTCACGTCCGGCTGCCCAAATTCTTGGCCAGTACTATCAATTCATACGTTTGGGATTCGAGGGATACAAGAATATCCAATACAATTCATTGATGGTGGCACGTTACCTCAAGGAGCAGGTAGCCGCTATGGAGCCGTTCATGCCTTATGCCGATGAGGAGCTTCCTAACCCGATCTTCGTATGGCGCATGAAGCCCGACTTCCAAGCCTCTGCCAAATGGACACTCTACGATCTTCAGGATAAGCTGGCACAGAAAGGCTGGATGGTGCCTGCCTACGCTATGCCTGCGAATATTGAGAATATGATCGTGATGCGTGTGCTTTGCAAGCAGGGATTCAGCCGCGATATGGCTGACCAGCTTCTCTCAGACATCCAGTTTGCAGTCAATGAGCTTAACAAGCTTGAATATCCTACCACCACCCGCATTGCGATGGAGAAGAACATTCCCTTGAAGAGCTCAATGTTCAACCACACCGGTAAATAAATCTAATCCGATAAGCTTGTAGGGACGCACGGCCCGTGCGTCCTTTCGACCAATCTTTGCACAAGGACGCACGGGCCGTGCGTCCCTACAAGCTTATCGGTATTCATAATCAATACTATGGAAAAGACAATTACCAAATCCCAGATACAGCAGGCTGCTCAGGAGGCATATGAGGCTTCAAAGGATATAAAGGGGGGACTGAACGCTCATTATATTCCCTATCTTGCCAATATCAATCCGAATCTTTTCGGGGTAAGCGTAACTCTCACTGATGGCACTTGCTATAATTTTGGCGATACAGATTATAAATTTGGCATTGAATCGGTTTCTAAGGTGCCGACCGCCATACTTGCAATGATCCAGCATACTCCGGCTGGAGTATTGAAGCAGATAGGCGCTGACGCAACCGGTCTTCCTTTCAACTCCATCTATGCAATACTTTTGGAAAACGACCATCCGTCGACTCCTCTCGTAAACGCAGGTGCTATCTCCGCATGTTCGATGGTGGCGCCACAAGGAGATTCTGAAGATAAATGGAAAGCAATTACTGAAAATATCACCGCTCTTTGCGGTTCTGCCCCGGAGCTTATAGATGAGCTTTATGAAAGTGAGACCGCTACCAACTTCAACAATCGTGCTATTTCTTGGTTGCTTAAAAACTACAACCGTATTTATGACGATGTAGACATGAGCCTTGACTTATATACACGTCAGTGCTCTCTCGGAATCACATCATCCCAATTAGCAGTGATGGGAGCAACGATTGCTAATGGTGGCTTGAATCCGGTGACCAAGAAGCAGGTGTTTGATCCCGAAATCTCACCAAAGATCACTACAATGATAGCAAGCGTAGGTTTCTATCAGCATACAGGCGACTGGCTCTACACTTCAGGAATTCCTGCAAAGACCGGAGTAGGCGGCGGAGTGATGGGTGTGATGCCGGGATTGTTTGGAATCGCAGCTTTCGCACCACCACTCGACGATGCAGGAAACTCTGTAAAGGCTCAGGCTGCTATCAAATATTTCATGCAGAAATTAGGACTCGGCATATTCACGGGCGACAAAGTGAGCATCGTAGATTAATTTATCAAGATAAATCATGATAGATCATGTTATATCCTGATAAATCCCGAGATTATTAAAATCAGATTTCACTAATTATTAAAACCTCATTATTATGGCTACTTCAACCGGACAAAAGACAGCGACCGTGAAACAGGCCGCCAAGATGGGGGTTTTCACCCTTATCATAATGAATATAGTCGCGGTGGTATCGCTCCGTGGACTTCCGGCGGAGGCCGAATATGGCGTAAGCTCCGCTTTCTACTATATATTTGCAGCGATCGTATTCCTGATTCCTGTATCTCTCGTAGCCGCCGAGCTCGCTGCCATGTTCCCTTATCAGCAGGGAGGTATGTTCCGCTGGGTAGGCGAGGCATATGGCGATAAGGTCGGGTTCCTTGGCATATGGCTGCAATGGATCGAAAGTACGATCTGGTTCCCGACAGTATTGACTTTTGGTGCTGTGTCGCTCGCCTTCATTGGCATGGATCACATATATGATGCTCACCTTGCTGCCAACAAGTACTACACAATTGCAGTGGTATTGGCAATCTACTGGATAGCAACATTCATCTCTCTTAAAGGCATGGGATGGGTAGGAAAGGTATCGAAGATCGGTGGTATAGTCGGCACGATTATTCCTGTTGTCATCCTTGTGGTTTGTGCTGTTGTATATCTTGCTACAGGTGGTAAATCACAGATGGATTGGCACGGAAGCTTCATCCCTGATTTCTCTAACTTCAACAATATTATTCTTGCCGTCTCTATCTTCCTGTTCTATGCAGGTATGGAGATGTCAGGTATCCACGTAAGGGAAATCAAGAACCCGACCGTCAATTATCCTAAGGCAGTGATAATTGGTGCGCTTGCTACAGTCGCCATCTTCATCCTCGGCACATATTCACTTGGCGTGATCATCCCGGCTAAGGATATCAACCTCGTTCAGAGCCTTCTCGTTGGTTTTGACAACTATTTCGGTGCCCTCCACATGAAATGGTTTGCTCCTATCATTGCAATAGCACTTGCATTCGGTGTGCTGGCAGGTGTATTGACTTGGGTTGCAGGTCCTTCAAAAGGTGTGTTCGCAGTAGGACAGGCAGGTTATCTTCCCAAGTTCTTCCAGAAGACCAACAAGAACGGAGTGCAGAAGAATATCCTCTACGTCCAGGGTATAGCTGTCACGGTGCTTTCATTCATCATGGTCCTCATGCCATCCGTGCAGAGCTTCTATCAGATTCTGTCACAGCTCACCTGCATACTCTATCTTATAGCATACCTGCTTATGTTTGCATCATCCATCAAGCTCCGCTATTCGATGAAGAACGCTCCTCGTCCTTACCGTCTCGGTAAGAAGGGTAATGGAGTGATGTGGCTAATCGCCGGTGTAGGATTCCTTGGATCTGCTATCGCATTCATCTTCAGCTTCTTCCCGCCCGCACAGATCCAGATGGGATCAAATGCAGTATGGTTCACTGTTTTGATCGGCGGCACGATTGTGTTTGTAGTCCTGCCGTTTATCATCCTTCACTTCAAGAAACCCTCATGGGATGCAATGGGAACATCATTCGTTCCGTTCCACTGGGATAGTTCGGCACAGGCAGCCCAGGAAAGACTGCAGGCAGCCCAGGAATTCGCTGCAGAGAATGCCGATAACCCTGATGCAGCAAAGTTTGTAGACTACGCTAAATCAGACCAGCCTGCTTCAAAGTAAGTTTTATGGTATAAAGAGACATTAAAGTCCTTAAGGACCTTAAAGACCTTAAGGGCTTTAATGCATTCCGAACTCATCAGACTTATAAACCTTTAACCCTTATAAACCCCTTAAATCGCATTCGCCATGATCAAGACCGGAAAAGCCCCAATGACACTGATGACCTACTGCGCCATCATGTCGATCTCGCTGATAGTCAACCTTCCGGGGTTGGCCGTGACTCCTATGCTGGGTACGCTCGGAAAGATTTTCCCGCATACTACCCAGATGGAAAACCAACTTCTGACCGCTCTCCCAAATCTGCTCATTATCCCATTCGTGTTGATGTCGGGCAAACTGTCGCTGACTAAACACAAGATGTCAATCATCATTGGCGGTCTTGTGCTCTTCACTGCCTGTGCAGTTGCCTATATGTTCGCTAACACTATGGCGTGGCTGATCATCATCAGCTGTCTGCTCGGGTGCGCCGCAGGTCTGCTCATTCCCTTCTCAACCGGATTGATCGCCGACACTTTCAGCGGCAACTACAGGATGCAGCAGATGGGTATCCAGAGCGGCATCGCCAACTCAGCCCTTGTGGTGGCCACATTCGTAGTGGGATGGCTCAGCCACGGCAACTGGCACCTTCCTTTTGCCGTCTACCTCGTTTGCTTGATACCGCTTGTGCTTGTATTTTGGTTGCGTAAGGTAGTCAATACCCCTTCCGTTGCCTCAGCCCCCTCTTCTTCCTCTACAGCTCCTGCCGCAGCTACACCCTCGAAGGCCATCTCCGGAGAGAAAACGGTAGGTGGTTTCTATGTAGGCAAGCTCTGGGCATTGATCGGGGTATATTTCTTCATCACATTCGCATCCATCTCGATCTCTTACTACTGCCCATTCCTGATCGAGAAGAAGGACTGGAGTGCATCCCTTTCAGGCACGATCACTGCCATCTATTTCCTCTTCATACTTCTTCCCGGATATTTCCTGCCTTTCTTTATGAAAGTGCTTAAGGGAAACACATTCTTCTGGGCGGCAGTAATGATGCTGGTAGGCCAGGCGCTGTTCGTATTCTGTGCTGATTCAGTGACGATGTGTATCGGCGCGTCTCTCGTGGGCCTCGGCTACGGAATCTCCCAACCGGTGATCTACGACAAAGCGGCACAATGCGTCAACGATGAGAAGAAGGCTACAATGGCCCTTTCGTTTGTCTTGACTGCAAACTACTTGGCAATCGTGGTGTCTCCGTTCTTGATTGGTCTGCTACGCGATATCTTCCATGTAGCTGCAGGCGGAACATTTGCATTCCTGATCAGCTTCATCCTTTTGATCGCTTACGCAATCATCACCTTCGTGATGCGTAAGAAATTCGCCTTCTCTGTCACAGCACAAGATGCCTGAATATGGAAGGGAGGCTTTCCGGCCTCCCCTCAAGCGGCTTTTCCGCAACATCACTTATAAACCAAAAACTTTCAGCGTTCTCACACGAAAGTTAAATAAAAAACATAACTATGAAAACACATCATATTTTAGCAGCAACATTGCTGCTGACAATAGTATCATCCTTTCAATCCCAAGCCCAGCGCGACAACCGACATATGGAGTCGGGGGTCACAACCCTAATACATAATGACAAAGCCAATCCCGACGATGTAGAGAAGACCATGAAGGCCAATGCCCCGAAAGCTCCTAACGATAATGGCCTTCCACGTTTTGCAATTGTAGGCAAAAACAATGACTTCTATCTTGGTATCGGTGGACAATTCTTAGGTGAAGGTGTCTTCACCTGGGGCGACAATATGCCGTCGGCAACATTGTTCACGCCATCTGCCCTTACTCCGGCGAAACCGGGGAATGGAGGCAACACCCAATTCGCCTGGCAGACATCATCCTTATATATGAATTTTGTGGCAATGCCTGGCTCCGACAATCAGATCGGTATCTTCTTCAAGGGAACCTTCATGGGAGATCATGATACATTCAAATTGAAGCACTTGTATGCAAAATATCGTGGGTTGACTATCGGTCACACTACAAGTTTGTTTACTGATGGTGCAGCTGAACCAATGACTATCGACTATGAAGGACCTAACGGATATCCTTTCTTAGGACTCTTCACAGCTTACTGGGAACAGAACTTCACGAAGCATTTTTCTGGAGCAATCGGTATTGATGCCCCCACAGCGTCAATGACTACCGACAACACTACCGAAAAGATCAATCAGCGCATTCCAGCCATCCCTCTCTACCTGCAATATGCCTGGAACGACGGCGCAGCACACATCCGCCTTTCCGGACTTATCCGTCCGCTCCAATACAGGAACCTTGCCGAAGGCGCAAATAAGACCGAAGTCGGAGGCGGCATACAGCTCTCAGGAATGACAAATGTTGTCGGCAACCTTAGCGCCAATTTCAACGCTGCATACGGACGTGGCATAGGCACCTATCTGCAGGATGACAATGGACTCGGCATGGATGCAGTCGCAACAAGCGAACCCGGACACATGGAGACCGTGAAGACATTTGGAGTCACCGGTGGACTGTGCTACAGATTCTCACCGAAAGTATCAAGCAACGTCACCTACAGCCACCTCGTCAACAGCCTTCCGGATGATGCGGTGGTGTCTGATAGCCAGTATCGTTACGGCGACTATGTTGCGGCAAACGTCATTTACAATATTAATAAGTTTATTTCGGCAGGTATCGAATATGACTATGGCCACCGCAAGGACTTCAACGGAAATGGCCTGCATGCCAACCGCCTCCAGTGCCAATTGGCAGTGACATTCTGACAATGGACACCTCTTACGGACGTACAAGGCGTGTGTCTCTGCAAAAAAAAATCAGGCCCGGAATTTTCCAGGCCTGATTTTTTATGTTATCTAAAATCAGCGCATGCGCTTCATCTCGTGGATATACATTGCAGGGGTTGTCTTTGTGCAAGATTTAACGGCGGGAGTTTTCATGGCCGGAGCTTGATTGGCTGAATTCTCTGAAAGATTATAGAAGATGCCGTCGTATTCACCTGTAATGGTGTGTCCCTTGCCGTCGCTAAGATTGAATTCGAGTCTGCGGGTATCGTCTGCGCCAGTGGAAATCGAGACAGTCCCACCAAGTATCGGAGATATAATTGATTGAACTCCGTCTTCATCCGCGGAATCAAGATCACCATACCATGAATAAAGAATCTGGCCACCATAGTCGATAATGCCTTCAATACCGGTAAATGACTCAAGGGCATTGTTGATGGTATAGACACCGTCAGGAAGCACCTCTGATTCGGAAGAGAGTTCAAGCATAATGAAGTCGCCATGTTCCATGTTCGGTTCGGTGACCATCACCTCAAACTGGTAAAGACCTTCCTTTATGTAGTCGCCAAGGCTATAGCTCATAGCCTCGGTTCCGGGGACAAAATCAAGTTTCACATTTTCCGTAAGGGTGCTTGAATAGTCAGGTACCTTGTCAGGCTCAGAGAAATCTACAAAATTGATCTTTCCGTTGAAGGTGGCATTTACCTTCTTTCCGTTGTCTGTCACAAAGTCAAACACCACATTGGTGCCGTTGTCGGATACAGTCATCGTGCCGTCTACAATATAGCCACGGAATGAACGGCCGTTCTTCTCACGCTTATTGAGATATGATCCGGCTGGATAAAGGGTATCCCAGAAATTAAGGGTATAACCTTTTCTATAGGTGTAGGGCACATTTGTATAGTTGGCTACGACCTCACGGGGCTCAGCATTATAGACTCCATCGGCCAGGCTCAGGGAGCCGTCGGGAGTGCGGACGAGCTTAGGCATGAATGTGTCGAGATTGAGCCAATAGCCTTCGGTCTGGACGTCATCGGCATCAAACTCTCCATTATAGAACTGAAGGGTAGCATCTGACACAAAAGGATAATACCAGTTGTCGTAAAGACGAGCCTGCGCTCCGGTGAATGTGAATTCCTGGTCGGAAGCAAAATCCTCGGTCTGCATCATCCCGGGGCTGAAAGAGAGTGGACCCTCATAGGCTAAGGCCACGGAGCCACCCTGAAGTAGCACAAGTTCCGCCTTGATCACATAGTTGTCGCCACTTTTGCGGACATCGACAGTGCCATCGATGATAGGATACATGTTTGTGCCCTCCTCTCCTTCGTCAAGACGAAGTGTGAGGCCGGACTTTTGTATGTCAAACTGTCCTAAAGCATTACCCGCTCCGGCACGGTAATATCCTTCGGGAAGCTGGGCATTGAGATAATCATCACTCAAAGCCCCAACGATCTCAAGCGAAAGCTCGGCATCGCCCACCTGGGGAGGAAGCCCCCATTGGTCGGGCTCAGAGCTCGCAAGGGTAAAGGCATAAATGCCAAAGTCCCCCTTAGACGTATAGGCTCCATCAATAAAATATTCAAGAGGTGCGTAATTGGGTGCATTCTCAAAATGGATGGCGCTTACGTCCGCAGTTTCGAATTCTGTTTTCTCTCCGTCGATGGTGGTGACCACCACCTTATAGTTCTGAGCAATCGCCGGGACGAGCAAAGCTCCGGCGGCAATGGCTGTCATTATTCTATTTTTCATTTCTATACAGGATTTAACGGATGAATTTAAAAGAGAAGTCAGCTATTGCGACCATAAATACGCCCTTGCCGAGATTGCCGACGTTAACATCGGTAGCCCCATACTGATCGGCATTGACGGAAGCCACAATCTTACCGGAAGCATCGTAAACAACCAGTCTGGCACCAGCTTCCAGACCGGATACCTTAAGGAGATCACCAGCAACCGAAACCTTTATACGACTGGCTTCAGTGACACTGTCGACAGCTGAAGTCTCTGATTCCGCCTTAAAAGTCATGTTCACGACATTGTCCATGGCAAACCGCATTCCGTCGATGCTGCGGTCGTCTGTTATAATCATTTCATCTCCTTCGAAAGTGGCTATCGGCAGATACTCGAAAGAATATTCTACTGTCTGACCATCGACAGTATTGACAAGCAGCGAATAAGATGTCTCGGCCTTAATGGAAGCGAAGGATGCTAAGGCAAGAGCAATCAAAGCTGCGAATATATGTTTTTTCATTTTGATGTCTTTGAATAATGATTGGTGTTGTTGACTTTTACTCAGTAGGGCGTGCGGGAAGAGTGCCGTTGAAAGAAGCAGTCATGGAAAGGCCATTCTCAAGAACTCCGTTGATCGTGACTACTGTGTTCTCACTGTTTTCCTCGACAGTCACGGTGCCTTCCTTAAACTGGGTAGAATCGTTATATGGGGAATAAAGATTTACGTAGCTTCCGGCGCAGCCGTTGTCGGTTGACTCAGAGAAGGTATAAGTGCCAGCCTTTGGCGCGTTGCCTTCCGAGAAGAGGTCGATGCGCATCTCAAGCTTCCAGTTCTCGTCGTTAAACCTATAGTAGAAGCCGTTGGGCTCGGGGTCGTTAACCTCTACATAGCTCACTCCGGTGAGGGAGAAGTCGGCTATCGGGCCGAACTTCGGAAGCTTTCCGGTGAATGAGCCCTTTACGTTTACGTCATCACCGACAATGAAATCAGCGGTGAAGGTATATGTCTCGCCGTCAAGCTTGACATCAAGGATCCCACTCTTAACATCTTTCTTCTCCCCACCGATTACGGCAGAGGAATATCCGGCATCGATGGTATGAGAATCAGAACCACCTACGACATAATTACCCGGAGTCAGCCACATTGTAGAGGGCTGGTAGAGGTCAAGGTCAAGGTTGTCGCCGTTTTCAGACTGAAGTATCAGCTCAATGTTGGTGAGACTGTAAGGATTGACATCTACTGAAGCGATGTCAAGGTTGATAGCATCTCCTTGCGACTGGATCTTCTCGAAGGTTATCTCCTTCACATAATCCGCATTGAATTTGTGGGTCACTCCATCCTTATCTGTAATGATAATGTTCTGGGCCGTTGCCCCCAGAAAAGTGGCTCCACATAAAAGCACAGCTGCTGTAAAGTGTTTCATGTAAATTGAATTATATTGATTACAAACGAATTTGCAATGAATCCAA
>JAIDTO010000275.1 GCA_029060625.1 Muribaculaceae bacterium | reverse complement strand
CCGAGCCAAGGCTCGGGGTTAACAAGGTCTACAGCCCTCCGGGCTGAGGAGAAGGGTGAAAGCAGGGGCAGGCCGGAGGCCTGACTATATAGTTAACCCCGAGCCTTGGCTCGGGGCAACATAGATATATCTGTACATCGACCCCGGAGGGGTCTGACATATAGGATTAGCGGATGATTACTTTGTCGGTTTTGGTGCCTTGGCGGCGGATGAAGATGCCGTTGGAGGGGTCGGATACCTTCTGGCCGTTGAGGTTGTAGTATTCTACGGGAGCCGTAGAAGTGCTAATGCCGTCTACACTTGTGCTTGTGTCTTTTGTCATGCTGTACTGGCAGGCGTTTACGATCTCACCGGTAATGGCATTTGTCAGCAGAGCTATCACACGATATTCATTGCCCTTGACATTCTTCAATGGCAACTCTATGGAATACTTATTTACAGCTTTTGCTTCTATTGATGCCGGAAGACTGTTTTCAATACCAGGGAAGCAATCATAGTAACGGGCTACGTCATTGAAAACAGTGCTGACCTTGGTAGACTTGGTCTCCCATCCATTCATAGGAACTCTCTGCTGCTTGAAATAGTTGGACTGAGCATATGGACCCACGCCATCCTCTACAATAACAAATGAAAGATAGTGAGGAATTGTAGTGGAAATTTCAAATTCAGTTGAAGCTGTCACAGAAGCTATAGAGCCATCTTCGATTGATTCGCCCTCGAGCGAAACCTCAGCATAAGAGGGGAAATCAAAGTATGCTGCCACCTGATCAATAAACTGACACACCTGGGTATAAGGAGTTGTAGGGGTCTGTTCGATCATTCTATTATACAATACAGTCGGGAAACCACCGATATAAGTCTCCATAAACGGCATATAGGAATCAATCTGCATATTGTCATTGTAATGAGCTCCAATAGCAATTGCCTTGTCGGGATATGTGGTCTTAAGATATTCAAGGGCCTCAATACCGCCCGGACACCATCCACACCATGTGCCGGTGGCATCTTCTGCAACAATCTTCTTGACATAGCCCTCACTGTATGCCGGCACTTTTGACGTAACCTTTGCTCCGGTGTAAGCCTCACCATTTACTTTGGTCACCTGCAATGAAAGATCGACAAATCCCTTCTCGTTTGCCTTTACACCATTGAATGTCAACACTGTCGATTTTGAGAACGGAACCGGAGAAAACTCAAAAGTCTGAACCAAGTCAGGCATTCCCGTCACAGAAGCTGTCACTTCAATAGAAGACATGTCGTTGATGGAGATATTCTTGACAGCAAAATTCACATCAACACCTTCACCGCCAAGAGGAAGATAAGGGGGGGTGGAAACAGATGATATTGATGCCATGTTTTCCGGGAGACTTTCACCCTCTATTTTAAGAGACATGCAAAGAGCACCTATCTGGGCAGCACCTGTGTTGTCAAATTCCTTCGGGAAAGCATCCCCCTTGTCAAATCCAAACATGAGACTACCGGGATAGCTATTGGGCTCGTCATCCACTATGATATAATACATGTCATTATCTTCGGGGATTACGAAACTGTAACCGAAATACAGATGATCTTCTTCTCCGGTGATGGTATAAGGAGTCTCCAACGACACATCGTTGGGAGACATAGCAACCTTAGACATTGAAAAATCCTGAGAGTACGCTTCAGATTTCAAGTCAGTCGAACTGAAAAATCTTGCCTCAGTAATGCTATTTTTTTTACCATCGTAATCCGTCGGGCTATAAACCGTGAAGCCTGACACCTGATTGCCAGCGTATGCCTTAATATCATCGCCCGACAATTCAATGGCAAGGTAGAAACGGGATCCTGCATCTACAATCTCGGGCAAAGAATAAGCACTGTATGGCTCCTCGGAATAAGAGAAATCCACCGAGCCTGAGGCACGTGTCTGGGGTGCTTTCTCAATTGCAGGTGCCAATGGACCTGCCACAAACTTATTCGATTTTGGGGTCAGATTGCCAAATGCGAACGCTGTGGAAGCGATGGCTATGGCAGATAGGGAAAGTAATGTTTTTTTCATTATTGATATTTGTTAGGATTACTTATAAGATACTGTATTACTTTTTGTGGAGGCTGGGAAGCCCCCTTTCATATTGGACGCGCGGGGACGCGCACGGAGTGCGCTTACTACTAAGTTTGAATCTGGGGGAGGCTGGGAAGCCTCCCTTGCATGATTAGATTTTGGATATGGCGGTGCGGATGCGGGCGAGGACCTCGCTTTTGGGCATCAGTTCGGTGATGTCGAACATATGCGGGCCGCGGCATGCGCCTACCACTGCAAGGCGGAAGGCATTCATGACGTTGCCAAGGTGATAACCCTTCTCGGCAATCCAATCAAGAACAATCTTCTCGGCATTGGCAGAGCTCATGTCGTCGATACCCTCGAGAACTCCACAGAGCTCCTCCATGATGCGTGGAGTATCCTCCTGCCAGCGCTTCTTGACGTCTTTCTCAGCATATGACTCGGGAGCCACGAAGAAGAAGTCACCCTGGTCCCAGAGGTCCTGGACGAATTCAATACGCCCCTTGACCATACCCACAGCCTTGGCTACATAGTCCATGCCAAAGTCGTCGGCACTCTTGCCTCTCTCAGCAAGGCGCTCTTTCAATACAGGCATGAAGAGCTCTGCGAGAGCCATATCATCCATGCGCATCAGATATTCATGGTTGAACCATATGCCCTTCTTATAGTCGAACTTTGCACCTGCCTTTGAGCAATGGTCGAAAGAGAATTTCTTGATAAGCTCATCCATACTCATTATCTCGGTGTCATCGCCCGGATTCCAACCAAGGAGAGCAAGGAAATTGACCACAGCCTCGGGGAGGTAGCCCTTCTCGCGATAGCCTGAGGAAATCTCACCGCTCTTCGGGTCGTGCCATTCGAGGGGGAACACCGGGAAACCGAGTTTATCGCCGTCACGCTTCGAGAGCTTGCCGTTGCCTACAGGCTTCAAGAGCAGGGGAAGATGCACAAACTGAGGCATCGTGTCCTGCCAGCCGAATGCCTGATACAGCAGCACATGGAGAGGCGCAGAGGGAAGCCATTCCTCACCACGGATCACGTGGGTGATCTCCATCAGATGGTCGTCGACAATGTTGGCAAGGTGATATGTGGGAAGGTCGTCGGCACTTTTATAAAGCACCTTGTCGTCGATGATATTGGAGTTGATCACCACCTCGCCACGTATAAGGTCGTTGACAGTCACATCTACATTCGGCTCGGTCTTGAATCGCACTACGTACTGATGCCCTTCATCGATGAGGCGTTTCACTTCCTCTTCCGGCATAGTCAGGGAGTTGCGCATATTGCCGCGGGTGTGGGCATCATATTGGAAGTTGGGGTGCTCAGCGCGGGCAGCCTCCAACTCTTCAGGAGTGTCAAAGGCTATGTAAGCCTTGCCTGCCTCAAGAAGCTGATCAGCATATTTGCGGTAGATGTCGCGACGCTGGCTCTGCTTGTAAGGTCCGTGTGGGCCACCTTCACGAACGCCTTCGTCAAATTTTATGCCAAGCCAGTCAAGGCTCTCACAGATGTATTCTTCCGCTCCTGGCACGAATCGACGGCTGTCAGTATCTTCGATGCGGAGGATCATGTCGCCGCCATGCTGGCGGGTGAAGAGATAGTTGAAAAGGGCTGTGCGCACTCCTCCTATGTGGAGCGGACCTGTTGGGGAGGGAGCGAATCTTACTCGGGTTTTCATATTATTTTGGTAATTAAAAGTCTTTAAGGTCCTTAAGGTCATTAGGGTCTTTAAGGACTTTAAGAATTTGTGGTATCATTTGAAATTGAATTTGCCATTCCAGGAAGCTATGACGGTCGGGGTGAGGAGGGGGGTGAGGAGGTCGCGGTCTTCTTGGGAGAGGGCTTCGAGAGAGGTGAATGTGGCCGTGAGGGGGGCTTCGCCGGGGCCGGTAGTGTAGGCAATTGCCGGGAAGGGGATTTTCTCGAGGAGGTCTTTCTCTGTCAAATTGGAGTTTTTGAGATTGAAGAGAGTTTTGAGGGTGGGTGGAGTGAGGAATTTTGAAGGATCGAGGGGTTGGAGATTGGAGTCGAAGAAGCGCACTTCGGTGTCGGAGAGGGGGCGCAGGCCGGAAGGGCTGCTTTCCATGGTGCTGACTGTGTAGAGGGTCATGACGAGCTGACCTTTTTTGTAGGGAAGGAGCTTGATCTCAAGTGTGCTGATTGGTGTCACCGATACTTTGAAATAGTCAGGAGCCACTTGCTCCAGCCGGCTCTCACCTCCAAGGGCATTCTGCACAGTCAGAAGGCTATCTGCCTGATTGTAATAGTCAAGCATATCAAGGCGCGTCGAGGGGCGCAGCATGTCGAGCACCTCAAGTGGGATTTCGGCAAACACCTTCGAGGCTGTAAGGGTATCAACTACATTGACGGCAGCATGCCCCGCGGCAGAAGCCACGAGGCAAAGAGTCAGCAAAAGCAATTTACAGCAATTCCTGACGCATGATGCAAGATGCACGATCATTTTTTCTTGAATATATCGTAGTTACCGTTATATTTCGATTTTGGAGCATCGGCTTTCTTGGCTTTCTTCTCCTTCTTTTCCTTTTTCTTGGAAGCAGCCGGGCCGGCAAGCGACATCTCATAATCAGTTCGGGCTGTCTTCTTTGATTTCCTTTCTTTCCGCTCTCCACTCTCAGCTCTGCTCTTCTTGAGCTCAGCTTTCTTCACTCGGTCCTTAGCCTCGCGAGTATAGTCACGGTCGGTTGCGAACTCAGCCTTTACCTTCCTTCCAAAGAAATCGGCGTTGCGAAGGGCATCCACCACCTTACGGGCATCCTTCTTCCTGACATCGAAGAGGGTGTATTCAGGCATAAGGTCGATGCGTCCGATCTCCGGCTTAGAGCCTACTACCGAGCGATTGATGAGTTCCATCAGGTTGCCCGGGAAGAAACCCTGTACCTTGCCGATGTTGACCATCAGGCGCTCATATCCATCTTCAGCGGTGCGCCGGTCCTTATCGCCACGCTCTCTCCGCTCTCCGCTCTCCGCTCTCCGCTCTCTTCTGCTTCTCCGCTCTCCGCTCTCAGCTTTTTCTCTTTTTGCGTCGGCATTGAGATCGATGTCGGGCATGTCGCGGTAGTATTCAAGCAGACGGTTGAATTCCAAAGACAGCACACGCTTCAGGAGGTCTTCCTCGGAAAGCCATTCCAATTTCTTGCGTACACCGGGAAGGAAGCGCTCAATCTGTGCATCATCTACTTCCACACGCTCGATGCGGTCGGCAAGATGATAGATTTGCTTTTCAATAATATGGTCGGGGGTCGGGACTTTCTTATACTCAAATGTCTTGCCGATGCGCTTCTCAATCTCACGGAGCTTGCTTCGCTCGCGGGAGTGGATGATAGCGACTGATACACCTGTCTTGTTGGCACGTCCTGTACGTCCGGAACGGTGGGTATAGACTGCCACATCGTCAGGCAGCCCATAGTTGATCACATGGGTGAGGTCATCGACGTCAAGGCCACGGGCTGCCACATCGGTTGCCACAAGAAGTTGGGTGACGTGGTCGCGGAATTTCTTCATTGCCAGGTCACGCTGCGCCTGCGAGAGGTCTCCGTGGAGGCAGTCGGCATTATATCCGTCGGCAATAAGTTTGTCGGCAATCTCCTGCGTTTCACGCTTGGTGCGGCAGAAGATGATGCCGTAGATATCAGGATTGTTGTCAGCGACACGTTTGAGAGCAAGATACTTGTCGTGCGCCTTCACCATATAATATATATGCTTTACATTTTTTGAGCCCTCGTTCTTGTTGCCCGCCACAAATTCCACCGGATCTTTCATGAAATTGCGTGCAATGGCGGCAATCTCCTTCGGCATCGTGGCTGAGAACATCAGCATCTTCCTGTCTTCAGGCACATGCGAAAGGATCTCATTGATGTCGTCGATAAAGCCCATGTTGAGCATTTCATCTGCTTCGTCGAGGATTACAGTGTTGACACTGTCGAGTTTCACCACTCCCCTCTTTATGAGGTCGATGAGTCGTCCGGGAGTCGCCACAATCACTTGGGCACCCTTACGGATGGCCTTGATCTGCGAGTCGATGCTGCTGCCGCCGTAGACAGGGATTATCTTGACTCCGTCGAGATACTTTGCGAAGTCGGCAAGGTCGCCGGCTATCTGGAGGCAAAGTTCACGGGTCGGGGCAATCACGAGGGCCTGGGTTGCATCGCTGTCAGGGTTGATGCGCTGCAATAGGGGGAGGCCGAAAGCTGCGGTCTTGCCGGTACCGGTCTGTGCAAGGCCGACTACGTCGCCCTCTTTTGAGATGAGGTGAGGGATCACCATTTCCTGAATCGGCATCGGATGCTCGAAGCCGAGTTCTTCTATCGCTTTGAGAAGACGTGGGTCAACGCCTAAGTCTTCAAATGTCTTCATATCTTGAGTTTCTTCCATAACTATTTTTTTGACTGTGGGGGGGAGGCTGGGAGGCCTGCTTTCCATATTTGACGCGCGGGGACGCGCACGGAGTGCGCTTGCTACAATTAAAAAAGTGTGGACGCATTGGGCGTCCCCACTTTATATAACATAGAAATGGAAATAATGTTTGTGTTGGGCATCAGTGCACAATCATCTTCTCAGATGTCTGACCACTCTTGAGGATATACATCCCTTTTCCAAGAGAAGGAACATCAGCCTTGGAGATTCCGGCATTTACAAGGCGACCTTCTATGCTATACACTGAAACAGTCTCTGTAACCGGGATCACGGCTACTGCATCAAGCTCTTCAATACGTTGCTCATCAGTCATCAATATAAATTCGTCGACGTCGTACTGAACGGGATCAGTCAACTGAAGGTAGGCTTGGTTGCGTGGGATGAAGTCGTAGTCGCCTCTCACGAATGCAGCGCGCCCGTCGCTACCAACACCCAGCACACGCATTGTCTCCTTATTGAAGGGTGTGCGGTTGTAGTGGCGATTGGGCAAAGGATTGTCGAAATATACACCCTTGAGCAAATTATTGCCTACGGCTTCAGCAGAACCACCGATATTCAGACGATTAGAGGCAGCCTGCGATGTACTGCATTCTATGATGACAGGGGTTGAAGCGGGAATAGTACCCTCAACTTCATTTATAATAGCAGCCCCGCGGTGGTCAATCTCATTGATAGTATAAAATTTCACACCTTCTGATTGAGCACTGAAAGGAAAGCCTGCAAACATAGGAGCATAGAATTTCCCTTGAGCCTCAACACTTGGAGCTACACCGAAATATTGCTCTGTATTTCCGTCTATCGGATGGAAATACCATTTGCAAGCATCCCCTGAGCCATCCACAGATGCAAGGCCTTCTTCATCTTTCTGATTTTTCTCAATATCACTAAGATATTTTACCATACCACTTTTAGACGCATAGACTGAATAAGCAGTCTGCCCATCATATGGCTGTCTGAAAGACATAATGCTGAGATACTCATTCATAAAGCCATGGATACTTGTTCCCTGACCATGAATATCATAGTAACTGTTGCCCTGCGGAGCCAATTCAAGAAAGAACACGGAAGCAGGATCCGAAAGCACGCGCTCGGGATCAGCAAACAGCTGAAGAGCTCCGACATCGGCAGTAGATGTGTAGACATCATAAGAGCCTTTGTTGTCTGTGAGATATGCATAGCGTTTTGTGTATGCGTTTTGCACGCGATAGTAGCCATTGCCATTGATGTCAGCAAGTGCAGGGAGGGCAAAGAGAGCCGTAAGAGTGTAGAGTAAAAGTTTCTTCATATGTGATTGAGTTAAGAGTATCTAGTTCTGAGTAAAGAGTAAAGAGTGAAGAGTAAAGAGTTAAGGGTTAAGGGTGGAGAGTTAAGGGTTAAGAGTTAAGGGTTAAGGGTTAGGGTTAGGGGTTAAACGGATTATAAAAAGGCATCCGTCGTGCACTCTGACACGACGGATGTGCTTTTTCATAACGCTATGGATGCATAATATATTGTATCCTAAGCGGAATTTTCACAAATTATTCGCAAACGCAGATTGCAACGCGGTTGTCGACTGGATCTGCATAAGGCTGCTCTTCAGCTTCGCCCATGCTCTTCACGATGATGCGGTCTGCTGCGATGTTGAACTTAGTCTTGAGAGTCTTGGCAACGATTTCAGCACGCTGCTTGCTGAGACGGAGGTTGATAGCTAGTGTACCAGTACCCTTGTCAGCATAACCGGTGATGACAACCTTTGCGTTGGGGTGATCCTTAAGGAACTCAGCAACTTCGCTAAC
>JAIDTO010000274.1 GCA_029060625.1 Muribaculaceae bacterium | reverse complement strand
ATGTTTTCGGAAAGGAATTCCCAGAATGTCTGTGCAAGTATCATATCGTAATTGCTTTTCAGGTTTGGGAATTAGCCGATTATCATGATGTCGTTGCCTTCGAGCACAGCGTCTCCAACGCTTACGAGGATTTTCTTAACGGTGCCACCTTGTGAGCTCTTGACATCATTTTCCATCTTCATAGCCTCAAGCACACATACGGTGTCGCCCGGTTTTACAGTGTCGCCTTCCTTCACCTTGAAGCTCATGATTGTGCCTGGAAGCGGAGCCTTTACAGCTCCCGCAGCGCTTGCTACGGTCGGTTTTGTGATCACCTTTTCTCCAGATGCCGTAGTTGGGGCAGCAGCGGCTTTATTTACCTTAACGGGTGACTTGGTGTCTTTTTCAAGTTCTACATGATAGTGGCTGCCGTTGACTATCACTTCGACCTGATTGCCGTCGACATCGCCAACCTCAACGTTGAATTTGATGCCGTTGATTGTATATTTATATTCTTTCATTGTGGTTTTTATTTACGGATGTTGCGATGAAGTTCAGGCTTTGCGCGCAGGTTGTAGATCTTGGAATTCCATGGAGAATAAGACTTCTTTATCTGATGGATAGTGAGAAGAGTATGCTCAATGTCGTGTCCTTGTCCGAAATACTCAGCAAGAGCCATGCCGATAGCTGCTATTGTCTCGCCGCTTGAAAGCTCAGGATGTGCCTGGTCGATAGTTTTTCCGGCCTTCTCTACCGCAGCATGCTTCTTTTTTGTCAGCAGAGCTTGTGAAATTTTTCCAAAGCCCTGGAAAAGAAGGCTCAAGAGGATAAGGGCAGAAATCACTATACACATTGAGATAATAGTAAGTGATCCACCGAAAGAATCATTTTCTTTCAGATTTTCAGCTTTCTCCAACTGGCGTATTCTTTTAGCCGTAGCGCTTACTTCAACGGTATTTGTCTCTTCAGAAGGAACAGCCACCGATTCAAGACACTCCTGCCCGTTAGCCTCACAGCACTCCACCGGCGCGTCGATTTGCTCCGGTGCAAGCTCTGTCTGGGCATATCCGCAGGAAAGCGTAAGGCTTATGATTCCTAATGTAATATATCTTTTAAGCATAGTTTCTTATATTAAAGAGGAATGTTGCCGTGCTTCTTAGGCGGATTGCTCTGCTTCTTGGTAGCAAGCATCTGAAGAGCGCGGATGATACGGAAACGAGTGTTGCGAGGTTCGATGACATCGTCGATATATCCGTATTTGGCTGCATTGTAAGGATTGGCAAAGAGTTTTGTGTATTCCTCTTCTTTTTCCTTCTTGAAAGCAGCCGGATCTTCATGCTCCTTGGCTTCTTTTGCATAGAGCACACCTACTGCGCCCTCTGCACCCATTACAGCGATCTCAGCTGTAGGCCAAGCGTAGTTCATGTCGCCGCGAAGCTGCTTGCAGCTCATCACGATATGGCTACCGCCATAGCTCTTGCGGAGTGTCACTGTCACCTTGGGCACTGTAGCCTCGCCGTAAGCATAAAGAAGCTTCGCACCATGGAGAATTACTGCATTGTATTCCTGGCCAGTGCCGGGGAGGAAGCCCGGAACGTCGACGAGGGTAACCAAAGGAATATTGAATGCGTCGCAGAAGCGGACGAAGCGGGCTGCCTTGCGTGAAGCATTGCAGTCAAGAACGCCTGCGAGCACTTTTGGCTGGTTGGCAACGATACCGACGCTCTGGCCATTGAAGCGAGCAAAACCGCAGATGATGTTGCGAGCATAAGCGGGTTGAACCTCAAGGAATTCTCCATTGTCGATGATAGCACCGATCACCTCATACATATCATATGATTTCTTGGGGCTGTCAGGGACAATTTCGTTGAGCTTATCTTCCAGGCGGTCGATAGGATCAGAGCAAGGCACGAGCGGAGTCTCCTCCATATTGTTCTGAGGAATGTAGCTGATGAGCTTGCGGATAAGCTTAAGGGCTTCTTCTCCATCTTCGCATGCAAAGTGAGTAACGCCCGACTTGGATGCGTGTACGGAAGCTCCACCAAGCTGCTCCTGAGTCACATCTTCACCTGTTACTGTCTTTACAACGGAAGGACCTGTAAGGAACATATATGACATTCCCTTCACCATGATGGTAAAGTCGGTGAGGGCGGGGGAGTAAACTGCACCACCGGCACAAGGACCAAGTATAGCACTGATCTGAGGTATGACACCTGATGCGAGGATATTGCGCTGGAAAATCTCAGAATAGCCTGCGAGTGCGTTGATGCCTTCTTGGATACGAGCACCGCCCGAGTCGTTAAGACCGATGACAGGTGCACCCATCTTCATGGCGAGGTCCATGACCTTGCAGATCTTCTGTGCCATAGTCTCAGACAGTGAGCCTCCGAGCACTGTGAAGTCTTGAGCGAAAACGTAAACAAGACGCCCTTCAATTGTTCCGAATCCGGTCACAACGCCGTCGCCAAGATACTGCTTCTTCTCCATTCCGAAGTTAGTGCTTCGGTGTGTGACAAACATGTCGAGTTCTTCAAAGCTTCCTTCGTCAAGGAGCTGGTCGATTCTTTCACGCGCGGTGTATTTTCCGCGTTCATGCTGCTTGGCAATTGCCTTCTCGCCACCGCCAAGGCGCGCAGTGGCACGCTTGTCGATGAGCTCTTGAATCTTTTGTTCTTGAGTGGTCATTATTCAATGTGTTGAATTATTATTTCTTGGAGGGGTCTTCACAAAGCTCAGTAAGAACAGCTTCTGTGCATTTTGGGTGAAGGAAGGCGATCTGAAGGCCGTCGGCGCCTTTGCGAGGAGCCTTGTCGATAGTCCGGATTCCCTTTTCCTCACACTCTGCAAGAGCTTCAGCAACGCCACTTTCTACTGCAAATGCCATGTGGTGCATGCCTCCCTTGCCGCCGTTTTTCTCGATGAATTTTGCGATTGTGCTTTCAGGGCTGGTAGCTTCAAGAAGCTCAATCTTTGTGTCGCCTACTTTGAAGAAAGCAGTAGTCACTTTCTGATCTTCCACTACTTCAGTCTTATAGCACTTCAGGCCAAGGACATCCTCGTAGTATTTGATGGCTTCAGCCAGATTAGGAACGGCAATGCCGATGTGTTCGATGTGGGAAATTTCCATTGCGTTTTTTGATTTATTGGTTAGTTGGTATTGTTTTAGTCAGTGCATATGTCCCTCGTTGAAGGGAGCGTATACAATTATTTGCAAAATTAACAATTATTTTTCAAATCAGGAAAAGTATTTTAAAGAATATTTAAAAAAAAACATAAAAGATGCCTTAAGCTATTTTTTTTACCTTAATCTATTGTTATGTCAGATTTTTTTACGATATTTGCAAAATATTTGCAGAATCAACTGCACGATACTGTTAATTTTGTTTTCATTAGAGATTCTCCTCGTCTGAAACTTGTATGGAAATGACCACTGGGGCTTTGGCCTCGCTTATCAATGGAGTCGTTGATGGTGACTCTAATTTGAAACTGACAGGCTTCGCAAAAATTGAGGAAGCTGCACCGGGGCAGATTACTTTTATCGCGAACCCCAAATATGCACACTTCATTGAGTCGACCAAAGCGTCGGCTGTTTTGGTATCTACCTGCTTTGAGCATCCAAACCCGCAAGGAGTCACTCTTATAAAGGTGGAGGACCCATATGCAACTCTTGCTGAACTCCTTAGGATGATTCAGAATTCCATTCCCAAAAAATCAGGAATTGAGAACCCATGTTTCATTGCTGAAGGAGTGGAAGTCCCAGAAGATGCCTATATCGGGGCTTTTGCTTATATTGGAAAAGGAGCCGTGATAGGCAAGGGAAGCCAGATCTATCCGCAAGCTTACATTGGAGAAGGCGTGGAAGTCGGTGATGATTGCATTATTTATTCAGGTGTCAAGATCTATGATGGCTGCAAGATTGGCAATCGGTGTATCTTGCATAGTGGTGTTGTCATTGGTGGAGATGGCTTTGGTTTTGCTCCGAATCCACAGGGAGAATATGAAAAGCTCCCGCAGACCGGAATTGTTGTGATTGAGGATAATGTAGAAATAGGAGCCAACACTACAGTTGACAGGGCTACATTCGGATGCACAAGGATCGGAAAGGGTACAAAACTTGACAATCTCATTATGATAGCCCATAATGTGGAGATTGGCAAAAACAATGTGTTTGCAGCTCAGGCAGGAGTTGCCGGAAGCACAAAAATCGGCGACAGTAACCGAGTAGGTGGTCAGGTTGGATTCTCCGGTCACATCACAATAGGCAATAGAAATGAATTCGGGGCTCAATCCGGCATCCCCGGAGATGTAGGCGATGGCCAGCGACTTATGGGATACCCGGCAGTCGATGTGCGGAAGTTTGCTCGCAGCGCTGTATATATTAATCGACTAAAGGAACTTTTTGATGAACTGAACCGAAAAAAATAATTGTATCGGTTTGTCATGACATAACTATAAGAAAATAAAAATAATAGCATATGAATCAGCTCACTTTAAAAGCCCCGATCAGGGTAGAGGGAAAAGGATTGCATTCGGGCAAGCACCTGACAGCAGTTTTCAATCCTGCCCCTGCAAATTTCGGAGTTAAGTTTAAAAGAATTGATCTTGAAGGGCAACCTGTCATCGACGCTCTTGCAGAAAATGTGGTAGACACCACAAGAGGCACTGTCATTGGCAAAGGTGAGGCTCGTGTCAGCACAATCGAACATGCTATGGCAGCCCTTTATGCATATGGCGTAGACAATTGCCTTGTTGAAGTGGATGGCCCGGAACTTCCTATTCTTGACGGTAGCGCTACAATCTACACCGAAAAGATTGAGGAAGTAGGACTTGAGGAATTGAACGCCGACAAGGACTACTATATAATTAAGGAGAAAATCCAGTATAAGGATGATAACGGTGCCACTATCACTATCTATCCTGACGAAGGTTTCAGTGTAGAGGTCATGGTGGAATATAATTCTCCTGTTCTTCCAAATCAGTTTGCCGTGCTTGACGATCTTGCAGATTTCCGTCAGGAAGTCGGGAGCGCTCGTACGTTTGTCTTCGTACGCGAAATAGAAGCTCTTCTTCAGCATGGCCTCATCAAAGGAGGAGATTTGGAGAATAGTATTGTGATTTACGACCAGCCTGTATCACAAGAAAAGATCAATGAAATTTGCGACGCTGTCAAAGTGGTGCATATGACTGTCGATAAACTTGGCTACATCAATCCAAAGCCACTTAAATGGGATAATGAGCCCGCCCGGCATAAACTGATGGATGTGATTGGCGACATTGCTCTCATTGGCCGTCCGCTCAAGGGAAGGGTTGTGGCTATCCGTCCGGGACATACTGTCAACAATAAGTTTGCACGTATGCTTAGAAAAGAAGTGAAGCACACGGAAATCCAAAGCCCGGTTTATAATCCCAATGTAGCACCGTTGATAGATGTAAACGGAATCAAGAAACTCCTGCCTCATAGGTATCCGTTCTTGCTTATCGACAAGATTATCGAGCTCGACCGCAAGCATTGTGTGGCTGTTAAGAATGTGACCGTAAATGAGCCTTTCTTCCAGGGACACTTCCCCGAAGAGCCTGTGATGCCCGGTGTGCTTCAGGTGGAGGCCATGGCCCAAGCTGCCGGAGTCCTTGTGCTTAATTTCCTTGAGGATCCGGAAAAGTATTCCACTTATTTCTTGAAGATTGACAACGTTAAATTCCGCCAGAAAGTTGTGCCTGGCAATACATTGCTTCTCAATGTGTCGCTTGCCACTGAAATTCGCCGTGGATGTGCAGTTGTCAAAGGCTATGCTTTCGTAGGAGAGAAGATTGTCTGCGAAGCAGAATTCATGGCACAAATCATAAAGAATAAGTGACGAGATGGTACAGATGAACTGCATACATCCCGAGGCAAAGATCGGAAATAATGTAAAGATTGGCAATTTTACGACCATCCATGAGGATGTTGTGATCGGTGATAACTGTGAGATTGACTGCAACGTCAATATCTATCCCGGTGCCAGAATTGGTGATGGCGTCAAGATATTCCCTGGTGTGACAGTTGCTGCTGTGCCTCAAGATCTGAAGTTCAGGGGAGAAGAGACCTATGCATATGTAGGCGATGGCACTGTGCTTCGTGAATGCGTCACTGTGCATCGCGGCACTGCTTCTAAAGGAAAGACAGTGGTCGGGAGCAATTGCCTCCTTATGGCGTATGTGCATATAGCTCATGATTGTGTGATAGGAAACCAGGTCATCATCTCAAATGCTGCGCAGATGGCCGGGGAAGTGGTGGTCGACGATTGTGCCGTGATAGGTGGCGGTAGCCTAATCCATCAATTCTGTCATATAGGTCGCAACGTAATGCTTCAGGGTGGAGCCCTTGTGAATAAGGATATCCCACCGTTTATCAAGGCTGCACGTGAACCAATCTCTTACGTTGGCTTGAACTCCATAGGGTTGCAACGCAGAGGCTTCAAGCCTGAGGAGATTCAGCAGATTCAGGAGATATATCGCATATTATATCTGAGTGATCTCAATGTCACCAATGCTATCAAGATGATCTTGGAGGTCTGTGCTCCGTCGAGATTCCGCGATGAGATAGTAGGCTTCGTGGAAAATTCCAATAGGGGAATTGTCAGATCCGCCATTTGAGTTTTCTTTTTAATCGATTTATGATATTTAGGGAGTTGCGGATAAGTACGTTGCTCCCTATTGTATATATTAGGTATGTTGAATACTTCCAACGTTTATTGCCGCCAGATCGTTGAGTTGCTCCATGCTCATGGAGTGACGACGGCATATTGTAGCCCCGGGTCGCGCAATGCTCCACTGTTGGTTGCTCTGGATGCTTGTGAAAATATCACAAAGCATGTGGTGATAGATGAGCGTAGTGCTGCATTTCAGGCTTACGGCTGTGCTCTGATAGAGCAAAAGCCGGTGGCATTATTATGCACGTCAGGCACAGCAGTCCTTGACTATGCTCCTGCGGTGGCGGAGGCTTATTATTCAGGCGTGCCGTTGATTGTGATATCTGCCGATCGTCCCAGGGAATGGATTGACCAAGATGATTCCCAGACAATACGTCAGTTTGGAGTGCTGGATAATTTTGTAAAAGGGAGCTATGATGTTCGGGCTATTCCGGAAGGTTCACATAGGGAGTATACCGAAGATGTCAAATGGACCGTCAACAGGACCGTCAATGAGGCTCTTTTGAAAGCTTTGGAAGGAAAACAAGGTCCAGTCCACATTAATGTCCAGCTTGCCGAGCCTTTGGGAGAATTGACGAATGATCCTCTTGAAAATGAAAGAAATGTCAGATTAATATCGACATCAGAATCCTTGGCGCCAGACGTGATGAAAAGTTTGGCTATTGAGATTGTGGGGGCAAAAGTGATGCTGGTGGCAGGATTTTCTACCCCGAATCATAATCTTGACAGGGCAGTGCGGATGTTTGCGTCTTATCCAAATGTAGTTGTGATGGCAGAGACTCTTGCCAATCTGCATGATCCGCAACCTATGTCGACAATGGTGGACTCAGTGCTTTGCGACATGACTCAAGAAGATAAGGAAAGGATGCGACCTGATATAGTGATTTCTATGGGTGGGGCTCTTGTGTCGAGAATGCTAAAGCAATATCTAAGGGATTTCCCACCTTGTGCTCATTGGAGCCTGGGACATTCCAACTACTTTTGTGATTGCTTCAAGTCTCTGACACAAAAGATAGATATTGCGCCGGCTCCATTCTTGCGTCAGCTCTGTGGGGTGATAAGAAAAACCAAGATCAAAGTAGATTCTGATTATTCTTCATCTTGGCACGCTTTTAGACTTCACTCGGCTAAGTTGACTCGAGATTATATTAGAAAATCGAAGTGGAGTGATTTGAAGGCTCTTGATTATATTTTCAATCACCTGCAATTTGACAATCTGTTTGTTTCAAACGGCACTGTGGTCAGATATTCACAGTTGTTGCCACATTCATGCCACGCAGAGTATTGCAACCGCGGTGTGTCCGGTATAGATGGAAGCACTTCGACAGCGGTAGGAGGGGCATGGGCTTACCAAGGGAGCACCACATTGCTTTCCGGCGACATATCATGGCTTTACGATTCCGGCGCATCTGCCCTAAGTGATTTGCCGTATGATATGAGAATGGTGGTGATCAATAATTCCGGAGGTGGGATTTTCAGATTTATTAAATCTACTTCAGAGATTCCCGAAGAAACCCGCGAGAAATATTTCTGTGTGGAAAATTTGCCGGATATTGCATCGGTAGCATCCGGCTATGGCATTGAAGTGATGGAGGCTCACGATCTGGATCAGCTGAAAGAAGGGATATCCTGGCTATCGGGAGTTTCAGATTTTCCTCGGATGCTGGTGGTGGTGACGCCGGCAATTGACAGTGCCGACACACTGACGGCTTATTTTAAGAAAAACAAATAAAAAGTATAAGATATGTTTGATTGGAAGACCATAAAAGAATATGAAGATATCCTTTTCGAGGAATTCGAAGGGATAGCAAAGATTACTATCAACCGGCCCAAGGTGTATAATGCATTTCGCCCGAAGACAAATTTCGAGATGCTTGATGCTATGCGCATTTGTCGTGAAAGAAGCGACATCAGGGTTGTTGTGCTCACTGGCGCAGGAGACAAGGCTTTCTGCTCGGGAGGAGATCAAAATGTTAAGGGAATCGGTGGATATGTAGATGAAGATGGTACTCCAAGGCTTAATGTGCTTGAGATGCACCATGCGATCAGAAGCATCCCAAAACCGGTGATTGCAATGGTGAATGGATATTCTATTGGTGGCGGTAATGTGCTTCAGGTGCTTTGCGACCTTTCCATTGCTTCAGAGAATGCAAAGTTTGGTCAGACCGGGCCTAAGGTAGGGAGTTTTGATGCCGGCTTCGGCAGCTCTTACCTTGCTCGGTGTGTAGGACAAAAGAAAGCCCGTGAGATTTGGTTTTTGTGCAAGCAATATACTGCTCAGGAAGCATTGGAGATGGGGATGGTGAACTGTGTGGTGCCGTTCGATAAGCTTGAAGAGACCACAGTAGATTGGTGTCGCACCATCATGAAGCGTTCGCCATTTGCCATTAGAATGATCAAACGTGCTCTCAATGCAGAGCTTGATGGACAGCGTGGCATGATGGAGTTTGCCGGTGATGCGACTCTCATGTATTATATGATGGATGAGGCTCAGGAGGGAAAGAATGCTTTTCTTGAGAAGCGTGATCCCGACTTTGATAAATACACCGTTTTCCCATGAGACTTGCCTACGCACCATATATATTAAGATTCCATTCCCCTGCAGGTACCAGCCGTGGTGTCATGACCGAAAAACCAACGTTCTTCATCAAAGTGTTTGATGAGAACAATCCTTCTGTATTCGGGATAGGAGAGTGTTCGGTCTTCCCCGGTCTGTCGCCGGAGGCTGACGGCAATTATGGCTATAAGCTTGTAGAATTACTTGCTAATATGGCATTAGGGGTGGAAACCGATCTTTCAGGCTATAGTAGCATTATCTTTGGTCTGGAGCAGGCATTGCGCGACTATGCCGGTGGATGCCGCCATATGTATTTCCCTTCAGAATTTACTCAGGGCAGAGAGAGCATAGAGATTAATGGTCTTGTCTGGATGGGTAATTTTGATGAGATGATAGAGCGCATTGATGAGAAGGTTGACAAGGGATTTCATTGTATAAAGCTGAAGATTGGTGCGATAGATTGGCAAAAGGAGGTGGAGATGATAGAATATATACGAAAAAAATATTCTGACACCACTCTTCAGATCAGGGTTGATGCCAACGGAGGCTTCTCCATGGACAATGCGTTGCCTCGTCTTAAGCGCCTGGCAGACCTTGGTGTGCACAGCATAGAGCAACCTATCCCGGCTGGAATGCCGGAGTTAATGGCATTCTTGTGTCAGGTATCTCCGCTTAAGATAGCACTTGATGAGTCGCTGATCGGAGTTTATGGCAAAGAAAACAAGGAGAGTCTTCTTGACACTGTCAATCCGGCATTTGTGATACTGAAACCCTCTCTTTGCGGAGGCTTTTCCGGAGCTGAGGAATGGATAAGGCTTTCTGAAGAAAGAGGAATCGGATGGTGGGTCACTTCAGCACTGGAGTCAAACGTAGGGCTTAATGCTCTTGCTCAATGGACAGCCACGCTCAAGACCACAATCCCTCAGGGTCTGGGAACGGGTGCTCTCTTCACAAATAATTTCGAGAGTCCGTTGCGTCTTGATTCCGACAAGTTGAGCTATGACCCATCGATTAAGATTGATAACAGCATATACGATTCTCTTGACTGGAGATATTGAAGATGACACAAAAGGAATTTGAAAAGATATGGAATGATGATTCTGACACGGTGCTGTGTCAGACATCAGGTTCCACAGGTATACCAAAACAGATAAGTCTTACCAAAGAATTTATGCGTAAGAGTGCCAAGCGGACCAATGAGTTTTTCGGCATCTCTGAAGCGAGCAGGTTGCATACATGTCTTGATTTCAAGTATATTGCCTCAATGATGATGGTGGTGAGAGCTGACGAAGCCGGTTGCTTACTGACCTCCGAGGAGCCATCGTCAAGACCCCTTAAGAATATTGCTGCAGATGAAGAGATTGATTTGCTTTCGATTGTCCCTGCCCAAATGGAATGGATTCTTGACAGCAGCGAAAGATGGCAAGGGATCAAGCATATTCTTATCGGAGGCTCGCCAATCC
>JAIDTO010000273.1 GCA_029060625.1 Muribaculaceae bacterium | reverse complement strand
TCAAAGGTAAAGAATGCCAAGTTCGCTACCCGTCTGTCTGACGCATCCAAGCTTATGCCTATGACCCATTGGACAGCACTTTCTGTAGTGAAACCTGTACTTGAGTCAAATCCTGACGTTATCCTTATCAATGAGGGTGCCAATACGCTTGATGACACCCGTGATGCAGTCGATATGTTCCTCCCACGCCATCGTGTTGACTGTGCCACATGGTCTATCATGGGTATGGGTATGGGCTCTGCAATTGGTGCAGCCGTCGCTACCGGCAAGAAGGTAGTAGCAGTGGAAGGTGACTCAGCATTTGGCTTCTCAGGCATGGACTTTGCAACAATCTGCCGCTACAAGCTCCCGGTAACAGTAGTGATCTTCAACAACGGTGGTATCTACAATGGTATAGGCGTGAACCCGTCGGGTGGTGATGCTCCTGCACCAACAACCCTCGACATCAATGCCAAGTATAACCTTATCGGTGAGGCATTCGGCGCCAACAACTATCGCGTTGACAACCCTGCAGACCTCAAGAAGGCACTTGAAGATGCAATCGCTTCCGGCAAGCCTTGCTTGATCGACGTGCAGCTTGCAGACAACTCAGGCTCTGAGAGTGGACACATCGGATATCTGAACCCGGCTCCGCTGATTGAGTATACTGTATAATTAATGATAATTGGTGTGCGGACGCACGAGCCGTGCGTCCCTACCAATGGCTGAAAAACTTCTATTATTAAGATTAATGCCGGCTGCCTTTCGGGGTGACCCTTGAAAGGCAACCGGATTTTTTTATTAAAAATTAAATTATGAACCTTATAAATTAATTCTACTATGGACATATCGCACGTTATTCTATACGCCATTGTGCCAATTATAGTGGTGATGCTGGCAGGTTTTATCGCCGGTAAGAAAGGGGCTTTCACAGGTGAAGACTCCAAGAAATTCAACAAGGTCGTGCTCGACTTCGCATTGCCGGCAGCCCTGTTCGTATCAATCGTACAAGCATCCCGCGCGGATCTTGTGAAGGATATCAAGCTGACAATCGTGTCGACGATAGGCATCATGGCCTGTTTCATGATTGTATATTTTGTATTCAAATACTGTTTTAAGAAGAATACAGGTGCAGATGCAGCCGTTTCGGCTTTGATCAGTGGTTCTCCGACAATCGGATTCCTTGGTTTTGCAGTGCTGGAGCCTATCTTCGGAACATCTCCTTCAGTGGCACTTGTGGTAGCCATAGTAGGTATCGTAGTTAACGCAATTGGTATTCCTGTAGGTCTTTCATTGATGAATGCATCATTGGAGAAGCAGAACCCGGGCTCAACGGCCAAAAAGGAAAGCGCGTGGAAACCGGTGCTTCATGCACTTGAGCAGCCTGTAGCGTGGGCGCCTATCTTGGCAGTGATCTGGGTAGTAGCAGGAATTCCTTGGCCTAAGGAGCTGAGTCCTTCCTTCGACCTTATCGCAAAGGCCAACGCTTCAATGGCAGTGTTCTCAGCAGGTATTACCCTTTCTGCCATCAAGATCCAGATCAACTGGCAGGCAGTGCTTGGCTCAATCATGAAGATGATCATGATGCCGGCAGTGGTATTGATCCTTGGTCTCGTATTCAAGATGGACCCGCTAAACCTTAAGATGCTTGTAGTGGCAGCAGCACTTCCACCGGCCTTCTCAGGTATCATTATTGCGGACGAGTATAATACTTATGTCGCAACCGGTACGTCTTCTTTGACATTGTCAGTGATCCTCTTCATCGGATTCTGTCCCCTTTGGATCTGGCTTACCAATCTGGCTATTGGAGCATTCTGATGATTCTAAAAAAAATAATTGTGGAAAACCTCAGGCTGATGCCTGGGGTTTTTTTGATGCGCGGGGACGCGCACGGAGTGCTGGGAAGGCTGCTTTCCATGGGGAAATGCTTATTTTATGTTAAAAGTGGGGGAATGTCAAGTTTTTTTTGTAATTTTGCCACGTATTATGCGACGATTTTTCTTAATATTGATTGCGTTGTCGTTTCTTGCCCTCATGCTGGCGCAGCCGGCAGTGAGAACAGCAGTGAGAAGTGACCTTGCTTCCCTGTCGGATTCTTCCGGTGGGGACGACCCGCAATTGCCCGAAATAGTCGCGACAAATCTTCCTGACGGTGATACTCTCATCGGACTGAAACCCTTGGACCCTACAGAGTTGCGACAAATACGTGACAGCATTGCCACGGACACGATAGACTCTGAGAGTCTATCGGTGGACTTTGACGACCGAGAGGCCATAGAAACTGATTCCATTGACATTGAGGATATGGAGAGGGTGGCGTTTGAAGACACTGACAGCATTGAGGATGACCGCACAAGCATGACCCGCATCAACCGGGAGAAAGTGGACATTGACAATAGCGTCACTTTCTCAGCCAAGGATTCGGTGATTCTTTTAGGCAACAAACTGGCGTTTCTTTACGGCAGCAGTGAAGTGGAGTACGGAAGTTTCAAGCTTAATGCCGATGAGATCAAGATGGTGATGGACTCCACCACAGTCTATGCCAATGGGCGAATGGACAGTGTTGGTGAGCTTCAGGGTAAACCTGTATTCCAAGATGGAGGCGACACGTACGAGTCGAAGACAATGTCGTATAACTTCAAGAACCAGCGTGGATTTATCACGGATATCATCACAGAGCAAGGCGAGGGGTATCTGACAGGGGGACGTTCGAAGAAGATGGAAGATGGAAGCTTCTTTGCAGAAGACGCAATGTATACCACCTGCGACGAGCATGAGCATCCTCATTTTTATTTCAAATTGACCAAAGGAAAGATGCGACCCGGAAAGGATGTCGTAGCCGGAGCCGTATATATGGTTGTGGCTGACGTCCCGCTTCCACTTGCGCTTCCTTTCGGTTATTTCCCGTTCAGCAAGGAATATTCGTCAGGTATTATCTTCCCGACATTTGGCGACGACTATAACCGGGGTTTCTATGCGCGCAACGGAGGTTATTATTTCGCTTTCAGCGATTATGTAGACCTTGCGTTGACCGGTGAAATATACACCAAAGGCTCGTGGGGCGTATCGGGAAGGTCGTCGTACAAGAAAAGATATAAATTCAGCGGTTCGTTTGACATATCCTACCTTACTACGGTAATGGGCGACAAGGGATTGCCTGACTATTCGAAGCAGAACAACTTCCAGGTGGTCTGGAGCCATTCGATGGACACCAAGTCGAATCCGAACATGTCATTTTCAGCCTCAGTCAACTTCTCGACTTCAGGCTATACCCGCAATGACCTTAACTCATATTACTCCAACTCTTTCACGGAGAACACGAAATCGAGTACGGTCAACATGACCTACCGGTTCCCCGGGACAAAGTGGGCAGCCAGTGCCTCGACCAACATCAGCCAGAGGACCCAGGACTCAACGCTTGCAGTGTCGTTCCCGAACTTGAATGTCACGTTAAGCCAAGTGGCACCGTTCAAGCGCAAGAAGGCAGCAGGCTCGGAGAAATGGTATGAAAAAATAAAAATGAGCTATAGCGGTCAGTTCCAAAACTCATTGACAGCCAAGCAAAACGTATTTTTCAAAAAGAGCATAATCAAAGACTGGAGGAACGGATTCAGGCATTCAGTGCCGGTCTCTGCTACTTTCTCAGTGCTAAAATATGTCAATGTGTCGCCGTCGATCTCGATGACGGACCGCATGTACACGTCGAAGATAAAGAGGGAATGGGATCCAAATGCATCGGCTGAAGTTCAGGACACTTGCTATGGATTCTACAATATCTTTGACTTCAGTGCATCCCTTTCGGCAGACACCAAGCTCTATGGCTTCTACAAGCCGATGAAATTCTTGGGCGACAAGGTGCAGATGATACGCCATGTCATGACCCCAAGCCTCTCATACAACTATACCCCTGACTTCAGCGACCCGATGTGGGGAGTCTACGGGCAGTATTCCTATATAAACAATGCAGGCAACAACATAACCAAGAAATACAGTTACTTCCAGCATGGAATTTTCGGCAGCCCGAGCTCGGGAATGTCGAGTTCCGTATCTCTTTCGCTCTCCAACAACCTTGAGATGAAAGTGAAGAGCGACCAGGACTCAACGGGAGTGAAGAAAATCTCGCTTATCGAGAACCTGTCGCTAAGCCAAAGCTATAATTTTGCGGCAGACTCAATGAACTGGAGCAACCTCAACACCTCGATCTTGCTTCGCCTTACGAAGAGCTTCAACCTAAATCTTAGCGCGACATGGGATCCTTATACGTATGCCCTTAACTCGAGCGGGCAGCCGGTAAGGGTCAACAAGACCCGCCTTCAGGCGCATAAAGGACTGTATAAGCTTACTTCAACGGGAACCTCGTTCAGCTATACGATCAACAACAGCACCTTCAAGAAAAAGAAGGACACCAATGACAAAAACCGCAACAACAAGCGCAATGACGACGAGGATTACGATGATGAAGATGAAGACTCCTCATTTGCGGACACGGCACCCAGCAAACGCAACCGCGGGCAGCAGGAAAATAAGCAAAACGATGCTGACGGATACACTCCGTGGGAATGCCCGTGGAGCATATCGCTCAACTACTCCATCAACTACTCCGGACTTGGGACCTTCAACTACAACAAGATGGACTATGACGGAAAGTTCACACAAAATCTCTCCATATCGGGCAACATAAGGCCGACGAAGAACTGGAATTTCTCGATGTCGTGCAGCTACGACTTCCAAGCGAAGAAGATAGCCTACATGAATTGCAACATATCGCGCGACATGCACTGCTTCACGATGACCTGCTCGATCATACCTGTGGGAGTGTATAAGAGTTTCAATTTCAATGTGGCAGTGAAGTCGTCGCTACTGAAAGATATCAAGTATGACAAGCAATCGTCGCGCCTGAATGGCATCAATTGGTGATTTTATTTGGATATATCCGAAAAAATTATTAATTTTGTAGAGATTTACCGAGAAATGTCCCGACTACTTACCAGTATCATAAAGGACCTGAGAAGGAAAATGCTGACTCTCGCGGCAGAGCGAGAGCAGAGTGCAGCAAAGCTGGAGGAGCTCGCGAGAGAGAATGAGACTCTAAAAGAGCAACTTGCGGAATGCCGCCGAGACCTGCAGACGGCAAAGATGGAGGTAGACTTCCTGACCATCTCGCATCGGCTTGCAGACTCTCCGGAAAACCTTATATCGGCGCGCAGAAGGGTGCAACGGTTGATCGCAAAAATAGACAGATGCGTCTCTCTCCTCAAGGAAGACGCAGAAATCAGCTGATGAATTCAAAAGAGACCAAAATACAGATAGACGTCAAAATAGGCGAGGAGCGCATATCGATGGCAATACCGTTCTCACAGCAGGACTTTGTCAGAAGTGTGGAATCTGAGCTAAATATCTTCTTAAAGGAAACAAGGGAAAAATTGCCAAACAGATGGCCGAGTACCTATCTTGCAATGGCGGCGTATGAGTTTGCCAAGCAATATTTTCTTTTGAAGGACAGATATGAAAAAGAATCGGAAGATGCGGAAGACCTTCTGGAGGAGATAAAGAAACTCCTCGGGGAAGAGGATACTCAAGAAGATGTCTTGCCATTCGACGAATTTGACGTATATTGACTTTGCAGGCCGTTGTCCTTGATGGCCGGGATCCAATTCACAGCAGAAAAGAAGCGTTTTCCTTCCAGCACTCGATGCGGGAAGGAGTTTGTGTTTGTGCCTTAAGGCACAAACTTAAGGGTTAAGGGTTAAGGATTAAGGGTAAAGGATAGGGGATGAGGGTTTTGGAATGAGAGTTAAGTATTAAAATATTATATATAAAAACAATAACAATTTTTAGGACAATATGACTACAGCAATATGGATCATCATAGCCGTGGTGGCGGCAGCTGCAGGATATGCAGCCGCTTCCGCGGTGAGCAGGAAAAATGCCAACAGCAGAGCGAATATGATCTTGGAAGATGCCCGCAAGGATGCTGAGGTGATCAAGGAAAAGAAAATCATCGAGGCAAAGGAGCAGGAGGTGAAGATCTTGTCGGATGCGGAGAGAAATGCGAATGCAAAGCTTCAGAAGGCACAGTCGAGTGAGGCAAGGGCAAAGCAGCGCGAGATGCAGCTCAACCAGCAGCAGAACGACCTTAACCGCCGCAAGAAAGAACTCGATTCACAGAAGCAGAGCCTCGACACCCGCATGAACAATGCGGAGAACCTTGAGCGCACACTCGAGGCCCGCAAGGGTGAGGTGGAGCATCTCTACCGTCAGGCACAGGAACAGCTTGAGCACATTTCCGGTCTTTCTGCCGATGAGGCACGCGAACGCCTGATTGAGAGCCTTAAGGATGAGGCAAGGACTGCTGCCCAAGGCTACATCAACGACATCATGGACGAGGCTAAGCTTACTGCCAACAAGGAGGCGAAGAAGATCGTCATACAATCAATACAGCGTGTCGCCACTGAAGCTGCAGTGGAGAATTCGGTGACAGTGTTCCACATAGAAAACGACGAGATCAAGGGGCGCATCATCGGGCGTGAGGGTCGCAATATCCGTGCGCTTGAAGCTGCTACCGGAATCGAGATAATCGTGGATGACACCCCTGAAGCCATCGTGCTTTCCGGCTTTGACCCTGTCCGCCGCGAGATAGCGCGTCTTGCGCTCCACCAGCTTGTGCTTGACGGACGCATCCATCCGGCACGCATCGAAGAAGTAGTGGCAAAAGTAAGGAAGCAGATTGAAGAAGAGATCAACGAGACCGGCAAGCGCACATGCATCGACCTCGGAATCCATGGCCTGCATCCGGAGCTTATCAGGATGGTGGGCAAGATGAAATACCGCTCCTCATACGGACAGAACCTCCTGCAGCATGCAAGAGAGACAGCAAACCTTTGTGCCATCATGGCAGCGGAGCTTGGGCTTAACCCGAAGAAGGCACGTCGAGCCGGCTTGCTCCACGACATAGGCAAGGTGCCTGATGATGATCCAGAGATACCGCACGCTATCTTCGGCATGAAACTGGCAGAGAAATTCAAAGAAAAACCGGATATCTGCAATGCAATCGGTGCGCACCATGATGAAGTGGAGATGACATCGCTGCTTTCACCAATTGTGCAGGTGTGTGATGCAATTTCCGGAGCACGCCCCGGAGCACGCCGTGAGATAGTAGAGGCTTACATCAAGCGCCTCAACGACCTTGAGCAGCTTGCCCTCTCTTACCCGGGTGTGATCAAGACCTATGCAATCCAGGCAGGCAGGGAGCTCCGCGTAATTGTGGGCGCCGACAAGATCTCCGATCAGGAAATCGAAAGCCTCTCAGCCAATATAGCAAAGAAAATCCAGGACGAGCTTACATATCCGGGCCAGGTGAAGATCACCGTGATACGCGAGACCCGTGCTGTGGCTTATGCCAAATAATAAGGATTCGAGTCTATGGATGAAATTGAAAAAAATCCAATAACCGAAAATAACCCTATAGCCGAAAACAACCCAACACCAGAAAGCAAACCTATACCGGACTGCACGAACTGTGCCGGATGCGACACAGGGTGTGGCAACGGTTGCGGCACCCACAAGGTGATGGGTTGGCGAAGGGAACCGCGCGGTAAGCTCTATGCCACCAATTGGCTTGGGGATATCTCAACCGGGGCAGATTTCCCGGCGGTGCAGGTGCAGTTTAAGAACACCCGCGCCGGCTTCTATCTCAATCCTGCGAAACTGAGTCTTGAGATCGGCGACATCGTGGCTGTGGAAGCAGCCAATGGGCATGATATAGGACAGGTGACAATGGTGGGTCCCCTCGTCAGGATGCAGATGGTGAAGGCTAAGCTTGACCCTGACAATCTTGAAGAACTCAAAAAGGTGTTCAGGAAAGCCCGCCCTTCAGACATAGAGCGATTCAATGAGGCGCGCGCCAAGGAGCACAGCACGATGATAAAGTCGCGTGCCATAGCTGAGGAACTTGGGCTCAATATGAAAATCGGCGATGTGGAGTATCAGGGGGATGGCGGGAAGGCTATCTTCTACTATATCGCTGACGAACGAGTGGATTTCAGAAAGCTTATCCGAATTCTTGCCGAGGAATTCAAGGTGAGAATTGAGATGAAGCAGATCGGAGCGCGCCAGGAGACAGGACGAATCGGAGGCATCGGACCCTGTGGGCGACCGCTATGCTGCTCGAGCTGGATGACGCACTTTGTGAGTGTAGGCACCGGAGCAGCAAGGATGCAGGATCTCTCGATGAATCCGCAGAAACTTGCTGGACAATGTGCGAAGCTTAAGTGTTGCCTCAATTTTGAGATTGACGCATATGCCGAGGCAACCAAACAGCTGCCGCAGAGAGACGTAGTGCTCCAGACAAAGGATGCGGACTACTTCCTCTTCAAGACCGATATACTCACAAGGACTCTCACCTACAGCACTGACAAGAGGATGGGGGCCAACCTTACGGTGATTCCTGCAAAGAGAGCTTTTGAGATCATTGCCCTCAACAAGCAGGGTATAAAGCCGGACAAACTGGCAGAAGATGCGGAGGAAGCTGAAGAAAGAAGGGAATACATTGACCTGACCGACCAGGATGCCCTGACGCGTTTTGACAAAGCAAAGAAAAAGAAGTCGAAACATAAGCAAGGCAACCAGGGTGGACAGCCTCAAAAGAACAACCCGAAGAAAGAGCAACCTGAACCACCTAAGGAAGCACCGAACCAGGATAATGCCGGACGCAAGACCGGCAACCAACGCCGCCACAAGCGGAAACAAAACAACAAGAACAGCAACTCACAGACACATGACTCAAATGATGCTTAAGGATAAGCTGACAAACCCTGTATTCAAGACCATCGGCGAAACTGCCGACGAAATGGGGCTCGAGGTGTATGTGGTAGGAGGCTATGTGAGGGATATTTTCCTGAATCGCCATTCCGCCGACCTTGACTTCGTGACTGTGGGGAGTGGGATTGCCTTGGCACGCGCTGTGGCTGATCGACTCGGGAAGAAGGGGCGACTGACTGTATATGCCAATTATGGCACAGCCCAAATCCGCCACAAAAATCTTGAGCTGGAGTTTGTAGGGGCACGCAAGGAGAGCTATACACGTGATTCCAGGAAACCAATAGTGGAAGACGGCACGCTTGACGATGACCAAAAGCGCAGGGACTTCACCATAAATGCAATGGCGATATGCCTTAACAGCAAAAGATTTGGAGAACTCGTGGATCCATTCGGAGGACTCGTGGACCTGGAGAAGAAAACGATCCGCACCCCCCTGGACCCTGATGTCACTTTCAGCGATGACCCGCTCAGGATGATGAGGGCAATCCGCTTTGCGACACAACTTGAGTTTGAGATACTTCGTGAGACTTTTGACGGCATAAAGCGCAATGCTGGGAGGATCGAGATTATATCCAAAGAGAGAATCAACGATGAGCTCGGAAAGATAATGCGTTCGCGTAAGCCTTCAATCGGTTTCCATCTCCTTGATGAGAGCGGGCTGCTTGAGCGGATAATGCCTGAGGTGTATGCACTGAAAGGGGTAGACACCGTAGGGGGACGCGCCCACAAAGATAACTTTCTTCATACGCTTAAGGTAGTGGACAATGTGGCGGAACGTTCCGACAACGAGTGGCTCAGGTGGGCTGCACTTCTTCACGACATAGCGAAGCCCGTAACGAAAAAATGGGACAATGCCCTTGGATGGACCTTCCACAACCATAACTTCATAGGGGAGCGTATGGTGCCCCGCATCTTCCAGGCAATGAAAATGCCCATGAACGAGAAGATGAAATATGTGCAGAAGCTTGTCGGGCTCCATATGCGGCCGCAGCAAGTAGGGGAGGAAGGAGTGAGCGACTCAGGAGTAAGGCGGTTGCTGACAGACGCCGGCGAAGACGTAGAGGACCTGATGATACTTGCTGAGTCAGACCTGACATCGCGCAATCCAATCAAGGTGAAATCGGCCCTTGATGGTTTCATGGCTCTCAGGGAGCGGATGAAAGAGATCGTGGCAGCCGACGACTACCGGAAATGGAAGAATCCCATCAACGGCAATGAAATCATGGAGCGGCTCGGGATACCTCCCTCGCAAGAGATATCGAGGTTGAAGCAAATGGTGAAAGATGCCATACTTGATGGCCTGATACCAAACGACCATGATGCCGCATGGGACTACTTGGTGGCTCATAGAAACGATCAAGTTCAAGCAAATGGCCCGGAAGCCAAAAATAACGAGAAATCAATATAATAAACAGTATGGGATCATCGTTACAACATCAGAGAGATTCCATCGCAATATCGAGAGTGTTCTCCATTTTGATAACAGATACTTATAAAACTTACGAATATGTGTGGAATAGTAGGATATGTAGGCGATAGAAATGCCTACGATATTCTGATCAAAGGCTTGCACCGACTGGAATACAGAGGCTATGACAGTGCGGGCGTAGCGCTTGTGAGCCCAACGGGCAAGTTGAACGTATACAAATCGAGAGGCAAGGTCTCGAATCTCGAAGACTATTGCAAGGATAAGGACACTTCAGGCGGCACTGGAATTGCCCATACGAGATGGGCTACCCACGGCGAGCCTTCAGACCGGAATGCCCATCCGCATTTCAGCGAGGATGAGGAGATAGCCCTCGTACATAACGGCACGATTGAGAACTACAAGGTGCTTAAGGATGCGCTTATCCAGAACGGTTGCAAATTCCAATCTGAAACCGACACGGAGGTTCTTGTGCAGCTCATTGAATACATCAGGACCCACAACAACTGCTCGCTTCTTGATGCAGTGAAGGAGGCGTTGCGCCAGGTGGTAGGAGCCTATGCTATAGCTGTGATCGAGAAGAACCATCCGGACACCATCATAGCTGCGCGTAAGAGTTCTCCTCTTGTGATCGGCATCGGAGAGGGTGAGATGTTCCTTGCTTCAGATGCAACTCCGATTGTGGAGTACACAAAAGATGTGGTCTATGTGAAAGACAACGAGATTGCAGTGGTCTCGAAGACTGAGCCGTTGAAGCTGATCAATCTTAACAATGAAGAGACCACCGTAGACGTCAAGAAGCTTGAGTTCTCAATTTCCCAGCTTGAGAAGGGTGGATATCCGCATTTCATGCTGAAGGAGATCTTCGAGCAGCCGACCACGCTTCGCGACTGCATCAGGGGCAGAGTGGTGGAAGACGGCAAGAACATAATTGTCAGCGGTGTGCTTGACAGCAAGGAAAAATTCCTCAATGCCAAAAGAATCATCATTGTGGCCTGCGGCACTTCATGGCATGCTTCCTTGATAGGGAAATATTTGATACAGGATATGTGCAGGATACCGGTTGAGGTGGAATATGCAAGTGAGTTCCGCTACAGTAACCCGGTGCTTGATGAGCGTGATGTAGTGATAGCTGTGTCGCAAAGTGGAGAGACTGCCGATACCCTCGCGGCTATCCAGATGGCTCATGAAGCAGGCGCATATGTATATGGCATCAGCAATGTAGTGGGCAGCTCCATCCCCCGCAATACGGATTCAGGCACATATATCCATGTAGGCCCGGAGATCGGAGTGGCTTCCACGAAGGCATTCACAGGTCAGGTAATGGTGTTGACACTTATCGCTATGGCCATCGCCGGGCTTAAGGGTACAATGCCGAAGGAGGATCTTGACAAGATAGGGGAGGAGATCCTTAAGATTCCTGATTATGTGAAGCAGACGCTGGAGCTCAACGACCAGATAGAGCGCCTGTCGCTCATCTTTACGTATGCCCATAATTTCCTTTATCTCGGACGTGGCTACAGCTATCCTGTGGCTCTCGAGGGGGCATTGAAGCTAAAGGAAATTTCCTATATACATGCGGAGGGATATCCGGCAGCTGAGATGAAGCATGGACCGATTGCACTTATCGATGCAGAGATGCCTACGGTGATCATTGCGCCCAACGACCATCTATATGAGAAGATCGTCAACAATGTGCAGCAGGTGAAGGCCCGCCATGGCAGCGTGATAGCCATCGTCACAGAAGGAGACAAGGAGATCAAGAATCTTGCTGACCATGTGATAGAGGTGCCCGATGTGCCGGAATGCCTTACTCCGATCGTCACGAGTGTGCCGCTTCAGCTCCTTTCGTATTATATAGCGATCAATAAAGGCAAGAATGTGGATATGCCACGAAATCTGGCAAAATCGGTGACTGTGGAATAAAACACCATATTTTGCTGACTTGTAGAAGAATAGATAGATTTTGAAACATACCCGCGGCGTGCGGGCGAAAAAAAATAACCGTCCGCACGCAATTTTTTTGCTGAAAAATTTGGTGGGTAAGAAAAAAAGTTATAACTTTGCACTCGGTTTCGGGAATGAACGCCGATAAGCGACAAGAGAATCCCGGAATGAGTTAAAATTGCCTCTTTAGCTCAGTTGGCCAGAGCACGTGATTTGTAATCTCGGGGTCGTTGGTTCGAATCCGACAAGAGGCTCAAGAACAATGAAAATTTGGGCGAATACCAGAGTGGCCAAATGGGGCAGACTGTAAATCTGCTGGTTAATACCTTCGGTGGTTCGAATCCATCTTCGCCCACAACAGAATGCGGAAGTAGCTCAGTTGGTAGAGCATTAGCCTTCCAAGCTAAGGGTCGCGAGTTCGAACCTCGTCTTCCGCTCCAACATAAATCGCCCATATAGCTCAGGGGTAGAGCACTTCCTTGGTAAGGAAGAGGTCGCGGGTTCAAATCCCGCTATTGGCTCAAAGGGGACTCGTGTGGTCCCCGTAAATGTAAAGAGAAATCACAAACAAACAAAATATAGCAAACAACTATGGCTAAAGAAAAATTTGAAAGAACGAAACCGCATGTAAACATCGGTACTATCGGTCACGTTGACCACGGTAAGACTACTCTTAC
>JAIDTO010000272.1 GCA_029060625.1 Muribaculaceae bacterium | reverse complement strand
TTGCTACTTTGTCTTCCCCCGGCAGCTACGATGCTGTGCTTCTCGATATGAATTTTGATAACGGCAGACTTGATTGCAGCGATGGCCTATTCTGGCTTGAACGTCTCAAAAGTCTGCCTGCCCCTCCTGCAATTGTGGTAATAACTGCATTCGGAGATGTGGAAATAGCTGTGAAAGCGATGAAATTAGGTGCCGAAGACTTCATCACCAAACCATGGGATAATGATCAGCTTATCGAAAAACTAAAAAAAGCAATTTCAAAAAACCGGCAACAACTTCAGGATAAAGAGGCAGCCCGGAAAGCATCAAAACTTGAAAAAGCAGAAAACGAACGTCTCGGTATGACCCTCGATGAGGTGAAGATCAGCCATATCAGAAGTGTCATCGAAAGTTGCGGAGGGAATCTATCTGCTGCCGCCCAACAACTTGGAGTAAATCGTCAGACACTCTACAATCTCTTGAAAAAATGAGACAGTTCAGACTGAACATAGCTTCGCTGATTGCAGGAATAACAATGAGTGCAGTTGGTGCTACCCTTCTTTTTATTAATGGATGTTGGGCTCAGGGGTGCATGACATTAATCCTTACGGCTGTGTGCATATTCGCTTTATGGCATCTTCAAGCCCGGTTGATCGGCACTATGTCGGCATACGTGAATGCTCTTGAAATGAATGACACTACAACGAGAGTAAATCTTGGAGGAGATCATGAACTCCGGAAGATGTCGGCATCTATGAACCGCATATCCGACATTTATAGAGATAATATGCGGGAACTGCAAACCCGAAAATTATACTATGACCGTGTGCTGAAGATCATGACACATGAAATGCGCAACGGCATCACTCCTATTGTAGCGATTGCTGCTGATATGGTTGCTAAGCCGGAAAGATATCAAGGGAAAAAGCAATATGAGGCATCGCAATTGCTTCTTTCACAAGCCGAAGGTATACATCGCTTTCTCGAATCCTATTATAAGTTGACACATCTTCCGGAGCCAAAGCCCGAATCTATCAAGGCCGGAGACTACTTTAATTCTCTCAAACGCCTATTTAAGGCAGAATTAGTCAATCGGAATATGTCGGAAGAGATAATTTCTTATACCGTTCCGGAGGATATGACTTTGAATTTCGACATTTCGCTTATGAATCAGGTAATGGTAAATCTACTTCGCAACGCTCTTGATGCGCTTCCTTCGGAAGGCGGCAAAATCGAAATAATTCTGACAGCTTCCGAGTCCCATCCTTTCCTGACAGTCAAAGACAATGGCTCAGGCATGACGCAAAATGCCATTAACAATCTCTTCCAACCATTCTACACAACCAAGCCTAAAGGAAGCGGAGTAGGACTTTCAATTTGCCGCCAGATCATCCTGAAGCTCGGAGGAGATATCCGAATCAAGAGCCAAGAGGGAAAAGGCACTTCCGTTTTTATTTCATTATAATAAATAAGGTTAGTCTATTTTTGAACGAACCTTGATGAGTTTCTGCAGGGAGAATAGTATCAGGGGGTTGCTGATCGGATAAAACATCCATTCTCATCCCAATTCCATCATATCAAAGAACATAAGACGAGTTTCCTTATTGATTGTCTGTGGCGACAGTAGCTTGAAATCATTCTTTTCGTAGAATCCTATTGCCGAAAGATAAGCATCTACCGTGAGATAACGGAAGGCAGAATAATTTGGATTAAGGTTAAGCATCTTCTTTATCATATCCATAAGATCTGTACCGATATTTCTACCACGGCAAGAGGATGATACTGCAAATCGTCCTATCTTAATTGCAGGATAACTGCTGAATTGCTTGCCTTCCGGGAATTCTTTTTTTAACTTCTTCCACTTATTGTTGGATGATTCTTCTTGACTTACCTTGTCATTCAACAGACAAAAATAAGCGAGAATCTCATCGTTTTCTTCAAGCACAAACGTATTTGCAATGCGCTGTTCTGAAAAGTTCAGCGCATTGTCACATAAAAACTCATTGAGGTCATTATCTCCACAGTCAAACTGTGATAGGTCATGCTCTGGAGTAAGCTTTACAAGTCGCATTTATATGCAAATTTCAATGCGATTTCTCGCGTTTTTTATCCTTTCGTTCAACTTGCGGGTATTCTCCGCGCGTTGTTCTTTGGAGAGGCTGTCAACCTCTTTCCTCATCCGCTCAAAACGAACGGCGTCTGCTCCTGTTAAAATTGGAGTTTCTGCAATTGGTCTTGCCATACTTCTATTTTTTAATTACAAAGATACAACAAAATTTCGAGATAAATGGATTTTCCTTCAAAAAATTCCGAAACCTCATTACAAATATACACTAACAATAAAACTGGATCAAGATTACCGATGACAAAAATTAGTGATATTTTATGTCTGGCTTTAACAGTAATGACGTTGTTTTCATTGCCAGCAACAGGGACTTCATACGAAGAGATTGATAATATTTCATTGAGTTAATCAGACGGGATCGACATCATAGTGTATCTGCGAAGATTTGATCTGTGGTGTCGGAGCAAGACGCTCATAGACCTGACGGAGAAGGGCTTTCACTTTCTTCATTGAAGCTCCTGACTCAACCTTTAGCATTATCTGCTGAATATACCATGTATTGACCCTCGACACGAAAGGCTTCTCCGGTCCAAGCACCCTTGATCCGAAAACCTTTCTCAACTCCATCGACAACATAACTGCAGCTGCATCGCATGTCGCTGCATCCTTATTGCGGACATAGACATTTATTATCTTAGTAAAAGGAGGATATGCATATTTCTGTCTCTCTTCAAGTTCCTCCTGATAATAACTAAGGTAATCATGGTTTTTCACATGCTCAAGCACACGCTCGTCTGCTTTTGAAGTCTGGATAATGACTTTTCCGGGCTCCTGTCGACGCCCGGCTCGCCCTGCCACCTGCTCCAGCATATTGAAAGCCCTTTCATTACTCCGGAAATCGGGGAAATTGAGAAGCGTATCGGCATTCAACACCCCGACAATCTTCACCTTGTCAAAATCCAGACCTTTAGATACCATCTGTGTTCCGACAAGAATATCCGTGCGATGATCAGCAAACTCCTCTATCAGATCCTGATATGCCATTTTATTGCGGGTCGTGTC
>JAIDTO010000271.1 GCA_029060625.1 Muribaculaceae bacterium | reverse complement strand
GTTATTAAATTTTAAAGAATTCATATCAATTCCTCCCTTTTATATTCGTTTGTGATTTTTTCTTTGATTCTTCTTATTCTTGTGGCTATGGTGTTTCTGTTAAGTCCCATAGCCACTCCAATCTCATCATAGCTTAATTCGTCGAGCCACATCATTATTATCGCTCTCTCATCCGGATCGAGTGTATTGATTACCCGATGTAACTGTTCAATTGATTCTTTATCGGAATCATCACTGTCAATCAATCCGTAAAGAGCATCAAGGGATTCGTGCCTATGCCTGGATTGTTTTCGGATAGTAGATAGGCAGGAATTAACCGTCACTCGGTATATCCATGTTTTCGAAGAAGATTCACCTCGAAAACTATGCATCCCTCTCCAAATATTTATGAGTGCGTCCTGGCGCAAATCTTCAAATTCTGCGACTGAACATGCATAAGAAAAGCATATCCTCGATATGGTAGCATTCTCCAGGGTTATCAACTCCTTGAACTCGCGTTCGACTGCAAAGGTCGAATTAACCTTTTCATCTTCAAATAATATAGCGAACCGCACTATCCGGTTCCAAAGAAACTGTATTCGCAGCTCCAGGGGGAGTGTAATGGGAGGATATTTGGGAGTTGTTGAAGTCATTTTCTAATTTATATCATGGTTTGTCAGGTTAGACTCCGCTATTCTCAAAATAGTTTCAAGAAATAATAAAAAAAATAAATCGAATATGCATCTACTCCTAATGATAACAAAAATCATCGCAATTATTTCATTTTCTCAATTTAAAGTGTTAAATTTGTAGACCCTAAAATTTAATCAAATGGAAGTGATAAATTTTGCCGACTCCCCGTCGGTAATGAGCCAATATATGCGCGAACTCCGCGATGTAAATATCCAGGGCGACCGCATGCGTTTTCGAACCAATATAGATCGTATTGGTCAGCTTATGGCATATGAGATTTCCAAGCGTATTGCCTATGAGAATGTGAATATCCAGACTCCTCTTGCTGAGTGTGTGTGCCAGCAACCCGCCGAAGAAATTGTGGTCGCCACTATCTTGCGTGCCGGATTGCCATTCCATCATGGATTCCTTCAAATCTTTGACAATGCCGGTAACGCATTTGTCAGTGCCTACAGGAAGTATCACGAGAAAGGAGACACATTCGATGTCCTTGTAGAGTATATGGCTTCTCCATCATTGGAAGGAAAGACACTGATATTGGTCGATCCAATGCTTGCCACAGGCACATCAATGGAACTTGGTTATCGGGCACTTCTCCGCAAAGGAACTCCGGCTAAGGTACACGTGGCGTCCGTCATCGCCTCTGAGCGGGCTGTGGAATACATAAAAGAGCGTTTCCCTGCCGACAAGACCACCCTTTGGTGTGCGGCAATAGATCCGGAAGTAAACGCACATAGCTATATAGTGCCGGGGCTCGGCGATGCCGGCGACCTTGCATATGGTGAGAAAGAAGACAACGCATGAGGATCGAAACCCTTGACATCGTAAACTTCAAGAATATCGAGGAGGCATCCCTGGAGTTTTCAGGGGGAGTGAATTGCCTTTTGGGTATGAACGGCATGGGAAAGAGCAACCTTCTCGAGGCTATCCATTTCCTTTGCCTTGCCCGCCCTATGCAGTCGCTTCCTGAAGCAGCACTTCCACGTCATGGCTCAGATATGATGATGGTGAAAGGCTCCTTCATGATGGATACCGGTGTAGCGGAGAATGTCAGCTGTGGCATAGTGAAGGGAAAGGGGAAGACCCTTAAATGCAACGGCAAGGAATATCAGCGCATCTCGGAGCATATCGGACGCTTCCCGATAGTCACGGTCACTCCCGCCGATCATTCCATTGTAAGCGGCTCTGCCGAAGAGCGTCGCAAGCTGATGAACATGGTCATCTCTCAGGCTGACAAGACATATCTCTCACATCTTATCCGCTACAACCGGAGTATCGACAGCCGCAACCGTATGCTTCGTGCCGGAGTCAAGGACAAACTTCTTTATGAATCGGTCGAGTCTGCGATGGAGGAATCTGCCAAAGTGATTCATGCCACCCGTAAGGCTTGGGTTGAAGAGATTCTACCGGTGTTCCGTTCCCGCTATTCTGAGATCTCAGGCGATGCCGAAAAGGCTTCCATAAGATATTCTAGTGTCCTCAACGACCAGTCACTCCGTGCCGTGCTCGACAGCACACGCGCAAAAGACCAGGTACTTGGTTATACGTCGAAAGGAGTACACCGCGACGACCTGCTTACCGGTCTTGGCGATTATTCTATGCGGCGTCTTGGAAGCCAAGGGCAAGTAAAGACGTTCACCATAGCCCTCAGGCTTGCAATCTATGAGTATCTGAGAAAAGTGTCGGGATTGACACCAATCTTATTGCTCGACGACATTTTTGATAAGCTCGACTCGAGCCGGGTCGGTAGGATAATGGAGATGGTAAGTGGCGATGAGGGTTTCGGGCAGATCTTCATTACCGATACCAACCGTGAGCACCTCGACGAGATTCTCGCTGCAATTCATGGAGAAAGCAAACTATTTACGGTGACAAATGGCAAATTTGAAGGATTAATGCATACTTAGCTGTGCTCAAGCTAAAGCAGGTCATAATGCATAATTCATAATTTAGAACCTATGGAGAGACGCGATGTGGTCACGGTCGGCGATGTGCTCCGTGAATGCCTTGAGAAAAGCAGCATGCAGGGGAGGCTCGATGAAGTGCGTGCTTGCGATGCATACTCTCTTGTGGTGGGAACACATATTGCTTCCTTATGTCATAGGCTCTATATGCGCAATGGGGTGATGACAGTAGGGGTATCCAATGCATCGCTGCGTTCGGAATTGAATATGCGTCGCGGTGGAATAATGAAAGGTATAAATGAGATCTTGGGCAAGGATGTGGTGAAGGAAATACTTTTTAGAAACTAAGAATATGAGTCAGAAAAACGAAATACTTGAGCATCTGGATGCCGATGCGTTCCGCCATTCGGTGCCGTTGCAACTAAGGTTTAACGATATTGATGTGCTTGGCCATGTCAACAATAATGCCCAATTGGCACTCTTTGATGTCGGCAAGACGGAATTCTACAATGCCCTGCGTGGTCAACTTGCCGATTGGAGCCGTGTCGAGGCTGTGATTGTCAACATAAATTGCACTTTCATGCAGCAGATCCGTTTTACTGATCCTATGGAGGTGCGGACAAGGGTTAAGAAGATAGGGGAGCGCAGTTTCGTATTGCAACAGATACTTCGTAATGTAGACAACGGACAAATTTGTTCCATGTGCGAATCGGTGATGGTAAGCGTAGATTATGCCACAAAAGAGTCGAAACCTATTCCGGAAAACATCGCAGAAGGTCTTAAGAAATGGACTTGAGGCGTGCTCTCTAATACGTTTCACCTTTTAGATTGTTATAACTATAAATACAATGTAAATTCGATAATATAAGATGAATCAGATTGATGTCCATATCCGTATGGAGGCTTTCGGGAAGGATAGCCCGGAAGCTGAAGTGCTTGCCAATGTAGTGGCTGCCCGTCTAGAGATAAGCAGGCTGCTTGAGGCTGAAAAATATATGGAGGCTCTGGAGCGCACAATTGGGGCTCTGCAGCGTCTCAAAGATTTCCCCGACCATGAAAATGAAGAGTTCAAGGCGCTTCTGGTAGCTTTGATATTCGATCTTGCCGAGATTCATTACGAGCTCAAGGATTTCAAACGTAGCGAAAAGGAGCTGGATGCCCTCTTCAAGGTGCTCGATCCCCTGCTCTCAAGGAATCCGGATCGTTTCGGACGTCTCCATATCCTTGCCATGGAGCTTTCCACGCGGATCATTCGTTCCAAGAAGAAGACAATCGATATGCTCGCCCGTCAGCAGCTTCACGTGGATGCCCTCACAGAAAAGGTTAACTCAGGCATAAGCAGTGCAACGGATCGCCTTGTAGATTCTCTTTGCAATGTAGGGCGTCTTCTCGCTTCTTCTGGCGACTATAGGGAGGCCATGAAGTTCTTCTCTGAGGCTATACGTATCTCGAAGAAACGCACCGGTAAGGTGAATAAGAAGGAGATAAAGATGACCGTTGAGATGGCAGAGATCATGATCCGTGTCAAGTCTATGCGTCCGCGTGCGGAGCGTCTGCTTGATGCTGTTCTCCCACATGCCATTGCACAGGGCGAGACAGAGTTGGAACAGGAGATCCATACCCTCAAGGAGATGATAAAGCTTCAGGAAAACATGAAGGTGTCTTGGCTTAGTGCATTCCGTACTAAGAAGAGTTAAGTTTTAAGAGTTAATTTTTTGAGATAATGTCTACAATACTCAATACCGAAGGGTCTCTTCTTGAGATTCCTGAACTTGGCGAGCCTGAGAAATTCAGGGTTGCGATAGTGACCGCTGATTGGAATAGCCAGGTCAACGACCGTCTGCTTGCCGGTGCTCTCGAGGTGTTTGAAAAGGCAGGGCTAAGGGAGTCACATGTAGAGCAATACAGGGTGCCAGGAGCGGTTGAACTTGTCTATGCTGCAGCCCGTATAATAAATAGCCCTAAGAAATATAATGCAATTGTTGCCATTGGCACGGTCATCCGTGGCGATACTCCTCATTTCGATTATGTATGCTCTCAGGCAGCTGACGGCATCTGCCGTCTGAATTGCAGGGGGGATGTGCCGGTCATATTTGGTGTGCTGACTGTCAACAATCTTCAGGAGGCGCTTGACAGGGCTGGTGGCAAACTCGGCAACAAAGGTGCCGAAGCAGCTGTAGCCGCACTTCGCATGGGTTGTTTCTTGAGATTTTAAGCTATTTATAACTTACAAGGATTTACTAATTATGAAGAAACTCAGTTATAGTCTTCTTGCAGTCTTGACGCTCCTGTTTGTGGCTGTAGGTTGCTCAAAAAGTGGTGGTGACAATGATGCAGACTCACTGCTTCGCACTGTGCCTGCCGATGCTTCAAGTGTAGCTCTTATCAATGTGGCTCACGCCGTGGATAAGCTTGGTGGAAAAACCGATGGAACCACAATTAAACTTTCGAAAGAGCACACCAAGGCCATTAAGGAAAGCCAAGCCCTGAAGGAGGAGGACAAAAAGCATATTATGGATGTGCTTGAAGGTGAGACAGGATTGGCTCTCAATTCTTTTGTCTATTTCTCTGCTGCAAGGACATACATTACAGGTCTTCTTAACGACCCTGAGAAGTTTATTGAATATGAACAGAAGCAGAATCCCTCGATCCAATGGCGTGATGAAGACGGCGGAAAAGTGTTAGGCCCGATGGCAGTCATAGGCAATCAGTTCTGGATTTGCTCCACCGGTACTCCTGACGTAGAGCAATTAAAATACTACCAGAATCTGAATGAGAAGCAATCTTACATTTCTTCTGATGCGGTGTCGCTTCTTTCCGATACGGAGAAGGCTGTCACATTCGTCGCAGATGTCAACAAGTCTCTTGCTTTTCTTCCTAATTCCACCTACCTGCGCCTTGGATCTTCGTTGATATTCAAGGATATGTCATATGTTGCAGGATATATCGACATCGACAAACAGAATATTCTTGCATCTGCAGCAGTGCTTAATTCCGATATGAAACCATCCGAGCTCCTTCTCCCTGCCGAGAAGATTGATGCTTCAGTTGTCAAGTCGCTCGGTGGCGGAGGTAATTTTATTGCTGCTATGGGCGTTTCGGAGAAACTGGTGAAGAAAATCTCTGATGTGGCAGGAACTGCAATGGGTCAAGGTTCTGATGCTTTGGCAGGGATGCTTCAAGCCATTGATGGCACAATCGCAGTGAGGGCAAGCTCATCTCTTGATGATATTGAAGCCAAGTTGCAGACAAACGGTAAAGATTTTGCCGACTTGGCAAACATGATAAATAGTTTCCTTGGTCTTACTGTCAGCCGCGACGGCAATATTCTTACTGCTGTGCGTGGCAATAAAGACTTCAATGGCCCTGTCACTTCGCAGAAGGCGGCAGATAAGCTGAAGGGTGCTTGGATTGGATTGGTATCTGATGGCATGATTGCCCGTGATGTGGTCACTGTCACCCGCTTGGTGCCTGAAAAGAAAAGCCTCCGGCTTGATATTGAGGCTGAAGGAGGAGTGGATGCATTCCTTAATGCTTTGCTGAAATGATCCGACACATAGAAGAGATAAGACTTGACTCTCTCCTCCCGCGTGTATTCGCACGGGAGGAGTTGCCATCTTCTAAGATATGGCGGAAGAGTGTGGTTTTTCGTCGTGGAGGAAGATATCTTGTTGAGTCGGCAAGTGGCGGAGGTAAGTCAAGCTTGGCAGCTTTCATCATGGGCAGCCGAAATGATTATGAAGGCACGCTGATGTTTGATAGCCGTGATAGCCGATCATTGTCCATATCCGAATGGCAGGAGATACGCCGCTCGCATATTGCATATCTGCCTCAGGAATTGGCGCTTTTCCCGGAGCTTTCTGCCATCGATAATATCCTGCTTAAGGCTGAGATTTCCGGCGATGTTGACATTGCCCGGATTGATAAGTGGCTCGATCGCCTTGGCATTTCCGGACGCCGTGACTATCCTGCCGGACGCTTGTCTATAGGTCAGCAGCAACGTGTGGCGCTTATACGCAGCCTTTGCCAACCCTTTGATTTTACATTGCTCGATGAGCCTGTGAGCCATCTTGATGAAGCCAACAATCGCATTGCTGCCGGTATTGTGCAGGAAGAGGCTGATCGTCAGGGTGCCGCAATCATCACTTTCTCTGTCGGAAACCCTCTCCTCATTGAAAATCCCGAAAAATTGAATCTCTGATGGGTATTATATCTAAGCTTCTCAGAAAGAATACGTCTCCCGCACGCCTTGCAGGATTTGCACTGTCGAATTTCATCGGTCTCCTTATAGTGGCAGGTGCGGTCATGTTTTATATAGATGCGCGTGGCATTTGGGAAGATGATGACAGCTTTGTCAATACGGATTTCCTTGTTATCAATAAAAAGGTGACATCCGCCAGCACTCTTGGCGATCGTGATGCCACACGCTTTTCAGCAGAAGATATTGCCACCATTAAGGCCCAGCCTTGGGTGAGAAGGATAGGGGAATTCAGCTCTTCTGACTTCAGGGTCTATGCTTCAGTGAGCCAAGGAGGCAGAGGTATGGAGACGGCTCTTTTCTTTGAGTCAGTTCCGGATTCGTTTGTGGATATAGCCGGAAATGATTGGAAGTTTGAACAGGGTCAGACCACGGTCCCCGTGATGATTCCTAAAGACTATCTAGCACTCTATAATTTCGGGTTTGCCGGTTCTGCCGGGCTGCCACAGCTTAGTGAGCAGCTTCTTACCGGGATACCGTTGAAGCTCTATATGCGTAGTGAAGACGGCAGTCGTTCCATGTCGATGGAAGGGCATATAGTGGGTTTCAGCAATCGTCTTAATACTGTGCTTGTGCCTGATGCCTTCATGAAGTATGCGAATTCAAGGCTTGGCGATGGCAATGAAGTTGCCCCTTCCCGCCTTATCATTGATGTCTCCTCTCCCGGTGATGTCGCTATTGCCGACTATCTTAAAGCCAACGGGCTGGAAGTGGCTGGGGATAAGTCAGGAAGCTCCGCTGCGTATTTGCTTAAGGTAGTGATAGGAATTGTGGTGTCGGTCGGGATCTTGATCACTTTGCTGTCAGTATTTGTCTTGATGCTGTCAATTTCTCTTCTGATGGAGAAAAATCGTTCGGTCATACATCGTCTGCTTATGCTTGGTGCGCCGCTGCGTGAAGTTGGAGCTCCGTATAGCAGTATGATTGTCATAGGGTGTGTAGTGGCTTGGGTTTTATCTATGGTGTCGCTTGTGATTCTGAGGTCGTTCTATGTAGATGCCCTTGAAGGACTTGGTTTATCATCCGATGGCCTGATCTGGGCTATTGCGACAGGTACGGCACTTGCATTGATGGTGATTATAGTGAATATAGTGGCGGTAAATAGTAAAGTAAAGGCAGCCTGGGGTCTGAAGATGAATAATGCGTAGGAAAAGGACACTGTGGGCAATTCTGCTTGTAATAATAGCTATGGTGTTAGCTGCCACCTATTATTTCTTTGACCCCGCTGAAGTCAAGTGGATGCCTCGTTGCATTTGGAAAGTGGCCACAGGCACTGATTGCCCCGGGTGTGGCTCTCAACGAATGGCTCATGCCCTTATGCATGGTGATATTGCGGGAGCCTGGAAAGCCAACGCCTATGCTTTATGCATGCTCCCGCTTATAGGTGTGCTGTTGGTGGCAGAGCTTTTCCGTAATAGGCATCCTCGGTTTTACCGTCGGCTACATTCTCCGTCAGTCATATGGGGCTTGGCAGTTTCTGTGTTTATTTGGTGGGTAGGTAGGAATTTGGTTTGAAGTCTGAAAGGTTTAGTTTTTGATATATGGGTAATCTAAAAGATATGGCTGACTCAACTCGGTCAAGACATAAGGGTGGTTTTCCAATATGGGGCTTTCTCGTCATTGGCATTTTGGTAGTGGTGGCGCTGTCGCTTTGGCTATTGCTGCCCCGCCCGGCTTCTCGCTCCGGGCTGCCGCCTGAGGTGCGTGTGGCGATGGTAGACACCTCCCGGGTTGAGGTCTATGCTGAGTATGAAGGCAGCATACGTGCCAGTCAGTCGGTGGAGGTGACGGCTCGCGTGGAAGGAATTCTTGAGAAGATGCTTTTCAGGGAAGGCTCATATGTGAAGAAAGGGCAACCCCTTTTTGTGATCGATCCTCGGCTGTATCAAGCGCAAGTGGATCGGGCTCGTGCTCAGCTTGATCGTGCCAATGCATTGAAGGATAAAGCCGACAGAGACCTCAATAGAATCAGGCCTCTCTATATGCAGAAAGCCGCTTCTCAGCTTGATCTTGATAATGCCGAGGCTGCTGTGGAATGCGCTGAGGCAGATGTGTCTATCTGTAAGGTTGATCTGCTTGAGGCTCAGGTTACTCTTGGATATACACGTGTCGTAGCACCTATTTCCGGCTATATATCCGAGCGAATGGTCGATGTCGGAGCTCTTGTTGGACCCGGAGGAAAGTCATTGCTCGCCACTATAGTGAGGAGTGACACTGTGATGGTTGATTTTTCAATGACCTCGCTTGAATATTTCAAGAGTAAAGACCGAGATGTCAATCTCCGTTGTCAGAATGATGGCGAATGTCTCGACCATCTCCCTTCCTATGTCACCATCACTCTCGCCGACGGTAGTGAGTATCCCTATCGCGGACTTGTGGATTTTGCAGATCCGGTTGTTGATACATCTACGGGTACTATATCGGTGCGTGCCGAGATGCCTAATCCGGATCGCTGTTTGCTTCCTGGTGAGAAGACAAAAGTCAAGGTGCTTCTGGATGTTGTGGAAGGAGCCATGACTATACCCGGTGCTGCTGTTCAGGGAAGCGATGATGGAAAATATGTCTATGTGGTGGCGGCAGATGGGGCTGTAGAGAGGCGGACGGTGATTATCGGCGAGACTGTCGGTAATATCGTAATAGTGGAAAGCGGTTTAAGGGTCGGGGATATGGTGGCAACCGATAATTTTAAACTTCTTCATGAAGCTTCCATGGTGACTCCGGTGAATTTGAAAGAAAAAGGAAATTCTAAAAATGCGGCAAAGCCGGCGGAGGAAAAGAAATGAAACGCTTTTCAGGGATATTTGTTGCTTTGGCGCTCTTGTTGGTGTATGGGTGTTCGGGCGTGAAAGGTCTGAAGGAGCCATATGTGCACCATTATGATGATTTCTCCAAGATAGACTATGTAGATTCTTTGTGTCTGGCAGATTTGGAGTGGTGGAAGTTCTATTCTGACTCTACGCTCTGCTCGCTGCTGGAAAGGGTAGTCGAGAACAATCGGGATCTCCTTAAGTCAGAGGCTCGTATGGAGCAACTGCGTCAGCTTTATGGAATCTCCAAGACCAATCTCTTGCCTGAGATTGGATTCAATGTGTCTGCGGAATACGAGACATCGGATTATGGTGGCAACGGTGCCTCCACAAGTCCTACGTATGGTGTGAAGATACCGGTATCATGGGAAATCAACCTGTGGGGCTCGCAGATCTGGGCGAGAAGGGAGGCAGAGGCTGAATACCGTGCCACTGAGGAGGATAGTCGCGCCCTTAAGATGGAACTTATTGCAGAGACGGCTGATGCCTACTATACACTGATGGCGTTGGAAAACGAACTTATGATCGTTCACCGCACAATGGATACGCGTGAGGAATCGGTAAGGATAGCAAAGCTCCGTTATGAAGCTGGACTTACCTCGGAGATGCTCTACAATCAGACGTTGGTGGAGTATTCATCGGCAGCCGCCATGGTTCCTCAGTTGGAGCAGAAATGGTATGTTGCTCGTAATAAGCTTACTCTTTTGATGGGGGAGGTGCCTCACGACATCGATCAGATAGGTAAATTACCTCAGACTTTCATAGGTCCTGAGCAGCTTCCAGCCGGTATGCCGTCCGACCTGCTCAAGCGCCGCCCGGATATTCGCGCAGCTGAGCAGAGGCTTAATGCAGCCAGAGCGAATGTGGGTATGACTTATGCCGATCGTTTCCCTTCATTCAGTATCAACTTGCTTCCCGGCTTGGAGAACGATGCGCTTGCCAACTTCTTGAAATCACCATACAATGACATTGTCGGTTCGCTGGCGGGTCCACTCATTGATTTCAACAGGCGCAAAAAGAAATATAAGGCATCTCTTGCCGCATATGAGGAGGCTCGGCTTGACTATGAGGATGTGGTGTTGAAGGCTTTCACTGAGGTAAACACAATTCTTCACACATACTATCACGTTCAGGAATCTTTTTATCGCACCAAGGAACTTCGCGATGCCTCAGCAGAATACATGCAACTTGCGCAGCTTCAGTTCCGTGCCGGCATGATAAATTATATTGATGTGCTCGATGCCCAGCGTAGCTACTTCGATGCCCAGATAGCTTTCTCCAATTCTGTGCGCGACCAATATACCGCGCTTGTCAATATCTACAAGGCTCTTGGTGGCGGATGGCGTACCCCGGCTTCGGCTCAGGATACCAACTGACCTTTGTTCCTTAAAATGACTAAACCATGAATCTAAGATTGCCTCTTCTGCTTATTGTTATCCTCTCCGCTTCTTTTGCGATGGCTGATAGGATAATGGTCTCTCTTCATGCTTCAGATTTTCCTGAAGTTGGCAAACGTCACTTTGCCGCTCCCGTATCATACGATCCGGCCAATGCTTTGGCTGAATTTACTTCAGCCGGATTCAATATAAAGGTAGAGTCAACTAAAGATGATATGAAGTATAGTGTGTTTGCCAAAGATAGCTGTGTACTTAGGGTTGCTTTTCCGAAGGATTCTGTTTCTAATTGGAGTGTTGGCAGAAGATATGACTTACACGCCATGCGATTTCAGCATAACGATGATTCCTATTTCCTTATTCCTGGTACGGTAATCAATTACAATGATACTGTTTACAATCACTTTCCTCTGATGATTTCAGATGGATCCAAGTCAGCAACGATTGAAGATGGCAATGTTGTCCTCTATGTAGTTGGTAAAGAAGGCAAGGGTAGTCTTAGGGTACTGGTAAAGGAGGGAAATGAATTTCACGACGATGCCATTTCTGGAGGGAAAAGTTATAAGAAAGAGTATGCGTTGGGCGATACCATCCCAATATCTGATGTCGGTTATGTGTTAGAAGATGTAGATCTGGCAGATTCAAGATTAGCCTTATCTCAGATTAATATCACAGGACAGACAAGAAAATTTGACTCGTCTATGTTCCGGCAGCTATTCAGTGCTTCGCAGGATAAGGATCTGATGTTTGTAGATTTCTGGGGTACTTGGTGTGCACCCTGCATAGCCTCTATCCCTCACATCAAGGAGTTGCATGATCGATATGGTGACATGGTTCATTTCGTCTCAATCTGCTATGATTCCCCGGAAAATCATGGCAAATCAAATGAGATTCTTGATAAATACGGTGTTTGTTGGGAGCGAATGTTCATTTCGGACAAGGAAACGGACTCTATGATATCCAAACTCGAGATAGAGTCATTCCCCACATTTCTCCTCATAGACAAAGACGGCAACCTATTGGAAAGAGCATCTGGAGAGACATCCCTTCCCCGCCTAAGCGATTTATTGGAATCCCTCGTTCCACTCAAAGCTCAGGAATAGAATAAATATTGTTGATAAATATCCTTAGCAAAGGGTCATTGATTCGGTAGCTATCTTCTTCTTTTACTACAAGGCCGTTTTTCAGTAATATGCCAAGAGCGCTCTGCACCGAACTGGCTGATGGTAGTGAGTGTCGCTTTATGAAAGTTCCACTAAGTGGACTTTTAGCTATTTTGTCTTTGGCAATTGCCAAAAGCAAGG
>JAIDTO010000270.1 GCA_029060625.1 Muribaculaceae bacterium | reverse complement strand
AAACAGGCAGATGGTGCGGTGGAAGTGCGCATGGGCAACACCATGCTTCTCGCTACCGTCTGCTCCGCACAGGAGGCCAACGAGGGTGTAGACTTTATGCCCCTCACAGTAGAATACAAAGAAAAATACTCCTCCATAGGACGTTACCCCGGCGGTTTTCTGAAACGCGAAGGACGCGCCAGCGATTATGAAATCCTTACATCGCGCCTCGTAGACCGCGTGCTCCGCCCTCTCTTCCCTGACAATTACCATGCAGAGACTTTCGTCAACGTGACCCTTTTCTCCGCAGATGAAAATGATGCACCGGACGCACTCGCCGGCATAGCAGCATCAGCAGCACTTGCCTGCAGCGACATACCTTTCAACGGACCAATCTCAGAAGTGCGCGTGGCTCGCGTCAAAGGAGAATGGGTGATCAACCCGACCTTCGCACAGATTGAGGATGCCGACATCGAACTGATGGTAGGTGCCACCTACGACAACATCATGATGGTGGAAGGCGAAATGAATGAAGTGAGCGAAGCTGAACTTCTCGAAGCCCTCAAGGTGGCCCACGAAGAAATCAAGAAGCACTGCCTCGCACAGATGGAACTCATGAAGGAAGCCGGCAAAGAGACAAAGCGTGAATATTGCCATGAGGTGAATGATGACGCACTCCGCGCAGACGTACATGAGAAATGCTATGACAAGGCTTATGCAATAGCCAAGACAGGAAGCGCCGACAAGCAGTGGCGCAACGAGTCGTTCAAGGCTATCCGCGACGAATATATCGAATCACTGCCCGAAATGACCGAGGAGCAGCTTGCCAACTACACTGAGGAGCAGCGCATAGCTATGGTGAAGCGCTACTACCACGATGTAGAAAAAGAAGCGATGCGCCGTTGCGTGCTCGACGAGGGAATCCGCCTCGACGGCCGCAAGACTACGGAGATCCGCCCTATCTGGATTGAGACAGACTATATCCCCGGACCTCACGGATCAGCAATATTCACACGCGGTGAGACACAGGCACTCGTGACTGCAACCCTTGGCACTACCCTTGACGAGAAGATCGTAGACGACGTGCTCAACCAGAGCAAGGAGCGTTTCCTTCTCCATTATAACTTTCCCCCGTTCTCAACAGGCGAGGCACGCCCGCAGCGTGGTGTAGGACGCCGAGAGATCGGCCACGGCAACCTCGCTCACCGTGCGTTGAAGCGTATGTTCCCTGATGGATTCCCCTATACCTGCCGAATCGTGAGCGACATCTTAGAGTCGAACGGAAGCTCCTCCATGGCTACCGTATGTGGAGGAACACTCGCTCTTCTCGATGCAGGCGTGAAGATGAAGCGCCCCGTAGCCGGAGTGGCAATGGGTCTCATCTCTGATCCGGGTGCCACAAAATATGCAGTGCTCTCTGACATTCTCGGTGACGAAGACCACCTCGGCGATATGGACTTTAAGGTGACCGGTACGGAAAATGGTATCACTGCCACCCAGATGGACATCAAGTGTGATGGACTCAGCTACGAAATTCTTGCAAAGGCACTCGACCAGGCACGTCAAGGACGCCTGCATATCCTTGGCAAGATTGCAGAGGCTATTCCGGAGGCTCGCGAAGACTATAAGCCGCACGTGCCACGTCTTATCACTATCGAGATACCGAAGGATATGATCGGTGCTGTCATCGGACCGCAAGGTAAGATCATCCAGGGTATCCAGGAAGAAACCGGAGCTACAATCTCAATTGACGAAGACGAAAAGCTCGGCATCGGCAAGGTAGAGATTGCCTCAAAAGACAAGGCAAGCATTGATGCAGCCCTTGCAAAGATCAAGGCAATTGTGGCAATGCCGGAAGAAGGGGAGACATATGAAGGCAAGGTACGCTCGATCCTTGATTTCGGTGCTTTTGTCGAGTTCATGCCGGGCCGTGACGGTCTTCTCCATATAAGTGAAATTTCATGGGATCGCCTTGAGAACATGGAAGCTTCTGGACTTAAGGAGGGTGACACAGTGAAGGTCAAACTCATAGAGATCGACAAGAAGACAGGCAAATACCGTCTCTCAATGCGTGCGCTGACAGAGAAACCGGAAGGCTACGTAGAGCGTGAGGCTCGCCCAAGAGGAGAACGCGGAGAGCGTCCACGCCGTGACGGCGACCGCCCGCGCCGTGATAACGACCGCGGACCTCGCGGGCCTCGCCGTGAAGGAGGCAACGACCGCGGACCTCGCGGACCTCGCCACGAATAATCAAGCTTAAATAATATATATAGATAACGCCGCAATCCATCACTAAAAGATTGCGGCGTTATCTATTAAAATCGTATTCCGCCTGAGACAACGATGCTCTCTACAGCATTAAAGAGGGAGATACGCTTCGACTGATACCAATTACCTCTTATCCTGCCCTGAAGCCCGGCAAACCAGTTACCGCTGTTAAAAGTGAAAGATGTCATGGCGCGACCACTGATTGAAAGCAGTTTTGCGCTTCCCGACTCAGAATCAGCATAGCAATGGTTGAATCCCACACCGGGAATGATGGTGATATTATACAGCCAATGCGGACTTATCACGCAGTTGTAGCCGTAGCCTATGAGCAGGTTGTAGTCGTTATAGTGAAACTTATAGTAGAGCTCTTCAAACTTAAGAAACGGCACAAGATCGACCGGAAGCTTCGCAAAATCAAAAGCAATATTCTGGTTGCAATATGCAAATCCAGCCATCAGACATCCCTGACTCTGCTTCTGAAACTTCGAAAAATTGTAGGCAGCTCCCTGAGAGTATTTATATCCATTGAAGAAATAATAGGCATCAACTCCGAAGGTGGTCATGTCGATTCCTGAAAACGGTTCACGAAGATGTCCCTCGTGATCGCCGAAAGTCCTTATATTAGATCCTTTGCTTGAATAATAATATCCGTCAGCGCTAAACCTGGCGCAGTTGAATCCGAATTCCTGTTTCTTATAGTTGATTGGGCTTCCGGTAATCATATGCGAGAGATCAAGCGAATAGGTGTAGCTGACAGCCATATATTGTATCGAAGCACCAACCAGCACATGAAAAGGAGTCGACATTACGGAATTGAACTGGGGATTGATCTTCATATAGTATGAATTTGCCCAGTTATCATTGATGACTCGCGCACGCCATTTCTTTCCGGTTCCGACCACATAGTCAGGATCAGTAGTGCTGAACACCCTGTCGCCCCAATTATAGACCTTTACACAAAATCCGAGAAATTTCGGCCACTTCACCGTGGGATCACTCATACTTAGCTTTCCTTTCTTGAAAAGATGCCACCAATTGCGGTCAGCATCATCTTGAGCAGGAATCGAATCGGCATAAAGAGAAGAGCCCCAACGAGAGAGCTCCGGAGCCACAGGTATGATAGAATCTACTACATCTACTTCTGCCATTACAACCGGACTCCAACGAAGTTCTTCCGGCAGAGGATTGTCGAAAGAAGCGTGTGAAGAAGAAGCCATAAAAGCAAACAGCAATACAAAGAAAAGGGAAAGATTAAGTCGTGCTTCACGCATGTCCTTGATCAATTGTAGATAAAGTTTATAAAGAGCTATAAATAAAACGTCTAATTATCAATGAATACCTCGGCGATCAAGTTCGCGTTTGTATCTTCTGGCATTAATCTGATGCTCTGAATATGTAGATGCAAAATTATGATATCCTGAGAAATCCTCTTTTGCACACATAAATATATAATCGTGGGGAGAGCTATTCAAAATTGCATCAATAGTCTCAACCGAAGTAGTTCGTATAGGACCGGGAGGAAGTCCGGCATGAAGATATGTATTGTAAGGGCTCTCGACTTCCCTTGGTTTTGTAACTCTCTTCACAGTGAAGTCACCCCCGGCGTAGCGCACTGTAGGATCAGCCTCAAGACGCATACCACGCTGCAGCCTATTTATATACAAGCGACCAATTTTGCCTTTCTCATCAAGTTTATTCGACTCCTCATCTACAATTGATGCCAGAGTCATGACACCAGCCGGCGACAGGCCAAGAGCCTTTGCCTTGGCTTTCCTGTCAGCATTCCAGACATCATTGAAGTGAGCACCGACCTTCTTCACAACATCAGCAGGAGAAGCATCCCAATAAAACTCATAAGAATCATTGATAAAAAGAGCGAGAGCCTGCTCAGGAGACAAACCATATTCCTTAAGAATTCCTGCATCCGCAAGCGTCGACGCTATGGAATCTTTCGAGAAATCAAAACGTGCGGCAACTTTCTCCTCGAGAACCGGGAGAAGACGAAAGCCATTGATAGTGATGGTCAGAGGTTGTTGAGGGCCGCTTGTCAGACGTCGCATCGCATCCAAAGGGCTCATGCCAGCCTCAATCAGATAGGCACCATGCCGAGTACTCAAATCCGTACCTCGCATGCCTACAAGACGAGACACTTTCTTAGCATAAGGCTCACCGAGATACTTCAATATGGAATCTCTCAGCTGCTCCTTAGAAGCATTGGACGGAATACGCACTATGGCACTTGATGGAGCCATACCGGAAAAGAGAATTGACCATGTAGCAATCCCAGCTACAGCAAAAAAGCATATCACCGACAATGCAACCGCAATTCTCTTCATCCGCTTCTTCTTTTCCTGATCAGCAGATGATGTCTTTTTCCTTTTTGTCTTATTGTCTGTCATAAATTGAAGTCATTAATAATTCGAGCTACTTCTCTCGCCTGCTCCGGAGTGACATTGGCAATGGGCAGACTTATGCAACTATTTGCAAGCCTTATTGAAAGGGTCTCACACCCGGGACTATACTCTTTTTCATAGCAGGGTTGAAGATAAGGGGGAGATGGATAATGCACATCGGTAGGCACCCCATGGGCGGCAAGATATTCTCGCATTCGATCCCGCTTATCGCCTGATATGCGTATTACATACTGATGCCACACCTGTGTCATTTCCGGGAAGAGCGTCGGAAGAGTGACCAGATCATTTCCTATCTCTCGAGAATATATCTCCGCTATCTCGTTGCGCCGTGCGTTCTCCTCGTTGAGATGCCGAAGTTTCACACGGAGCATCGCTGCCTGCAACTCATCAATGCGGCAGTTGAAGCCGGCATAAAGATTATGATACCGTCGGTCTGTACCGTAGTTTGCCAGTGCCTTTACCGTTGACGCAAGAATCGGATCGTTTGTGACGACAGCACCGGCATCACCGAGGGCACCGATATTTTTTGTAGGATAGAAGCTAAAAGCTGCCGCGTCTGCAAGGTTTCCAGTAAATGCCACTCCATAAAATCCATTCTCTGACGCCACAGCACCAATTGACTGAGCATTGTCTTCAACAATGAGGATCCCACGATTTCTCATCTCATCGGCAATGCAACGATCCCAGCAAGGAGTGCCGTAAAGATGCGTGACCATGGCACATCGAATATCAAGCGGAGATTCCGAATTGTCATTCTCCCTAATAATCCTCATGGCCTCGTGCCAGCTGAAGTTCATAGTGTCCGGATCCGGCTCCACAAACACCGGCACCAGACCAAACTCCGTAATTGGGATAACAGTAGCAATATATGTGTTGGCAGCCACCATTACCGCATCACCTTTCTGAAGCTTCCCGAGCTCCAAATATCCTCTGACAATCAATCGAAGGGCATCCAGACCGTTGCTGACACCTATGGCGAATCTCGCTCCACACTGCGCAGCGAGTTCCTCCTCGAAAGCTTTTGTTTCAGGTCCATGCAGATAGCAGCCGCTTCTTATCACCTTGGAAGCGGCTTCTTCAAGCTCAGCAAAAAGCGGAGTATTAGTCTCTGCGAGATTTAAGAAATTCATGATACTCGTCAAGGTCTCGGATGTAGTCTTCCTCCTCATAGTGATGGTCGCAAAGCGCGAGACACACAGTTCCGGTAGTGAAATCATGCATCGAATCCCATACACCAGGAGGAATAAGCACACCTTTGTTGGCACGGTTCATACGCACCACCATGGAGTCTTCGCCATCTGTCAGATGCAGGTCGAAAGAACCGGATACAGCTATGAGCACAGTTGTGTTTTCACGATGAGCATGACCGCCACGGGTCTCTCCTCCCGGCACATCATAGATGTAGAAGACGCGTTTAATGGAAAATGGCACGTGGCAACCTTCCTCAATGAAAGAAAGGTTGCCGCGCGGGTCACATACTTTTGAAAATTCAAATATCCTTACTTTGTCGAGAAGGCGTCCCATCCGTCACTTCTTTTCCTTATTACGTTCGAGACGATTTTCCAGTGCTACAAGAGCGAGGTCAAGTGCTTCCTCAAATGAGTCAGCAGTCTTGGAAGCGAAGATCGGAGCTGAACCGGGAACGATGAGCTCTACGCCTACCTCCTTATTGTTATTGGTCTCCGGCTTAACGAGTGTATAATTGACGTTTACGCCGCTTATGGCATCAAACCTGCGGACGAGTTTCTCGATTTTCTTGTTGGTGAAGGCTTCGAGTTTGTCACTGATGTCGAAGTGGATTGCCTTAATCTTTACGTCCATAGTCAATGAGTTTTAATGATGGTACAACAATATTGGAGAGACCTCCCCTATTCCACCGCGATTATCCTCCTTTACTTTTATAACACCACGGGAAGATAAAAGTTGTAGCACTATTCATGATGCACAATTAAAATTTTGATTGAGGATTATCCTTATAACTTTTATTCACCCGGATACGTTATAATTATTATAAAGTTATAATTATATTAAGAGAAAAAACCAAAATACTAAAAACATGAAAACTTTGAAATTCTTAGGAGTCTGTGGCCTTGCAGTCATCATGTCATCATGTGGC
>JAIDTO010000027.1 GCA_029060625.1 Muribaculaceae bacterium | reverse complement strand
ATTCAAAATGGATTCCTGACGTATTTGCAGCAATCCGTTTCAACACGCAAAATTAACAAATTCCATCCATAACTACAAATATTTCTTCTTAAAAAGCGTTTATATTCCGCATTCTGAATAAATATTTCTCACATCTTCCTCTGTCAGGCTTTCATAGTCTTTTTTCAGAGGTGCTATGATGACTCCTGCCATATCAATGCATCCGGGTGATATAAGATGTTGACCATCTTCCGGGCCATAGCATGAAGGACGGTGCATATTCCTTGGGATTGCGCAAATTCTCAACAGTCCATTGCCGTCAATCCAAACAAAAGCATTAAGCTTTCCGTCATCTATGTGTTTTTTCCCTATGGTAGTCTCTATAGATGCCAGTTCAGACATCCCATCCAAATCAGGGGTGATTATGATGCTTTTGAAATCGAATGGCACATCAAGTCCGAGGTCCCTTGGAGAAGCGACACGCCCCGAATCGAGGCTATGATTTTTTTCAATCAATTGCATCAGAGGAAGCTCGTGGGTCTTTACTGCCTGGCAATGCAAATGATCAGGACAGGATGCCCCTGAACGCTTCCCATTGAAGAAAACCGTATGCCCCGGGAGTTTTTCTGCCATAGTCACCATATCAAGAGGGAAGCCCTCCTGTGGCATATGCTTTATGCTGACGATTGTAAAATGAGTTGGGAAAATAGGGTAGGGATTGAGCAGAAGTTCCCAACCCTCAGCAATATTTATGCCCACTTGTTGTGGCGGTCTGTTTTTCTTGCAGAGGAAACATGGTCGTTCAGCGAGGCTTTTAGCATCGGTCTTGGCACCCGTCGACACGATTCGTGCAGGGTTATGCTGAATGCCTACTATGAGATCACCAAGCTGCATGCTTCTGCGCTCGATCTTTCCCAGTGCCTGATAATTTTCCCTTGCCAATGGCCACTCCGCCAGCTGCCCATCAATAAATTCCAACATACAATAAGCTCCCAACTCTTAACCCTTAATCCTTAACTCTTAACTCTTAACTCTTTACTCTTTACTCTTTACTCTTAACTCTCACTCCCCCTCTTCCATATTTTCGTGTATTCTTGCAAGAAGCTCTATGGTTCGCAAGAAGTCTTTATAGATATTGTTCTCGTTGGTCTTTTCTATAGGTAGTGCCGCGTCGCTATTGCCGCTCCAGCGCCTGCAATTATAGAGGGATTCAAATATTCTCCCTATTTTCCATGTCCGTGAGATTCGCAAGGCCATCGCGTAGTCTTCTCCATATGACACGTTCGGGAAAAGAATCTCCCTTGCTATCGGTGTATAAAAAGCCCTCGGAGCCCCGAATCCGTTGATTCGAAGAGCATTGTTAGCTCCGTTTTCTGCTGTCCATTCGTTGTGGGCAATAAGTCCTGGTGGGATGACATTGAGGTCGAAGTCAGTCAAAGTGTAGCTGCCTACTACCATTGCGCAATTCTCCTCATAGAATTTATCCACTATCCTCTGCAGTGTGTCCGTTCCGGAATATACATCGTCAGAATCAAGCTGCACGGCAAATCTTCCGCAAACTTCCGATTCTATGGCTTTGTTCCAGCATCCTCCAATACCCAGGCCTTCTTCGTCTTCAGCAAGAATAACGTGAAGTCTGGGGTCAGGCACTGACAGAAGCGCCTGTCTTGTGCCGTCGGTGCTTCCGTTGTCTACCACTATCACATTAAAAGGGAAGTCTGTCAACTGGGCAAGTGCAGATCCCACGGCATCCATAATGGTGGAGACTCTGTTTCGAACCGGTATTACAACGCTTGCTTCCACTGCAAAATATGCTGACCCCACATCTGCCGGTTTAGGTTCCCCGACAAGGGCATTTATATCACGAAGATGAGCTCTGCATACCATCTCCATTGCCTTCTGATATTCAGCATTGCGTGGGTCAACGTAGTCATGCTGCTGCTCTCCGCTCTTGCGGTAGTCAGTCTTGGTCTGTTCGTAGAGATATTCATTTATGCAGAGCGCGCCTCGTCCGGTGAGCATCCTTAATCGCAGGGCATACCAACCCCCGTCAGGAAGGTCGTCATATTCTTTCTCAAAATCCTCTGATGCATTAAGCACATCGGCAGCATTGAGCATGACAACAGATCCGAAATCGAAATCATCTCTCAGTGATCCAAGCTGATAGTCGATTGTAGGATGATTGCTTACAGTTCCATCGTCGGCAACTTCTCGATACCAAGCATATGTAAAAGGGACATCACATATTTCAGCCAGTTCCCTCATTCTCTTTTCGGAATGGGGATACATCCTGACTTCTTTATGACCAATTTTAATTACGATAAACTGGTCGAGACCATTCCTAAAAATCTCCTCCCTAAGTTGGCTTATATTTTCAAATTGTATCATCCGAAATACATTCTCAATTCTAAATTATAATTTTTCTCTCCGCTCTCCACCCTTTTCTCTCCGCTACCGTTCTATCCAATCGAGCATCTCCTTCATGAGAAGGTTTCGCTGATCGGCATCGCTGATTGATTCAAAAGGAACACTCATGACCGCACGTCGCGATTTGCCGTCTCTTATCAATAGTCCTGCAGCGGCATCAGTATCGCTGAAGCGAAGGAATGTGGCTGCTTCATCGGCATTCGGAGTGGGGATGATTGCATCAGGTCGCTCCACTATATAGCAATCCTCATTAAGGGTGTTGGAATAAGAATAACGTCTGCTTCCAAGCGATGATTTAAGTGGGGCTGCCATTCCATCGATTTTGCCGCTCATAGAGGGAGTGATGGAATCCGGGACAGTGATGCAAAGCACTTCTTCTCCCCAGCGGGCGGCATCATTGTCGTTGCGAGTGTCGCGCAAGTCGCTCGCTACATATTGTCCGCTTATTATCAAATCTCCACCTTTCTCAAGAAATCCTGTAAGAGCGTTACGAAGTTTTTTGGGGAATGTGATGAATTCTGCCATGTTGTTTCCTCTTCCAATAGTGGTCGCTCTTTGTTTGCCAAGTATCAGGTCAATGGTCTTGTAGTCGGAAAGATTGACACTTCCTTGCTCCAATGCCCCCAAGCTTGTGCTGACGAAACCTCTTCCGGAAGCACTGATGGCTTCTCCGTGAAGAGCAGGATAATCAAAGGTGTTGCCTGCCACTACAGAAGCAACATACTTGTCGCTGCTCTTTCCGAAATTTTCTCCGGCACTGCGATGGAATTCTGTCTGGTAGCCGGTAAAGGAAACATCCTTGATGTAGGGCACACCAAAGTCGTTGGCTGTGTCAAATCCTGAATAATTCTCCTCATTGACTATAGAAGGGGCACTCACACGCGTGAATCCATTGACAATCAGTATCGGGCGCGTATCATTATTGTCATGTCGGAAAGCCAATATCTCAGATGGGAAAGACCTTCCTCCTTCGTTGAAGGCGATGATCTTGAATGAATGAATTTCGTCATCATCGGCATGCACTTCAAAATGAGGCTTTGACGTCTCTCCAATTTTATGGAAGCTCATATCATCTCCGCTTCTCTCCATCACAATATAGCCTGTGGGCATGGCGGTTGGCTCGAGTTCATCCTGTGTTGGTTGCCAAGAAAGCCTGTAGGTGGATTTTCCTGTTTTTTGAATAGCAAAATTCTTCACGGGCAATGGTTGAATCACAACCTGGCGGTCTTTTCTTTCACCGATGAAACGCGCAAGAGCCTTGTAAATTGCCCTCCCGACTGTGAACCGGAATCTCGGGTCATTGCCATATTGCATATCGGCAAAGTTCTGGTGGCTGAGAAGCTCTATGAGTGTCGTAGGCACTTCCGGCACTCTTGCTTCCACGTATGATTTGTCCCACATAGGTCGGCGAGTCCATTCAGGTTCGTATTTCGCACGGATATCTCCTGTGATCTGACGCATAAGCATGTCGGTCATGGTTCTGGAGTTTTTCCTTGGTGTTCCATCGGCATAGTTCACATTACCATTGGTGAAGTAAATTCCAAGGGTCCCTACGAATGAATCGTCGGCTCTCTTGCCTGCATCACTGTGAAGAGCCATGGTGGCATCAATTGGAATCCCAAGGCCCTTCTCGTGGGGTAGTACACGAGATCCTCCGGCAAGATAGTTCACCCAAAGGCCGCGGCTTGTATAGTCATCCTTATAGTCATCTGTGCCGGCATATGGTGAATATATGGAATCCGGTATTCCCGCCCACTGAAGCCAATATCTTGCACCTTCAAGCCATCTCGGAAGCCCGGATGTCTTGAACACCGGCTCTGAGTTGATGGCTTTCTGAATTTCTTCTTTCCTGAAAGGATTGTCAGATGCGATGGGAGCATCTGATGTGGCGGCAATGTCAGCCACTATGTCATCCACCGAGATGGAATCCGTTCCATAGGTTTGTATTACATTGTTCCAAAGCACATCGCTGCGCTTCGGCGAGCGGGCAATATTACCCATGCCGCCACCAATCTTGACAGCATCGGCGGTCACCACTGTCTCACCCCCCTTGTCTGAATGGCTTGTGAGCACTACTGTCGGATTTTCTTCATCATAACCTTCAGCAAAAGGATATGTGCCAAGGTAGATCCAAGTGCCTCCACCCATCTTTTGGTTCACAAGTATGTCTTCCGATCCTCCGTCATAGTTGATGGTGTATCTTGCGTCTTCTGCTGAATTTGGCAAAGACTTATAGCTGACATAGACAGCATATTCACGCGATTCCGGAAAATCGGCAATCCATGAGGCGGTGGAAGGACTCCCGTTCTTCGTAGTCTTCACGATCCTGTACGTGCCGTTTTCAAATGGATTCTCGGTGTCTCTGAAGTCAGGAAGGTCATAGATGAATCCTTCTCCTTCTCCGGTTGCCCATTTCTGATGACCATTGGTTTCGAAATATGTGTTTTGTGAATACAATGTTCCTCCTTCGTCCGGTTGGTCGTTGTCTACAATCACTTCTATTGGATTGATGTCTCTTTCTCGAGGAAGCATTACGTAGGCACCGGCATTCTCAAGCATAGGGACGGCATAAGGGAGTATATATCCCAAAGTGTATGTATCCTCCACTGCTTGGAATAGGAAAGGACGTTGCCAATACCAGTTGTCGTTTGCTGGTTTGTAATATCTGCCATGGCTATGCCACATCGCGACATTGTCGCCTTGCATACCCTTGGTGATTGGTGAAAGAGGCTCAGCCGTTCTTACAAAAGGAATATTGTTTCGGAATTCCTTTGGCAACTTGTCGATTGTATTGATATAGTAGGAGAGTGGTTTGCCGCTTACTCGCAGTTCAATCATAAGGTCAGACAAGGAGTCAGGCATAGCTTCTTTTGCCTGTCCCTCAAGCTGCTCAATATATTCCTTGTTGATAGGAAGGTATGTGAAGTTCTCATTCAGGCTGAATATTGCCTTATTGTTGATAGAGTCAGTCTTGACGCTGTTCACACGTAGTCCCCCGGGATTATGGCTCTTTGGTATAAGCTTGATGAGACGCTCGTTGATTGTCAGGGTCAGCGAGTCGTTGCTGGGTGTTTCAGCGGGTGGCAATGTTGCCGTTGCCCTTGGGGTGGCAACAGTGCTACGTTTCTTACGTGTCCTGGTGCTCTTTTTCCTGCTTTTCTTTGTAGAGGCTTTTGCAGTGGTTTTAGAGGTTGTAGACTTTTTCTTTGTACTCTTCTTTCTCGATTTCTTCTTGGCTGCTGAAGCCTGTGAAGTCTCGAAAATTTCTGTATTCAGTATATTGGGGAGGCCCATCCAGTCGCATACTCCTAATGAAATTGCGCCGGCGGCCAATAATGTGAGGTATCTTTTTGAATTCATAATTTGCAAAATTACCAAAAAAATCACTCATCGCCAACCCCAAAAAACTTAAAAAATGTGAAACGTTGTGCGTAATGCGTTTTCCGTGGTGAGGGATTGAAGTTTAAACAACTTCATTATTAGTTTTCGTTAAGGCGACGCCGCTCGAAAAAGGAGCGCGTGAAAAAGATGAAGAGGAGAGCGCCTGCTCCTTGCATAAAAGCAGTCACGTGAAAGGCTTCTGCAAAGCCAATGTTTTCTGCGATCACTCCTCCAAGCAGTATCCCAAGACCCATTCCGAGGTCCCATGAGATGAGTATAGAGGAATTTGCTGTCCCTCTTTGGTCGTGCCTTGCCACTTTGATAAACATATTGAGGAAAGCCGGATACATCTGCCCGTTCCCGAGTCCTATCAACAATGCAGAGAGATAAAAACTCCAAGGAGTAACGACAAAAGCAAACATTCCATATCCTGCTAAGGATATCAATACCCCGATCAGTGCATTGTGGGTCAACAGTCCTTTCCGAAGACTTTTTGCTCCAAACAATCTCGAAATGAATAGTCCGGCAGAAAGAATCATAAAGAAGAATCCTGTTCCGTCGGTTATATTAAGTTCTTGTTTGCCATAGAGTGCCACATAGTTGCTCATTAATCCCCAGCATGCACCAAAGAAGCAGATGTTGATAGCAAGCAGCCATGCTCTCCCAAGGAAAAAATGGTCAAGGCTAAGCTTTGGTTTCCCTTCGATCTTTTCTCTTTTGGGAATTTTCACTGATGTGCTGCATAGGAAACCTAAAAATGCGAGCGCAAGCGATAGCCAAAATAGAAGTGTGAAGTTATCTGTCAGGTGATATATGTATATCCCTACGCTTGGTGCTACTGCCATAGCAAGATTGTTGCTCAGGCCATAATACCCTATACCCTCATTCCTTCGGCTCGATGGCAATACGTCGATGGCTGCGGTGCTGTTGGCTACAGTGGTGGCTCCAAAAGGGATCCCATGCATAGTGCGCACTATGAAAAACATCAATAGCGTGCTTGCGCCCAGATAGCCTGAGAAGCACAGGAAGAAAAAGAAGAAACAGAGCATTAATACCTTTTTTCTGTCAAACGTATCCACTACAAAGCCGCTGAATGGACGGATGATAAGTGTCGCTACTATATATCCCGACAATACTACACCTATCAAGTCTTTGTCTGCCTTAAATTCAGAGTCAAGATAGAGCGGAAGCAGCGGGGTAAGAAGATAGAAAGCGAAGAAGAGAAGGAAATTGCAAAGCATCACTTTCAGATACTCCCGATTCCACAGCCGTTCGTTTTTTTCTTTTGTCTTTTCCATACGTTACTCACTTAAGTTTCGCTGGTTCTAATTCATTGTAGAGCAATATTCATAATTAAAAAACTGCCTAGCATACTCTGCGTGCTCCGGCCGATGCTAAGCAGGCCGCAATCATTGCGAGCTTGTCATAACCGAGTCGCAAAGCTCCCCCCAAAGTATTGAAAATCTGCCTCTTTGCGCCTTTGCGTGATATTAAAATGACAAGCGAAAGTTAAATTACTCGCTGCGCATTGTTTCAGAAGGAGATATCTTTGATATGATTCGGCTTGGAAAGATCAGTGTCAGGTAGACTATCACAAGTACCCCGGCATTTAGAATGCCAAAGGCAGCCCAATCTATTTCCACAGGAACAAAGTCTATATAATAGCTTGATGCGTCGAGTTTGAATATGTGATATTTTTCTTGAAGCAGCAATCCGGCCAATATCAATGCATTTCCTACGGCCATCCCAACGATAGCAACTCTAAGGGCAAGATATATGAACACCTGTCGCACTTTGCCGTTGGCTGCTCCTAAAGCCTTGATCAAACCTATAAAACGTTTTTTATCAAGTATTATAGTCAGCATTCCACTGACGAGTGTCACGCATCCTACTATCATCATCAATGTAAGTACCACTATGACGTTCATATCAAGCATCGAGAGCCAATGGAAATAGCTTGCTCCTTGTATATGAGCATTTTCAAGATAATATTTCTTGTAAAGAATACCCTCTGCAAGAGCATCATTTAGGGTTTGCTGTAGATAAGCAGTATTATCGTCAAGCTTATTGAAATCAGTAGTGGTAATCAGTAAACTCGATCCTTGGTTCGGTTTCAGTCCGGTGAAAGCTTCTGATAATCCACGGCTACCATACACCATCAGATTGTCGTAGGCATCGAAATGAGAATCAAAGATTCCGGCTACTCGTATGCGCCTCACTTTTACATCATCATTGATGAAATAGCAGTCTACCTTATCATCCTGTTTCAATCCCATTTGGCTGGCGGCCATCCGAGAGAGGACCACATCGAGTCTTGTGCTGTCTTGCGAATAATCGGGTATCTTACCTGATATTAGATTCGATTTCAGGAATTCTCTGGTGGCCTTGTCTTCGAGAGTCTTGAGGAATATTCCCTTAAAATCGTTAGGAGTCTTAAGAATTGCAGGAATTGATATCTGGAGTGAATAGTCCTTTATGCACTCTTGGGAGTCAAGAAGTTTCTTCAGGGTAGGGGTAAGGGTTATTAGGTTGTCATCCTCTCCCGCACTTACAGTCATTACGATGTGTGAGGTAAACCCGATCACCTTATCAGTTATTTCCCTCTTGAATCCTAATACGATAGCTATGGAAGCGACCATAACGGCAACCGAAAGGGCAATGGCAGCCGTAGCTACCTTAACTCCGGGACTTGCTTTCCTGCCACCGCTTCCCAATGCCAATCTTCTTCCCAAATATAATGCGTAGTTCATACCAATCAAAATCTTGAATGAAAAATAATATTCTGCAAAATTAATTAAATTTCCTCAATCCACCAACAATTACCCCCAGTGTCTCTTCCGACATCGGCTGCAAGCCTTTTTTCATTTTCACCATGGAGTCAATTTAAAAAATATTGAAAAAAATTTGCGGATTTTAATTCAATTTGCTAATTTTGAAAATTGATGCGAATAGCATTGTTTTTGCAACTTTGCATTTTGCAAACATTTGGTGAATATTATAGTAAATCTAACTAATATAAGATTAAAAATGGAAGAAAATCTCGTGAAAACATGTCTTCACGACCGCCATGTGAAACTTGGGGCTCTTATGTCTCCATTCGGCGGTTTTGATATGCCTATTCAGTATAAGGACATCACCACCGAGCACAATGCAGTGCGCAACGAAGTGGGTGTTTTCGACGTCAGCCACATGGGTGAAGTGCGTGTGTCAGGTCCTGAAGCTTACAAATTCGTCCAACACATTTTCGTAAACGATGTTGCCGGAGCTCCTGACGGCCAGATTTTCTATGGCATGATGTGCTACGAGAACGGTGGCACTGTCGACGACCTCCTTGTATATAAGGTGAACGACAACGAGTATTTCCTCGTGATCAATGCAGCTAATATCGACAAAGATGTAAAGTGGATCTTTGATAATGCTGAAGGCTACGACGTGAATATCGAGAATGAAAGCCCATATTATGGCGAACTCGCTGTGCAGGGCCCTAAAGCTGAAGAAGTACTCTCAAAGATTCTCGGTCTTCCTCTCGAAGAAATAGCATTTTATAATTTCAAGACTTATCATCTTGAAGGTGAGGACGTGATTATCAGCCGCACAGGCTATACCGGCGAGGATGGCTTTGAAGTTTATGGATCACATGACTTCACTGTTCGTCTTTGGGATAAGCTTATTGAAGCCGGTGTCCAGCCATGCGGTCTCGGTTGCCGCGACACCCTTCGATTTGAAGTTGGCCTTCCGCTCTATGGCGACGAACTCTCAGCAGACATTACTCCAATTGAGGCGAGCCTATCGATGTTCGTAAAACTCGACAAAGAAGAATTTATCGGAAAAGAGGCCCTCGCTCTTCAGAAAGCAGAAGGCGTGAAACGCCGTATTGTCGGAATCGAGCTTGAAGGTAATGCTATTCCACGCCATGGTTACCCTGTTGAAGTTAACGGTGAAGTAGTTGGCGAAATCACTACCGGTTATCGCTCCATCTCCACAGGGAAGTCTGTTGCAATGGCTATGATCCAGAAACCATACGATAAACTCGGAACAGAGGTGGAAGTTCGTATCCGCAAGAAGACTTTCCCTGGTAAAGTCGTCAAAAAACGCTTCTACGACAAAAACTATAAAAAGTAGATTATATTAAAACTGTCTCTTCTGCAGATCGCCGAGCCGACGAGACGCTCATGAATCTGGTTTGCGGTG
>JAIDTO010000269.1 GCA_029060625.1 Muribaculaceae bacterium | reverse complement strand
ATTCGAACCCTGGGTACCCGTAAGGGTACAACGGTTTTCGAGACCGTCCCGATCGACCACTCCGGCATCTTTCCAATGCGGATGCAAATTTAGGGATTTTTTTTGAGATGGCAAAATTTTTATCGGGATTAATGTGAATTTTTAATGTAACAGATAAGGAAAGCCCGGAGCGGGAGGCTCGGGCTTTTCTTATAAATTGGATGTGTTGAGATTACTTGTTGGTGCGGGAGGTGGTGAAGGTGAGGGTTGCTTCTCCGAGCTGTGAACCGTCGGGGAGATCCTCAACTTTCTCCACTGCCTTGATAGGTATTCTCAATGTGCAGTAAGACATAGACTTGTCGGTCTCAAGCAGTGTAGCATTAAGTCCGAGAATGTTATTGCCTGATTCTGGCTGAGGCATTTCTGCCATATTGATAGCCATTGGGAAGTTGCTCCAAGTAAGACCGGGAGCAGGATATCCATTCCAGAAATATCTTACATTTACGATAGCCGACTGCTGATTGCTGTCGACAGCTTTGGTAGTAAGGCCTGTAATAGAAAATTCTTCGCCTTGGAGTACATAAACAGTTCCGTCTTTTACAACTGCATTATCAAACGACATTGTGATGTCTACGTTCGGGAGGTCATTATCATTTGAGCAAGATGATACCATCATTGCAAATGGAAGGACCAAAAGGAGATAGAGTAGTTTTTTCATTTTTCTTTTTCCTTGTGTGTTTAGTTATTTATTGCATTAGTTTTGTCATGAGTAAAACATATGAAGGGGGATGAAAGTTGGTGGATTGTGGGATTTTTTGTAATTTTGTACACGCATAGAGCGCTGAGGAGCAACGAGCGCAGAGTTGCTTATATTACCGCGGAATAAAGAGTGCTGGTAAAAATGAGTATCTTAGAAAGGAAAATGGTATGAAACGAAATATTGTTCTAATCGCATTGTTGATGGTGGTGGAAGTCGCATTAGGGGCTTCTCCACTTGATAAGTTTTTGAGTTCAAAGAGCATTACTGCCGGAAGCACGGCTGTATTGGTTCAGGATTTAGCTACCGGGAAGTCTCTGGTGGCGCATAATGCCGACCAACCGCTTCTGCCGGCTTCAATCATGAAGACGGTCACAATAGCCGGGCTGCTTCAAGAGAAGGGACCGGATGAAAGGTTTCATACATATGTATATGCCGACGGACCAATCAAAGGGAATGCAATTGAAGGGGATTTACTGATAGTAGGTGGTGGAGACCCAACTCTCGGAGCTAATTGCGCACCTGAATCAGCAGACATCGCAGAGGAGATAATCGCAACACTAAGACATAAAGGAATAACCCGAGTCAATGGCGACATAAGGGTCGACACATCGTTATACACTGGTCCCGCATGTCCACCAAGCTGGGTTGCCGGCGACCTGAATGAAGCTTATGGCACAGGATGCCATGCCCTGAATTTCCGTCGCAATGCCTCTGGAAGCCGTGCTGTCAAAAATCCGGAGTCTGTGTTCCTTTCATACCTTTCGTCAAGACTGAGGGGAGCAGGGATATCCATTTCGGGAACGACCAAAGTGGGGAGAGAGGGACTGCAAAACACTGAAGAATCCACAGAATTACTCGACCATGTCAGCGACATATATGCTGAAGTGATGCGAAGCTGCATGATGAGGAGCGACAATTTGTTTGCTGAAAACCTGCTCCGCACTTTTGCCCTTGCACGCGGCAAGGAGGGATCGACAGAAGCGGGTGCCGCTGAAATGCTCGACTATTGGAAGGGAGCCGGCATACCTACGAAAGGGGTAACGCTTATTGACGGAAGCGGACTCTCCCGATCCAATAGGGTGACAGCAGACTTCATCAATGGGATACTCAGAGCATTGGGCGACAATGAGGAGTATGCTTCATTTATGCCCTTGGCAGGACAAGAGGGGACTCTTTCAGAGTTCTTGAAGGGTACCGCACTTGATGCATATGTGGCAATGAAGACCGGCAGCATGAAAGGGATACAATGCTATGCCGGATATAAGCTTGACGAAGAGTTTGCCCCGACACATTCGATTGTGATCATCATGAATGATATCGGTCCGAGAGGGGCGGCACGAAGAGCCGCTGAGGATTTGCTGCTCGGAATATTTGCGAATTAAGTGGACGCACGGGCCGTGCGTCCCTACAAGGAGGATGGGGTGTCTTCGAGGGAATCCGAGGGATTGGCGGGGTCTTCTTGGTCAGGGATGGAGCGGCGGACGATGTAGAGATCGTAGTATGAGAGGAGGAGTGTCGTAAGCGGGAGCGCTATGATCATGCCAAGGAATCCGAGAAGAGAGCCCCATACAGAGAGAGCAAGCAGAATGACAGCGGGGTTGAGTCCCATAGCCTTCCCCATGATCTTGGGGGTCAGGATGAGGTCCTGGATGCATTGAACAACTACATAGACTGCCATACACTCCCAAAACATCACCCAGAATGTAGGACCACCGGATATTGAGCCAACAAGGCAGAGAATAGCTGCAATCGGAAGAGAAATCATCTGAAGGTAGGGCACCATATTGAGCATACCGATGAAAAGTCCGAAGACGACAGCCATCGGCAAGCCTATAATAAGGAAGCCAGCAGCAAAAAGGAGTCCAACAAGAGATGCAATGTAGAACTGTCCACGGAAATAACGGTTCATTGCGTTTTCGATATCCTTCACAATGTGGTGAACTTGCTTGCGCTGTCCGTAAGGGATTAGCTGGCGAAGAGAAAGGACAAACCTTTCATAGTCGAGCATAATGAAAATGACATAGAGCACTACTATCAGCCAGCTTACCACGCCGACAATAAGGCTGAGCGAACTGCCTATGAACGACCATGTCTGATTAAGACTATTCTTAATTAGCTCCCACCATTGTTCCCTGCTTAGAAGGCGCCCGATCTGGTCGAAATCAACATTCTTTCGAATGAACTCGTGAATTTCCTTTGAAATATATGGTATTTGAATCTGACTTGAAGCATATTCGCGAATAATTTTAGCCATTTCAGTGCATTCCTCCACGAGATATGGTATAAGAATCCAACAAAGCATACCGACAAGGAATACAGCCTCGAGGAGGGTCATGATGACAGGGAAGAAGCGACGCTTACAGCCCAGGATCTTCTTGTTCAGCTCGACTGATGGCTCAAGGATATAGGCAATGAGACATGCCACGATGAAAGGGAGCAAGACATCACTGAGCATGTCAAGAAGAAACAGTGTGATTACGAGGCCGCATAATGAAAATATTATGCGTACAACCCGATCGAAAGTATAAGGACGACGGTTCATAGATTACTTCATTTTGTCGAATTGGGATGGGTCACCGACTATCCAGAGGAGGTCGCCGGCATGAAGGATTGTATCCGGACGCGGGTTGATAAACTCACCGTTGCCGCTCTGCACCGAGAGCACCATGCAGAAGTAGTCGTTGCGAAGGTCGGTCTCGCGCAGCGGACGTTCAATGATCGGAGAGTTTGGGGTAAGGAGAATGCTTTTCAGTTCAATGTCAGGATGGCGGAGAGAATCCTTCTTAATTTGTCCGGCGCGATCTATCTCATCATTGAGTCGCTTAATTTGGCTGTCAGTGCCAATGACACCGAGCGTATCACCGGGGAATATACGTGTATCTCCTCCGGGGAGGGGGATAAATTCATCTCCACGGCGTATGCTTGAAACACTCACACCAAACTCGCTACGTAGTCCCGAATCTTTTAGCTTGTCGCCGGCAAAGCGGCAGTTGGGCTTGATGTCAAGATATGCTTGATGAAGGTCGCTGACAAGATTATTATTGGCTCCGCTTCGGGCATTCTCACGATTGTTGAGATTGTTCATAAATTTCTTCTCCATCCGCTTGAAACTATGCATCAATTTAGATGAAGCAAAGACCACCATAAGGAGGAAACATACAGTACCTCCAATCCATCCCACCCAAGAAGAATAGCAAACGGTAAGGAAATAAACCACGAAAAGCAACGCCAAAATGTATCGGATAATACTCATGGCAATCAGCGGAACCTCATAGAAAGAAGCCGTAGAGTGCAGCCTCATCTTATGGTCAGACTTTATCGTGGTGAAAGAGAGAGCAGTCAGGAATGGAGACATGACAACGAGAGAGATGGCAGTGGCTACCAAGTGTCCCCATTTCGGCATCAATCCTTCCATCAAGGGGAATAGAAGTTGCCTGCAAGCAAAGATTATAGCAATGAGAATAACTGAATAAAGCACGATTCTCCAGAGATAACGCCCGAGTATCTCACGCCAAAGACGAGCTGTCTCATTGGTATCGACTTTTTGCGATGAATAACGGTCGATAAGAAACCTGAGTTTCTCCGGAAGATGCTTCTCAACAAAACGATATGCAGGATCGGACAGCTTTATGAAATAAGGAGTGGTGAATATGGTGATGACAGATACCGCCACGATAATCGGATAAAGAGATGCGTCAAGCACACCAAGCCCCATACCGAGCGATGCGATGATGAAAGAGAACTCACCAATCTGAGTGAGCGAGAACCCACTCTTGATAGCCACTTGAAGGGTCTGGCCCGTGACAAGCATGCCGAGAGTGCCGAAAATAATCATACCCACTATCACTACCCCAGCCAACAGAAGGACCTGAGGATAGTATTCAGCAATCACCGACGGCTGCACCATCATACCCACTGAGATGAAGAAAACAGCACCGAAAAGGTCCTTGACCGGAGCAATCACATGCTCCATGCGTTCTGCGAAGACTGTGCCGGCAAGGATAGAACCCATCACGAAAGCACCGAGTTCGAGAGAGAATCCACACATCACAGAGAAAGCAGCCATCATGAAGCAAAGTCCCATCGATACCACCAGCAGCGTTTCAGAGTTTAGATAGTAACTAACCTTCTCAAGGAAAGAAGGGAGGACATAGACACCGACCACAAACCAGATGATGAGGAAGAAACATAGCTTGGCAATACTGAACACAAGTTCGGAACCCTGCACGTCGCCCATCGCAAACGAAGAAAGGAGCACGAGCATGAGGACAGCAAACAGGTCTTCGATAATCAGAACCGCAAGTACCATCGAGGCAAATTTCTGCTGTTTAAGTCCGAGATCAGTGAAAGCCTTGAGGATTATTGTGGTAGAAGACATTGATATCATGCCACCGAGGAATATACAGTTGATAGCGTTCAGATGAAGCATATACCCTACCCCGCATCCTGCGATTGTCATACCCAATATAATGATCAGAGCTGTGATAATAGCAGAAGAACCGGAATTCATCAGTTTTTTAAACGAGAATTCCAAGCCAAGGGAGAACATAAGAACCACTATACCGAGGTCTGCCCAAATTTCGATATTCTCCAGATTGGATATAGAAGGGAGATACGTAAAATTAGGTGAAGCAAGGAAGCCTGCGAGGATGTATCCCAGCACGACAGGCTGCTTCAGCTTCTTAAACACAAGTGTGGCAATAGCCGCAAGCACAAGAATCCAAGCAAGGTCGAGAATAAGCCCGTTTGTATTGTCTTCCGAACCGTGTCCGGAATCCTTGGCTGCATCCGGATTCAATTCAGTGTAGATGGTCTGTTGGATATCCGTAGTGGTCTCCTGAATCATTTGTGGCATCATAGGTCTATCTGATTTGAAAGAGTAATAGAAAGTGTATTATATGCCTCTCCAAGGCGGTTGATTGCGTCCATTAGTTTTCTGGAAGTGCGCACGAGCACCACGAGATTGACTTCTGTGTAATCTTTCTCGAAATTCTGCTCTATAAAGAAATTTGAAATATGCACACCTTCCTCCTTAAGCAGGCGGTCATAGTCATCAATATTGCGGAGAATTCCTTTACTACGGATTGAAATCACTTTTGTCTCCTGTCCGATATGAATCACATGTTCAAAGCGGTTGAAACCAACAATGACCATGAAAATAAGAAGTGTGCATACTATTGAAGCCATATACATACCCACTCCGACAGCCATGCCTATGATGGCAGTGATCCAAATACCGGCAGCAGTGGTGAGACCCCTTACCACGCCTCGCTGCTGGATCATCGCACCGCCACCAAGGAAACCGATACCTGTGATGACCTGTGCCGCTATACGACCCGGGTCTCCATTCTTAAGACCCATGTATTCCTGCGGGACATAGATTGAAAGGAGCATGGAGAGGCAAGCACCCATGGAGATGAGGGCGAATGTGCGGATTCCCGCCACCTGTCCCTTATGCTTTCGCTCAGTGCCGACGAGAGCCCCAAGCAAGAGTGCAAGTAGCAGACGGAAGGAGGCGTTGACGAGATTCACGTCAAGGGAAACCAATTCTGAGTATAAATAATCAATAATGTGCATATCTATTTTGGGTTAAGGTTTTTAAGGTCTTTAAAGTCTTTAAGGTTATTGCTTTTAGCCGTTGAATTGTTCGGGGTAGACAACCATGAGGTTGTGGGAGGCGAAATTTTTGGAGAGGAACTCTGGGATTTCTTCCTGGGCGGCACTGTAGGAGATTGATCCTTTTCGTGCTCCCACGATAACCAGAAGGTCTTCCGGACCAACCTTGCCGGAAAGAAGGATGAAATCATCCCATTCAGTCATCTCCTGATAGATTCGGCGTATGCTGTATCCATCGGTGGAGATAATGTCTTCAATATATGTTGATGTCTCAGCAGAGACGATGAAAATTACTTTGCAGGCAAGTTGCTGCGCAAGATTCCCTACACGAGCCACCCAATCATGGAAGCCGGTTTCATATTGAGCTTTCGCCCCAGCCACCACCACAATACGGCGCACGGTTGAGATCGGTATGAAGCAGCGCGACATAATCACCATCTTTAGTGTCTCTTTGAGTAGAGTATCGGTCATCTGTCCGAAAAAGGAATCTACAATGTTTGCCTTTCGATGGAAGCCGATCACAATATCGGTGGCATGGGTCTGGCGAATCATATTTGTGAGACCGGAGACCACGTTGAGATCAAAGCGCTCTTCCTCGACAGCCACCACACCCATTTCCTGTGCAGCCTGTGCAGCTGTGCGAAGTGAGAATCGTCCGGCACGCAGGCTTTTGGGATCGTCAGAGTTCCTGACAAAGAGCGCAGTGATGGGTTCGGTATTCTTCGGAGAGCGCATGAAGACCGCCAAACGCATGAGCCCTTCAGCAGTAATAGGATTAGACACTGCCACTATCTGACGGGCAAATTCAGGACTCTCCACTCCTGTTGATTCCATCTCGGCAGCTGTAAGCTCAATTCTCATGCGTATTGCAGTGCGCTCAGTGATCACAGAAGCCACAAGGCAACAAGCAAGGATCATCAGTACTGCCCCATTCATGATATCCTCATTGATAATGCCATACTGATAGCCAAGCATAGTAGCAGCGATTGTAGCAGCAGCCTTGCCGCTCGTAAGCCCGAACATCATGCGGCGGTCGGTAGAAGTAAGCCGGAATGCTTTCTGGGCAAGCCAAGCTGAAATCCATTTGGATACGAGGGCCACAATTATCATGTTAGCAGCTACCCATGCCACCGACCAACCCCGGAAGATGACGTGCACATTTATAAGCATACCCACCCCAATAAGGAAATATGGTATGAATATGGCGTTGCCTACAAACTTGATATGGTGCATCAAAGAAGAGCGACCGGGAATCAGGCGATTGAGCACCAATCCGACATAGAAAGCTCCCAGAATTGATTCCAAACCAATCAGCTGAGCGAGAAGTGCGCCCACGAAGACCATAGCAAGGATGAAGATGTATTGAGCTACGGCATCAGAGATTTTGCGGAATACAAAACGCGTGAAGCGAGGGAATGTGAACCCCACAATCAGGGCATATCCTGCGGTATAGAGCAGCAACATCAGGATGTCGGAGACTTCAAACTTGCCTGTAGCCTGCAGTTTCACGACTGAAGCGAGAGTGATAAGAGCGAGAAGAACAGCCACAATAGTTGCACTCACCGCCAGAATGACGCCACGCCCGTTCTGAAGGCCAAAGCGGCTTACGACAGGATATGAAATCAGTGTGTGGGATGAATACATGCTCGCAAGGAGCAGGCAAGTGGTGAGTCCCGCTCCGAAAGCATAATGGGCAGCCACCATTCCAAGCACAGCCGGCACAATAAAAGTCAGCAAACCAAAAGCGAGTCCTTGCCGGAGATTCTTTTTGAAGTGGTACATGTCGATCTCCACCGCAGCAAGAAACATAAGGTAGAGGATGCCGACCTGGCCGAAGATTTGAAAAGAGGCATCCCGCTCAAGGAGGTTGAAGCCGTAAGGTCCAACTGCTACACCTGCCAGAATCAAGCCCACCACATCAGGAATCTTGAGACGCCGGAACACAACCGGAGCCGCAAGAATCAACAACAGCACAAGGGTGAAAATCACCGTGGGCTGATGAAACGGGAGGCTGAAAAAACTATTCAAATCCTAAAGAACTTTTTAGCGTTGCGGGTTGTAGCATCGTCTATTTCCTGAGGAGAAAGTGATAGTATCTCCGCAATCTTAGAGTTAACAAATGGAAGATAAGAGCTTTCATTCCTGCGTCCACGCTTAGGGACGGGAGCAAGATAAGGAGAGTCGGTCTCAAGCAACAGGTGATCAATACCAATCTCTTTTACAGCATCAGGGAGAGATGCAGCATTCTTAAATGTCACCACTCCATTGATGCCGAAATAGGGATCACAGACCTCTCGGATGCGCTTTACGTCGCCCGGAGAACCGGTGAAGCTATGAAACACGAGTTGAGGAAGTTTTCCTGAAGGAGAAAGCGCCTTGGCTTTCGCAATGCATTCACAGCAAACCTCTATCCCATCACGACAATGGATGATGACCGGGAGATCCAATTCCTCCGCGAGAAGAAGTTGGGCAATAAATGCCTCCTTCTGAAGGGAGAGGTTTGAATCGTCCCAATAAAGGTCAATTCCCACCTCCCCTATCGCAACAGGGGATGTCGGAGAGAGAAGGGCAACAATATCGTCGAGCTCTTCCCTCCAGTCCTCCCCCACTTCAGTGGGATGAAGCCCCATAGCAGTGCGAGTGCGGTCGGGACGAATGGCATGCAGGGCAGCCACTTCAGCAGCAGACTCGCGATCGACGGCAGGGAGGATCATAAGCTCCACTCCTGCTTCAACCGCGCGGTCTACGGCAGCTGTGCAGCCATCGGGGTCATCCTTTGAGAAGGAATCCATGTATAGGTGGGTGTGGGTGTCGATCATTTGGTGCGACCGATTAGCTTTTCGATTAGGCGGCGGAAGGCTTCGCGGCGGTCGTCGCTGAGGGAAGTCTTCTTGATGGCGGCAAGAGCCTTGCTGCTATAGGCAGCGACTTCAGCTTTACTTACAGCAGGCATTCCTATGGTCTCGTAGATACGAGTAACAGTCTTGACCTTTGTGGCACCTGGAGCCATTGAGAGAGCTGCCTTAAGAGCCTGTGCGTTTGAGCCTCCATTGGAAAGAGCTTTCACCATAAGGAATGTTTTCTTATTGTTGTTTATGTCGCCACCAATGGGTTTACCAAATGTATCGGCATTTCCGAAGGTGTCAAGATAATCGTCTTCAATCTGGAAAGCCACGCCAAGCATCATTCCGAATTCATACATCTTTTCAGCATCTTCAGCAGAGGCGCCACCAATGAGTGCACCAATCTTGGCAGCTCCACCGAGCAAAGCACCAGTCTTATCCTTGATCATTTCGATGTATTCATCAAGATTGACTTCGTCCATCTTCTCAAAATCCATGTCGAGACGCTGGCCTTCATATACACGAAGAGCCTGGTCGTTGAAAGTGTCGAGAACGGGACGGAGTATTGAATCATCCACTTCAGAGATCTTCTTGGTTGCCAAAGTAAGCATTGTGTCGCCGGAAAGGATGGCAGTGTTGTCGTCCCACTTAGCATGAACAGAGGGGCGACCGCGACGGACGTCTGAGTTGTCCATGACATCGTCGTGGAGCAATGTGAAATTGTGGAACATTTCGATGCCTACAGCCGGGGCAATAGCCTTCTCGGGGCAATTTCCGAAGGCATCTGCCGCCATGAGAAGGAGAGTCGGGCGGAGACGTTTGCCTCCTGCCTGCATGCCGTAAGTAATTGGAGAGTAGAGGGCATCAAGGTTGCCAGTTGGGAGGGTGATTTCGCGGATGGCGGCTTCTGCCATTGCGCTGTATTCTGAGATTCGGAGCATATTTAGTTGTCAGTTTTTTTAGTTTTCAGTTTTCAGATTGCGGCTACGCCGCTTAGGGGAGGCTGGGAAGCCTCCGTTCCATAGTGGGATGCGCACGGAGTGCGCTTACTACTTAGTTTGACAGTGAGCGGCGGTTGGAAAACCGCCGTTACATAGGGGGATGCGCACAGAGTGCGCTTACTACTTAGATGGAGTCGGAGGGAGTGGATTCCGGAGACTTTGAGGGGAGGTTGGGATGACTTTCTTCAATAGGGATTGAGTCAGGGAGTGTTACCGGGACCCCGGAGGATGTGGATTTATTGCGGTTGTAGTATTCCTGTACGGCATCTTCGTCGTAGTTTAAGAATCGGGCGTAGATCTCTTTGGGCATGTCGGAGTTCTTGTCGTAGCGAAGTACGGTGCGAAAACCTATCAGGAACCGGGCATAGAGATCAGGCTCATCTTTGGAAGCCTTCTTTAGCTCCTGAAGTTCCTTAAGCACTTCATCTGCGGTCATTTCCTTCACACGAATCTGGTTCATATATTCAAGACCAAGAGTGAGACCGAGTCCTTGAGGATCTTCAGCCCCAACAAGAGTACGAAGACGCATCTTGTCGTGAAGCGGTAATTCTTCAGCCACCCGATCAAATTCCCAACTGAAAGTCTGCAAAGCAGTGTCAGTATAAGTTTCGTATGCCTTGAGACTTGCATTATTTAGGGTGTCGATCTTTATACCCTCAATCTTACCAAGCGAAGCATATATTATAAAACGAGCCACTGAATCAGCAGAAGCGTGCTCCATCATATAGACCACTTTCTGCTCATCGGTAAGAGAAGCAAATCCCTCGGGGAAAGCACCGTCATTTTTGTCCTTGCCTCCACAGGCAGGAATGAGAAAGATAAGCACCATAAGGGCTGCCGGTATGAATCTTTTTACCAACGCATAATTCATTTTAACCAATGCATAATTCATAATGCATAATTCACAATTAAGGGTTGCTAATTTTTTACAAAATTAGCAAAAAAAATTGACTTTTTCCCCATATCACAAGAAGGAATGGCAAAAAAATTGTTGATAAATTTGGCGGGAATAGAAAAAATGCTTAAATTTGCATTGTTAAACTTAGAATATGCGATAATAGCTCAGTTGGTAGAGCATCAGCTTCCCAAGCTGAGGGTCGCGGGTTCGAGCCCCGTTTATCGCTCTTGATGATTTTGAATTAGTCCTGCCTGTCCTTTGGAATAGGTGGGACTTTTTGTATTTAGGAGTTGGACGCGCGGGGACGCGCACGGAGTGCGCTTACTACTTAGTTTGAATTTGTAAATAAATATTTGATTAGACATTTGATGATATGAATGACATGATGAAGAAGACGCCTGTGCTGTTGATCACGGGATATCTTGGGAGTGGAAAGACTACGCTTCTGAATAAGATACTCAATAATAGGAAGGGGATACGGTTTGCAGTGATCGTCAATGATATCGGTGAGGTCAATATCGATGCTGATCTCGTGGCCCGTGATGGACTTATAGGTCAAGGGGATGACTCGCTGGTGGCTTTGCAAAACGGATGTATTTGCTGCACACTTCAGATGGACCTCGTAAACCAATTGGTAGACCTTATGGAGGGTGACCGTTTTGACTACATTGTGATCGAAGCGAGTGGCATCTGCGAGCCGGAACCAATAGCCCAGACCATATGCTCCATTCCATCAATGAGTCCGATAGTGACACGCAATGGCGTACCTGTGCTCGACTGCATCGTGACAGTAGTGGATGCACTTCGACTCCAGAGCGAATTTGGCAGTGGAAGATCACTGACAGTAAAAGAATATGGAGAGGAAGATCTTGAGAACTTGGTGGTACAACAGATAGAATTCTGTAATATAGTGCTTTTGAATAAAATTTCAGAGGTATCGAAAGAGGATGCGGCAATGATCCACGAGACGATACATGCTTTGAATCCGTCGGCAAAGATCATCGAATGCGACTATTGCGATGTCGATTTCAGTGAGCTTCTTGATACCCATATGTTTAATTTCAGCAAGGTGGCTACTTCCGCCACTTGGATTCGTGAGATCGAAAAGCCGGTTGATGAGAGTGGAGAGCGGAGAGCGGAGAGTGGAGAGATAAGTGAGGAGCATGAGCATCATCACGAGCACGAGCATGAGCATCATGAGCACGAGCATCACCATCACCACCATCATCACCATCATGGAGAGGGTGAGGCTGAGGAATATGGTATCTCGACGTTTGTGTATTACAGGCGGAAGCCATTTGACCTTAACAAGTTTGATTACTTCTGCCATAAGCAATGGCCAAAGAGCGTAATCCGCTGCAAAGGGATATGCTATTTCAGCTATGATCCGGACATGAGTTATCTGTTTGAGCAGGCAGGCGTGCAGAAGAAACTGACGGAGTGCGGACAATGGTATGCTACAGCACCGAAAGAAGAGCTGGAGCGTTTTTTTGAAACAGAGCCGGGACTGAAGCGCGACTGGGATGAGACGTATGGTGACAGGATGGATAAGTTAGTGTTTATCGGACGGGATATGGATAGGGAAGCTATCGTTTCGCTGCTGGATGGATGTCTAAGTTGAGCAAGCTCAACTTAAGGGGCAAGGGTTAAGAGACAAGGGTTAAGGGGAGGAAAAAAGCACCGCGTTTGCGGTGCTTTTTTAGTAGGGGGAGGAGGAAGGCTGGGAAAGACTTCCTTCCATATTTGGCGGCGGTTGGGAAACCGCCGACCCATAGCATTGATTAGAGGAAGCGGCGGATGGTTGCGAAGAGTTCGTTTTCGTCGATTGGCTTGGATAGATAACCGTCGAAGCCGCTATCCATGACCTTACGTCGGTCAGACTGCTGAGCGTATGCCGTGACTGCAATGATAGGAACGGTCTTAGACATTCTTCTAATTTCTTCGGTAGCCTGATAGCCGTCTTTAATCGGGAGGTTGATGTCCATAAGAACCAAATCAGGAGTTTCCCGAGCAAATACAGTGATAGATTCAGCGCCATCCTTGGCATTGACCACATCATAGCGATCCAAAAGAATTTCATCAAGCAGCTGGGAATTGCTTTCATTATCTTCCACCACCATAATCTTTTTACGCTCGTGCTTATATGAAGGCATTGACGGATCTTGTCCACCACCCTTGCCTGCATAATCAATTCCGGCATTCGCTTTTGACTTCTTCTTCAATGCTTCAAAGCGAGTCTCATCAGCAGCTGAATATTCCTGGTTGTAGCTGTCTTTGGTTTCATCAAGCACATATGGGATAGTGAAATAGAATGTAGATCCTTTTCCACGACCTGCAGACTCAGCTCTCATCGTACCGCCAAGCTTTTCAACGATAGTCTTGCTGATAGAAAGACCAAGTCCGGTGCCCTGAATAAAGGAATTAAGCTTGGTGAATCGAGTGAAGAGTTTAGGCAAATCCGCTTGCGAGATTCCAAGTCCGGTATCCTTTACATAGAAACGCAGCATATTGTTTGGCATCAACTCATACCCTACAGTGATCAAGCCTCTCTCAGTAAACTTGATAGCGTTGGTGAGAAGATTATTGATCACCTGAGTGATTCTATAAGGATCCGAAGTTATGATGCATTTTTCCATACCAAGCCTGACATCAATCTTCACATCAGGCTTCTTTGTAATGTCGATACCCGAGACAATAGTGTTAAGAAGTTTATTGATATCAATCGTGTACATATTAAACACCATGCGATTAGAATCAGCCTTCGAAATATCAAGTATGTCACCGATAAGCTTTAGAAGCAAATGATTGTTGGTCTCAATAATTTCCACAAACTTCTTTTTCTTCTCCGGGTCTACAGTCTTGCAAAGAAGATTAGCAAAGCCTACGATAGCATTAAGCGGAGTTCGTATCTCATGGCTCATGTTAGCGAGGAACGCCGACTTCATATTGTCAGCCTCGACAGCCTTTTTGGCAGCATCACGAAGCACCTGCTCCACCTTCATTTTGTCTGTGACGTCAATGGCATAGACATCAAGGACCATGCGGTTTTCCTTCGATTTCTTATTAGGATTCACAATAAACTCAAGATATACTTCCTCATTAGGAGCCTTGATGATAGAACCCGTCGGGCCTTCTTCCGAATCCAATGCATCGATCGATTCCTGCCAAATATCGGCATATTCCTCCGATTTGAGCGATTTGAGGTTATGATCCTCAACCATAGTCTTCAGGGCTTTGTTCTGGCCACCATAATGCACAGCCTTAACCGACCCGTTCTTGTCAAGATCCACTATAGTCTGCATGTAGCCGATCGGCATAGAATTGACAAGACTATTGTAGTCTTGGCTTACCTTGTTGCGCTTACAGATGAGATACCACAACAAGAATACCACCAACAAAACCAACAATACGCCTACACCATAAATAACGTAATCGCCATATTCTTCCCACAAAGTGATAGGTCTGTCGACAAACACGGTATTATCCGGACATATATCCTCTGGAATATCAAGACTTATCATCTTAGGATAGTTGATATATGGATATGCCTCTGTAGGAATTCTGAAAGGCACGTCGCGCATATCCTTGCCACTGATAAGATCCAAGACAGCGTCATGCACATTATTATATATTTCATCCGGACTACAGAAGTATCCACCGAGAATGCCATATGTCATATAAGCATAGCGCAAACCAAACACCGGACGATGCGCACCATTGATCAGGAACGAGTCTGTGGCACTCATCAAAGGGAGTCCGGACACACCGGGAGCTGTATAATACCAAGTGGAGAGCAACAAACCGACATTAGGATCGTTGTTGTTGAGATAAGGAATCATCACTCCCTCTTCGCCTGCGAGCAGCCATTCATAGTCAATATTTGGATACTTCAAATTGATGTATTCCCTCAGCATATAGCTCAGGTGATGATTTATATAAAGACCGTCTGCCATAAAGACAATCTTATTCATGTCAGGATACATATGAATCATCATGTCGACAGTCTCCTTGTGCTTATTTGGAGTAAGCACAACCGAGAAGTTATAGTCATCCCTTAGCGACTCCATAGGAGTCATTCTGGGAGGCATGATGCTATCAGAAGTGTTCAGTGTCGTGAAGTAGAAATCCAAAGGAGCCACCTTTTCAGTCTGGCTGATCAGCAACATCGGGACATCGCCCCATACCTGTTTGATTTTATCCCTGAGATTGAAAGCAAATGCACCAACCAGAACAATATAATCAGGGTCCTCACCGGTATAGTTGTCAAACAACATATCGACTAGATTATTGTAGTCATCCTGATTGAAGATAAGGCTATTATTAAGATGTATCACCCTGACGGCATTGAAATCAGGACGAGCGGAAATATCCTGAATAACCTTATTGATATATTTTCTTGGCCAAGGAGCCACCTCATTGTACGAGTTGATAATGACAAGCTGCTTCTTATTTTCCTGAGCAGCCACGGAGAATCCTGAACTGATCCAGAAAAAAAGGAATAGAATGAGAATGTTTAAGAATCTGTTTTTAGACATTTTAAATAAGTGTACTTAAAAAACATAACCATAAAACGCCTCTCCGAGGCTACTGATATTTTGGATGTCTACCCCAGGCTGAAGCCCGGGGGGCGGTAAAAGCAAGGCAGGGGGGAAGCTTAATTAGCGGCGGTTTAAGACGTGAGACATTTCTTCTTTTAGTCGGTTACTGTTGATTGGTTTTGAAACGTAGCCATTAAATCCGCTCTCAAGCATTCTCTCCTTGTCAGTGGCGAAAGCATAAGCTGTCACTGCGATGATGGGCACATTTGAGTCTTTCCTTTTGATTTCAGTCGTTGCCTCATATCCGTCCATCTTAGGCATACTGATATCCATAAGGATGATGTCCGGTTTTGTCTGTTCGAAAAGCTCTACAGCTTCTTCACCATCCCAGGCATGAATGAGTTCGTAGTTACCGGCGAGCATACTTTCATAAAGAATGTAGTTGCTCTCGTTGTCTTCAGCAATCAAAACCTTAAGCTTTTTCGTATCAGGGTCGGCACTATCTGCCGACGAAGAATTAGAGACCGCAGACTGCGGACCATTTGCGTTAGACAATTGCTGACCTTGAGGCTGCCCTACTTCAGCTTTGGGCTGATTTGAAGGTTGCCAAGGAGATCCTTGCACAGGGTGGGCACTTTGCTGAGGCGGAAACTGGTGATGTCCAAAAGGATTCTGTCTGATTTTCTGCTGATTAAAAGAATTTTGCGGTTGTGCCTGTTGTGGTGTTTGCGACTCCTGCTGCATCTGGGGCTGATCGTAGTGATTTTGCTGAGGATACTGCTGGCCATAAGGATCCTGCTGCGGAACCTGCTGACCGTATGGATTCTGCTGTGGATACTGCTGAGAATTAGGCTGGCCGTAAGGGTTCTGCTGTGGATATTGCTGACCGTAATACTGTTGGCCATAAGGATTCTGTTGTGGATATTGCTGGCCGTATGGGTTCTGCTGTGGATACTGCTGGCCGTATGGGTTCTGCTGCGGGTATTGCTGGCCGTAATACTGTTGGCCATAAGGATTTTGTTGTGGATATTGCTGTCCGTATGGGTTCTGCTGTGGATACTGCTGGCCATAAGGATTATGCTGCGGGGCTTGCTGTGAATTAGGTTGCCCGTAAGGGTTCTGCTGCTGTGTCTGCTGAGAATTCTGCTGGCCATGGTGGTTCTGCTGCTGCGGCTGCTGAGAATTCTGCTGGCCATGGTGGTTCTGCTGCTGCGGCTGCTGCGAATTCGGGTGACCATATGCGTTCTGCTGCTGCGGCTGCTGAGAATCAG
>JAIDTO010000268.1 GCA_029060625.1 Muribaculaceae bacterium | reverse complement strand
TTCGAAAGAGATGAAAGACTCACCAGCTTCTACAACGACTCCATCAGCAATGGAAAGTGGCGTGGCATGATGCAGGATAAGCATATTGGTTATACCCAATGGTTTATGCCGGACAATAATATTATGCCGGATGTCAGGTACATAGATATCCCTACGGCCAAGAACATTGAAACTGTAGATCTCCCTATGACGGAATATTCAATACCTGCCATAAAATTCAGCCGTAATAACGGTGTTAATGGATTGAACTGGATCGTATTGCCTGATCTGGGACGAGGCGAAGGGTGCATGGGCATCGATCAAGTGACTGCAGCATCAGCTTCATTAGCTTCTCCTTCGCCAACTTTGGAATATGATATAGATATAGACGAAGGAGACAGCATACGGTTTGCCATAGGAATCCTTCCTACTCAAGACGTGGATCCCGCTCGAGGACTCCGATTTGCATTGCAACTAAACGATGGAAAAACAGAAGTGATTGACGCAAGACGAGGACTTGTGGACACATTTGATGAATATACACCTGCAAATCTAAAGAATTCCAAGAAGCTCAAGCCTCTACCGGAAAGAGGAAAAATGGCACTTAACGGATACGGACGTGGGATGCGAAACGAAGTGTTTGACAATATCAGATGGCTTGAAGCCACATTCCCCGTTGAAGAAATAGGAACAAATACCCTTAAAATAAAGATGGTAGATCCGGAAATAGTGATCGAGTGCATCGTTGTCAACCCTGACAACTCTCGCTACAGCTATTTCGGTCCTCCGGAAAAAATCTAAGGCCCCGACTCATAAAACTTTTGTATCCTGATGGTGTTTTAGTGTCAGTAACGGAATGGACAAATAAGTCTCGCCAACTTGATTATTCCGCTACAAAACACTATAAATTTATATTAATGACAAGGATACGGCATATATTTTCGACAATGGGATCAATTATAATGATTCCATTGTCGGTATGTGTCATTTCCGGATGCAGACATAAGGATATTATTGACGATATTGGCCAGACAGGCCTTCCTCTTGTCAATGTAGAATACGATTGGGCTCCCACCGAGCTTTTCCGCCCGGATGGTCTTGCAAATCTTTTTTATTCCACTCATCCGTCATCCCAAAGTTATTGGAGAAGTGACTTCCGACCATCGGGCGGAACAATGCGTCTTCCTGCCGACCAATATAATGTGGTCGTATTCAACAACGATACTGAAAACATTGTCTTTTCCGATATTGACAACTTTGACAAATTCACCTTGTCAACACACGAGATTGACACTTCCGGCATTCCTGACGACCAACTCCCCTTTCCTCCTCAAAAGCTTTACCACGAGCCGGACAAAATGTGGGCAACGATGCGAAAGGATATAGTCATTGACAATACATCAGAAAGCAGGAATATAAGTTTATCGCCCAGACGAATCACACGCGAATATCATGTGGAAATGACCGGGATCGAGCATCTTGAATCCGCACTCCGCTATTATGCAGCAATCTCAGACCTTGCTCCGGGATACAAGATGGCAAATCTCACCCAGACCGGAAATGCTTGCACATTAGGCGATTTTATGCAACCTGTCAGTGATTCCTCAATTTCCACCACCATCACGAATTTCGGAGTCAACAAAGAGTCACAACACCAGCATCTTGCAGTCTATATGTGGCTTGCAGACGGAGCGAGAAAGGTGTATCTTTACGATATTACAGAGCAAATCAGGGAGGCTCCGGATTCCATGAACGTCGTGATAAGCATCAAAGGACCCTCTCTTCCGGAAATCATACCCGGAGAAGGGGGAAGCGGTGGTGAAGGGGGGCTTGACGTAGGAGTAGACAACTGGGATTTCATCGACATAGAATTGTAAATAAATACTAATGATTCATAATATGTCAATATCTTTGTAGAGATAAACCTTTTTGGCACGATATTTGTCATGACAATATACGAAATGCAATAATAATTGCAATCCTAATAATATAACCCAAAAACGAAAACAAACTATGCAGATTAAAACACACATGGCCATCGCTGCCGCACTGACTCTCTCACTCGCCGCATGCTCTCATGACGATAACTACGCTCCATCTCAGGGCAATCTTATCTCATTCAACGCATCGGCACCTCTTAGCGGACGTGAGGTCGTGACCACCAATACACTTCAAGAATTCAAAGTGTGGGCCTTTGCAGAAGGCAAACCTTATATGACTGACGTAAGTGTAGGACGCACAGACAATGGATGGAACTACTCCCCTTCTATGTATTGGCCTTCCGAGGCTCCCCTCAATTTCTATAGCTACAGTCCGGCGATCAAGACAGAAACAGCTTCGGACTCAAGCAACCCAGACATTCCGGGCTTTATCAACGGAGGCAAGACAGATCTTCTATATGCGGTAAACATTGGGGAGACAAGAGGTGGAGGCAACGCCACTCCGGTGCAGGTGAACTTCCGGCATGCCCTCTCTCAGGTGCGCTTCCAAATGCGTCCCCGTGTGGCCAAAGCCGGAGAACAGGCTCTTGCTGTCAGAGTGCAGGCTCTTGACCTTCTTGGAACAAACACAGTGGCTTCGTTTAACTTCCCATCTTCATCCACTACTATCGGAAACCAAGTGACCGGTGAATGGACAGACCACAAGACTCCTGCAGACAAGAACATCTATGAAGGCTCAGAGATGCTTCAGACAGACACTCCCATAGAATTGAGAAGTTCAGGTTATCTTTTCTCTATTCCTCAAAAGCTTACTAAATCGGAGGCGAACGGCAACAGCTACTCAGGTGCATATGCAAGGGTGCTTTGCGAAATTTTCGACAGAAATACAGGAGTTAAAATTTGGCCGGAAAATTCAGATGTAGTGGCAGACGGAGCCGGATATATCTATTTCCCTCTCAATACGAGTGAGCAAACTAATGCTGAATGGCAACTTGGGAAAGCATACAGGTACACTCTCAATATTGACGTTCCTGCCACATCGAGCAAGATCGATTTCGACGTTACAGTTGAGGAGTTTCCTGATTTCATAGACTCTAATTCCAGCAACTGATGAATCGAAGTTTAGGAATATATAGAAGCATAATGGCGATGACTGCACTGGCTGCGGTCGTCGCCTGCTCGCATTCCGACGATCTCTCTTACTCACTGAATGAAAAAGAGATAAGGTTTGAGGTAACCACAGCCCCCTACGGAGGAGATACAAGGAGCGCAGAAATCACAACAACTGAAAATATTCCTGAATTCCGAATATGGGCCTACGACTATGGATTGTACGCATATGTGATGAATGGTGTAAAGGTGACAAGGACTGGGCTCAACAGCTGGAGCTACTCACCTGCCGTAGACTGGACGGGCAATATGATGTGCTTTACGGCTGTAAGTCCGGCTTCAATCGACATCAATACCAATCCATGGTGGCTTGACATGATACCGTACCAAAACAAAGGCAACGAAGATCTTCTTGTGTGCCGTGTCACAAACGTGAAACAGACCTCTGGAAGACTGAAATTGCATTTCTATCATGCGCTTTCGATGGTGGGGGTGACAATTCACACCACTCTTCCACCAAACTCAGTAAGAGTAAAGAGTGTAACTATAGTCAATGTCAGTGACATGGGACAGTTTCGTTATCCCGCAGAAGGTTTTTATGCCTCCACTACTGCAAAAGATGTGTCGGAATGCTGGGATATCTATGGGCAATCAAACAGGATACCAGTGTTTTTATCAGACAATGGAACATTACTGACAGAACAACCATTGGAGGCTGATAATCAGGGTTATGATTTCTTCATTCCATCCAGGCTCGGAGATTTTGATTTTGATACATATTTCAATTCATCCTATCTTGAGATAGACTATCGCATCGAAAATGCAGATGGCTCCACGGCTTGGCCTGATGCGTCAACAGATTATCGTCTTCTTTCAAAAGAAAATCCGGGATATGGACAAATTCGTCTTGGACTGGGAGAAAAACTACCTGACAAACGTTGGCTCTCGGGAATGTGCTATCGCTACAGAGTCAATCTTTCCGGGCCCGCAGAGGTGCCACCGGGTGCGGCATCCAATCCGACAAGATATTCTGCTGACAACGAGGTGTCAATGTCTGTCACAATTCTTTAATCAAATCGTAATGCATTTTGCAGAACTTTTATGAGACTTTATTCGTTTTACCATTGCAACCGAAACCGGTTTTAATCAGGTTTCATGAGTTCAATAGTGGAGTATTAACCATTTAGTCTCTTAAATTATGGCAGCACTGAACATTCCTTTGATCACATGGTGCATAATCGTTGCAGCGATGACAGTTCTCATTTCTGTCAGGCTTTTCCACAAAAGCTATAACCCCGTGCAGCAACAAAAAATGGTTTCAAAAAGAGGCAATCGGATGAATAATGTCAAGTACTGATAGCACTTCCCCACTCTCTGCAGCACTTCCCGAATGTGAAATCGGTGAAGATGCATCTCTCAAGGAAATTTGTCTTTTTCTCTCGGAATATTCGGCGTGGCTCCTCGGAAGTGGTGCCACGTCTATACGTCTTGAAAGGAATGTAAGACGCATGGCAGAATCCCTTGGATGTCTTGCTGAAATGACCATTCTTCCAAGGCATATTCATATGACGGTTTTCCTGCCGGATCATTCCGACAGCTATACCTACATTATCGCTACGCATCCGATGCCGATCAGCTTCGACATCAACACCAGACTTAGCCGTCTGAGCTGGAGTATGGCGGATGACAATCTCTCACTTAACGACGCAAAAAAAAGATTTGATGAAATAATAAAGACCTCCCCAGCCAACAAACATCTTGTACTCTTCTTGGCATCATGTGCCAATGCAGCTTTCTGCCGCCTTTTCACCGGCGACTGGGCTGC
>JAIDTO010000267.1 GCA_029060625.1 Muribaculaceae bacterium | reverse complement strand
CACGATGCCCGCATCGCTCCTTCTTCTTGAAGCGAAATCTGCTCGCAAAGCTGACGAAATCTTAATAAAAAAATAAGCCGAAACAACTTCAATGAATATAATCAATACCATCAATGATTGGCTCTGGACCTATCTGCTAATTGGATTGCTGCTGATTGCGGCTGTATGGTTCACCTTCAAGAGCCGTGGCGTCCAGTTCCGGATGTTCGGAGAGATGTGGCGGCTGTTGGCTGCCTCCGGCAAAAAGGAGGGTGACGGCAAGAAAGATTCCCACCATACGGTAAGCTCCTTTCAGGCATTCGCAGTCTCGATTGCATCCAGAGTAGGGACAGGCAATCTCGCCGGCGTGGCTACGGCAATCGCCATCGGTGGAGCAGGGTCAATATTCTGGATGTGGGTGATAGCCCTTCTCGGTTCCGCCTCCGCGTTCGTGGAGTCTACGCTCGCACAACTGTATAAAGTAAGAGGTGAAAATTCCTTCAAAGGTGGACCGGCATACTATATTCAGAAGGGTCTCGGCAAAAGATGGTGGGCAGTGATATTTGCTGTCCTCATATCAATCACCTTTGGCCTTGCATTCAATTCCGTTCAGTCAAACACTATGACAGCAGCTGCGAAAGTGTCGTTTGGATGGAACCCTGTCATAGTCGGCATCATCATTACCATAGCATCAATGGTGGTGATATTCGGAGGCATTCAGAGGATCTCACGATTCAGCGAGATTGTGGTGCCGGTGATGGCTATAGCATACATTCTCCTTGCTCTCTTCATCCTGATTATTAATGCCGGCAGGATTCCCGATATGCTCTACCATATAGTCAGTGAAGCCTTTACCGGAAGTGCGGCTCTTGGTGGCGGTGTAGGAAGCGCATTGCTGATGGGCATAAAACGAGGACTCTTCAGCAACGAAGCAGGAGAAGGATCAGCACCAAACGTTGCCGCGACTGCCTCGGTGAGTCATCCTGTGAAGCAGGGACTGCTGCAGACCTTGGCAGTCTTTACGGATACCATCCTTATCTGCACCTGCACTGCCATCATCATCCTACTTAGTGGCATCTACGAAAATGGGGAGAGTGGCATTGCCCTCACCCAATCTGCCCTTGAGTCGGAGGTTGGCAGTATCGGTAGCACTTTCGTGGCTGTGGCAGTTTTCTTCTTTGCATTCACAAGCATAGTCTCCAACTACTACTATGGAGAGACTAACATGCAATTTATTAGCAGCAAGAAGTGGCTTGTTACAGCATATCGAATCATTGTAGGATGCATTGTCATGGTGGGCGCAGTCACTTCGCTTGAATTTGTATGGGGAATGGCTGATATTTTCATGGGATTGATGACGCTCTGCAACCTGCTTGCCATCTTCATGCTTGGCAAATACGCCATGCGCCTGCTAAAGGATTATGAGGCTCAGCGCAAGGCAGGGAAGAACCCCGTCTATCATAGCTCCACAATACCCGAGATAGCTGACGAAACTGAATGCTGGGAAGAGTAATATGGAAGGGAGGCTTCCCAGCCTCCCTACAAAAGCATATAGATCATTTGACTCGACAGGGAAGCTGGGAAGCCCACCCTCCATCATAGTCACAGAAAGCTCACTTCCTTGAATGCATAAGTACGTTCTGACCCATCCAAAAGACGCAGAGTGATCGGGCCATGTGATGCTATACTTTCTATACGGGCCATGAAAGTTTCCCCTGTAGCTGCGTCGACAAATGCATACTCCCTGCCGTCACCTCTCCAAAGATTTTTCATGAATTCATCATGTAGCTTAATCCTGAAGTCTGGGTCATTTATACATTCCAGGCTGCGCTCCATAATAGCCGCCATCTCTTCTTCAAGCAGAAGTAAATCATAGTTTTTTCCAGTGATCTGCCTCATGGAAATAGGATTCGGAGCATCACTGAGAAACATTGTCTGATTAACGTCTATCCCCACTCCTATCACGGAATAAGAGACCGAGCCACCCATTACGGAATGCCTTATCAATATTCCACATATCTTATTATCGCCAACATAGATATCGTTGGGCCATTTAACTTTAGCCTCAATCCCATGCGCTCCGAGAAAATCAACCACTGCAAGAGCAACTGCCTCAGACATAGAAAACTGTGCCATAGGTGGAAGAGACACCGGACGATAAAAGATAGAGAAAGTAAGATTTTTCCCCGGTTCTGCCTCCCAAGAATTGCCACGCTGCCCCTGCCCTGCCGTCTGTAGATAAGCCGACACCATGACAGGAGCTTCCAGTTCCCCGACATTACGCATTATATAAGCATTGGTGGAATCCACCTCCTCAAGATGAATGATTTTCATATTATTTATGATAATGGGAGAATTGGACGCACGAGCCGTGCGTACCTACAAGGTCAATTAAGTGTTATTAGGCGTGAATGATCAGTCCGTTCTTCAATTTCAACAAAAAGAGTCTCGTCAGGAAGGATATCTTCAATGTTCTCTGTCCACTCCATCAAGCAAAGGTTGCCACTGTCCCAATAATCCTCAATACCTATATCATAAGCTTCCGCAAAAGACTCCAGTCGATAAAAATCGAAATGATATACCGTCTGTCCAGTCTCAGATGAATGATACTCATTGGCAATGGCAAATGTAGGGGAAGAAGCCTCATCATCCATCTTCAACTGACGCATGAGCTCAGCCACAAGCGTGGTTTTTCCTGCCCCCATCTTACCTCGGAGTGCTATTATCCGGCTGTCTCCTATCGCATTGAGAAACTCCGTTGCCGCGCGCGGCAGATCCTCGATGTTCCTTATGATAATCTCCATATGCTTTTCTGTATTTACGCAACTGCATATATAACAATTCTGCGCTCATCATTTCCTACAAAGGCATTTATTAATTTTTTCAGTCACAAATACGATGAATCTCGTTATTTTTCATTAATTTTGCAACTAACCGCAGACAACAATATACCTACATACTTTAGAACCATAATGAACAATATATTACGACTATTTTTGCTTGTAAATATTACACTCTCGACGACGCTTTCATGCCTCGCCGCCGACAAAAACGGGTTCCCTACAATTTATAGCGAAAATGTATTTGACAATTCCAAACAGTCAACCAAATACGGCTATATCCTCAACAACAAAATGATCACCGACCTGATTTTCGAGAAAGCCTATCCTTTCTCCGCTAACGGATTAGCACTCGTCAAGAAAGCGGGATATTACGGCTACATAAAGCCCAATGGAGAATATTTCCTACAGACTTTCCTTCGCGATGCACGGTCTTTCGATGAATTTGGCCTCGCCGCTGTCAAGAAAGAGACAAAATGGGGTCTCATCAATGGAGAGCGAAATATCATACTTAAAGAGATTTTCGATAAGATTGAGCCTTTCCAGCCAAACGGTCTTGCAATCGTCAAGTATGAAAACAAATACGGTCTTGTCGATACGCTCGGCAACGTCGTGCTCCCTGTGATTTACGACAAAATTGAGAATTTCGACAAATCAGGATATGCAACCATAAAGGACGGCAACCGCTTCGGCATAGTGGACAAGCGAGGCCGCGCCGTGATCACTCCTGAACACAAGGATAAGAAAGGCGCCCTGGCTGCATTAAACGACTTGAAATCGAAAATGTCCAAGCCCGACATCACGCTCGCCGACATCTCTAAGATCAACAACGTCTCCACAACCAACATAAACGCGGAGGCTGCTCAGACGCAAACACAGTCTCAGCTGCAGACCCAGCCGACTCAGCCGAGACAGCCATCTAAACAGGACGAGGACAGACAGAAGCAGCTGCTCGCTGAAAAAGCCCGTAAGGAAGAGGAGGAGCGCCTACGCGAGGAAGAAGCCCGGAAGGAGGAACAACGGCTGCTCGCTGAAAAAGCAAGGAAGGAGCAGCAGGAGAAGGCTCGCCGTGAAGAGGAGCAGCGACTGCTCGCCGAGAACGCAAGGAAAGAGGAGGACCAGCGGAAGTCCGATGCACGCAAACTCCTGGAGCCTACGCCGACACTCAAGAATTACATAGCTGCAAACCTCGGCGACTGGAACGCATTCCTCGCCACAAAGAACCTCGACATTCCTTCCGAGGAGAACGTACGCGACCTGATAGAGGCGGAAATCGGCCGATGGCAAGTGAAGGGAGAGTTTGAACCAACAGCAAAATGGAAGGAGCGCGTCAACGAGACCACACGCACTGCAAAGATAAACGAACTTGCCGACAGCATCTTAGGTTCAAACTCAAAGGCCATAGAGAGCGCACAGTCGGAGTACCGAGAGTCTTACCAGTCGCTCGTAGACAGATACTGCGACGAAATCGCCCGCAAGTTCGAAGCACAGAACCTTGAGATAAAGCCTTACGATGCCGACAACGAGACATTCCTCATATCAACCGATACCTTCGGAGACTTCCTCCTACCCGTTCCGCTCGAAGAGGCCCCCGGTTTCAAGCAGGAATGGGACAAATGGAAGACGGGAGCCATCGCCACTTTTGTTCCTAACGGAGACGACGTGGCACTCAAATCAGTGAAGATCGGCAAATATACCTATGACAGCGATATGGATGCCGCATACGCTCAGGTGGACGTGGACTACAACTTTAGGCCGGTCGACGTGGCACAGATCAACAGCCGCCTCGATGCAGGCACGGATCTGGCCATGAACACTCCCACCGATGCGTCTCCAACCCGAAACAGAGGATTCCAGACCGAAAAAATCCGTCTCTCGGCCGGCAACGCAGCCGACGTCGACAGCAACATCCCCCAGGGAAAGACCTCAAACGCAAACACATTCGCCGTGGTCATAGCAAACGGCGACTACGCCCACGCCTCAAAGGTGGACCACGCCGAGAACGACGGACGCGTTATGACCCAGTACCTCACACGCACACTCGGAATACCCGAAAGCAACGTGGCGACATTCATCAACGCCACATATGGACAGATGGCATCAGCGATTTCGATGCTGCAGGACATCGGTGACGCATACCGGGGAAGCGATTTCAACCTGATATTCTATTACGTTGGCCACGGACTCCCCGACGACGAGGGCAAGAAATCCTACATCCTGCCGGTAGACATAGACCCTCGCATGGTGTCCATATGCATCCCCCTCGAGAAAATATACGCTGACCTCGGAACCCTTGGTGCAAAAAACGTAACCGTAATGGTCGACGCATGCTTCAGCGGCACCAACCATGGTGAGGGAATGCTTGTGCCGCAGTCGATGGGTGTGGCGATGAAGCCCAAATCAGCTGCCCCGGTCGGCAACATGGTTGTGCTTGCTGCCACAGACGGAAACGAGACCGCCTTCCCCTACGAGGAGAAAAGCCACGGACTCTTTACCTACTGGCTGCTGAAGAAACTCCAGGAGACTTCCGGACAAGTGACTTTCGGTGAGCTAAGCGACTACGTGATTGACAACGTGAAGAAAACATCTGTCACCGTAAACCGCAAGCCCCAGACCCCGACCGTAGCGACGTCTCCACAGTTAGCCGACTCCTGGCGGGCTATGAAGTTCGGGAACTGATGTCTTAACATTTTTTTGAAGAGAAATCTCCCCATATGTCGAAAAAATACGTTATATTTGTAGATAGAAGCATATATAAGGCCTACTTGAGAGGCTTGACAAGATAAGAATAACTAAAATTTTATACTCAATATAATGGCAAATCAGGAACTGAGCGAACAGGAAATCGTAAGACGTAACAGCATGCAGGCTCTCCGCGACCGCGGAATCGAGCCCTATCCCGCAGCTGAATATGTGGTGACAGGACATAGCGA
>JAIDTO010000266.1 GCA_029060625.1 Muribaculaceae bacterium | reverse complement strand
AAGCGTTTTGAAACGTCGGTAGATGAATGATTCATGTCTCTACTACGCATTTGGGCAGGTTTCTGTCTCGGTCTCCAGGTAGCAAATGTCGACATCGCATTTCCATCAATCGTACCCTTTCCGATAATGGCTACGTCATGGAGTCCATAACCATATATTAACGGAGAGTAATTATAAAGATATGTTCCTTCCCAGCTTGTGTTCACTATCGGATACTTTTCCGGATCAGGGGTGAATTTCAGTACTGCGCCTTCCTCAAGCTCAATGCATACATTGCTTTGAAGATGGAGCGGACCATCCATGAAATACTCACCGGCAGGCACTATAATATGTACTCCACCGAATTTCTCAGCCTCCCTCATAGCCTTCACGAAAGCCTTCCTGCAATCCTTGACTCCGTCGCCTTTCGCGCCATAACGGAGGACACTGACTTTATTGTCTTTGATACTTGCTCCTGATATATCACTGAGGATGCTGTCGCGCAGAGCTACGTCGTAATCAGCTCCGACAGCAAAGGACACCATCGGAATCATCATCAATATTGAATAAAATAAAAATCTCTTTATCATTGCTCCAAACTATTTTTATTTAATGGGTTCTAATAGAATTTTGAATCACAAAAATAGTGAAAATTTCAATAGAAAATCACATTTTGTGTAATTTTCTATTGAAATTTTTACCATCTGACCAATCCACCCATAATAATTACCATGTCATGATAAAAGCAATCCATGATTCAAAAAGATCTTTTAATTAATAAGATAAAAATTTGTACATAACGAATTATATCATTAATTTTGTATAAATACTTCTCTACCTGTCAAGGATAGGAATCTACAGAACAAAATACAAATCTTAACAACCACAATATCATGAATAAAGAATGGTCTGACTTGAATAAGAAGATGCAAACGGAAATCGGCAATAAAACCTACTTCGAGTCAGGAATCACTACTCTAATAACTCTAAGGTCGATTCTTTTCGAAACAGTAAGAGCTTTCTTTAAGGATTTAAATAAGGATGACTTCTCAGCCATTCCCTACATTAATGCCGATGGCTACCATAACAAGACAATCGCTTACTCTATCTGGCATATCTTTCGTATTGAGGATATTATTGTTAATTCATTGATAAAGGATGATATCCAGATATTCTTTACGGGCAACTATAAAAAAAGAATAAACTCTGATATCATTACTACCGGAAACGAGCTTGTCAAATATCAGATTGCAGACTTTTCCAAAAAACTGGACTTAGATGAGCTATTGATTTATGCGTCAGAAGTAAAAAGCAAAACGGAAGAAAGCTTTCTTAGAACAATTACTTACAACGACATGAAGAAGAAATTCGATCTTAACAAAAAGGAACATCTTCGCTCTCTTAACGTGGTAAGCGACCAACCAATTTCCAATTGGCTTTTAGATTACTGGTGCAATAAAGACATAAGAGGGCTTATAAAGATGCCATTGTCCAGACACTGGATAATGCACATCGAAGCGTGCCAGCGTATCATATGCAAACTTTATCCTAAAGGACATCCATCCACGCGCAAAATAATCATTTGATACATTTAAGAAGCATCATTTGGTACGTTTCAATATTTAAATTATTGATTATAAATATAATAAAATCATAGAAATTCTTTCAAACCACATCTGCCATACAACTTAAAGCATTATCAAAATGCTCTAATATCGCCAAGTTTAAGCTAACTCTAAAGTAAAAATATTACTTATTCAACCCTTAAAATATAAAAATACTTTTCTGCATTTTTTTAACAATTCAATTTGATATTTGAAAATTAGGTTGTAACTTTGCACTGACAAACCTGAATAATCATGAAATCGAATTTTATCTCTGCATTAGCATTCGCAGCAACAATTATAATATCAATCCCTGCGACAGCCTATGACTTCACCAAAGAAAACATTCCGGAAGTGAAGTGGGATGCAAAGAGCCTCTTCATCGACGGCGACAGGGTCACTCCAGTTATGGGCGAAATCCATTATAGCCGACTGCCTGAAAACGAATGGCAATCTTCCGTCCGGAAAATGAAGGATGGCGGAGTCACCCTCATTGCAACCTATGTATTCTGGAACCACATAGAGCAAAACGAAGGGAAATTCGACTGGAGCGGACAGCGCAATCTCCGTAAATTCTTAGAGATTTGCAAGGAAGAAGGTATGCCTGTAGTGCTCCGCATAGGTCCTTTCTGTCATGGCGAGGCAAGAAACGGAGGCATTCCCGACTGGATTTTCGACAACGGCATCAAGTCACGGACGGAAGACCCTGCTTTTCTTGATGCAGTGGCTAAACTTTACCGACAAATTTTCACCCAAATTCAAGGTCTACAGTGGAAAGATGGCGGACCCGTGATGGCATGCCAATTCGACAACGAATACCGCGGTCACGGATCATACCTTATGAAACTTAAGGAAATAGCTGAGGGAATTGGTTTTGACCTTCCATTCTATACCCGCACAGGATGGCCCGAGCTGAAGACACCCGTCCCCTACGGCGAGATGATACCTCTCTATGGCGACTATGCCGACGGTTTTTGGGAACGCTCTATCGAACCTACTGCCGGCAAATACTATAAGGCATTCAACTTCAAACCCTTCAGAAGCAGTACGGCCATTGCCTCAGAGCAGATAAAAGACCAAAAAGAGAAACTGACCGAAGGCGATGAACTTTACCCCTACTTCACCTGCGAGCTCGGAGGAGGAATGATGGGCGCATACCACCGTCGCCCCTGGATCTATCCTGAAGATGCCTACTCGCTTGCCGTAGTGAAACTCGGAAGCGGCAGCAACCTGCTTGGATACTATATGTATCACGGTGGCACTAACCCTGAGAGTGACATTTACCTCAATGAGACCCAGCGTACCAAGGCGACCAACTACAACGACCTTCCTGTGAAGAACTACGATTTCCAGGCGCCACTTGGAGAGTTCGGGCAACCGTATCCACATTATTATAATCTTAGGAAGCTCCATCTATTCATGCAAGACTATGGAAAAGTCCTCGCCCCGATGGAAGCGTCATTCCCTGCTCCTCAAGATATTGCCAAAGGAGATGACTCCAGCCTGAGGTATTCATACCGTACTGATGGCGACAGTGGCTTTGTTTTCATCAACAACTATGAGCGTCTGCAGAAGCTTTCTTCGAAGAAGGGTATTCAGTTTGACCTTTGCGGTGTGAAATTTCCATCCAAGCCTATCACCATACCTGCAGGAACCATCTGTATATTCCCCGTCAATATCGACGGCATACGATAC
>JAIDTO010000265.1 GCA_029060625.1 Muribaculaceae bacterium | reverse complement strand
TTCTGTCCTGATATTCCGGTTCAGGAAGGTCCCTGGAAACTATGTGGTTTACCAGGCTTGATTCTTAAGGCTCAGGACACGAAGAGACATTATGTCTATGATGCGTTGTCACTTCGAACAGAAGGTATCGGTCACGTGGAATACTTTGATTATAATGCTGGGAACCGTTTCACAACGACAAGAGAAAAGGCTTTGCCAGTTAAATGGAAGTGGCTGCATGAGGATATACATTATAAGATTGTTTCATCAGGTATGTACGGAATAAGTAATCCATACCTGAAAAAGCGGGATGTTATTCCTCATACCAATTATGACTTTGAAGAAACCGACTATCCACATGAACCATGAACCGGCTAATATTATATTTGATGTTCTTGTTCTTTACCATAACTGCCATGGCTCAGGTCAATGTGACCGGAACAGTGATTGACAAAGAGTCCAAAGAACCGCTTGGCGGTGCTTCTGTCATTGTCAAAGGTGCTGAAGGCAAAATCAAGAAATTCGCTTCATCGAAATCAAACGGCAATTTTGAGATGACAATGTCTTCCGTGGACGGTTGCCGACTTGAAGTGTCTATGATGGGTTTCGCCAAACAGTCAATCCCTCTTGACAGCGTTTCGTTTCCGCTCACCGTTTATATGGAACAGGGAAACATACAGCTGAAAGAGGTAACAGTGAAGGCAGACCGCATCAGGGAACAGGGAGATACCATTACCTATAATGTCGGGAGCTTTGCTCAGGCTCAGGACCGCTCGATCGGGGACGTGCTCAAACGTATGCCGGGTATCAACGTGGAGAGTTCCGGTAAGATACAATATCAAGGCGAGGATATCAACAAGTTCTATATCGAGGGTTCCGACCTTCTCGGTGGCAAATATGGAATAGCAACCAATGGTATCAGCCATGAGGATGTAGGTGCGGTAGAGGTCATGGAAAACCATCAGCCTATGCAGGTGCTGGCAGGTATATCTTTCTCCGACAAGGCAGCCATCAACCTCAAGCTTAAGAACAAGGCAAAGGCTACGTGGACATTCCACGGTGATGCTGGAGGTGGTTACTCTTGGCAGCCGGAAGGGGCTGTATGGGACGGAGAACTGTTCGCCATGGCAGTCATGCCCGGTTTCCAGAATATCACGACGTTGAAGACCAACAACATCGGCGAGGATCTTTCTGCACAGGCAACAGACTTCTTTGCCTCCCGACGGGGAACAGAAATAAGCCGCTATGTCGGTGTGTCGCTCCCGGGCGTGCCTAATCTCAGCCGGAAACGCACACTATTCAACCGCTCGGCTCTCGTTTCCACAAATAGCCTTTGGAAATTCGGAAGAGGGGAGTTCAAAGCTCAGATAGACTACTCCTTCAACCGCATTACGGCGGAGGCGGCAAACATAACTACCTACTTTCTCAACGAAGGCAACCGAGTCGTCACCGAAAACCGAAACGGAATTGACCGTTCCCATTCACTGTCGGGCAAACTCATCTACGAGCTGAACCAAAAGACAGCGTTCATCAACAACACCTTCAAGACCAACATTGACTGGGATGACGTGCGCCTCGGTGTTACCGGTTCGCTTCCCAATGACCAGACAGCATCGCTTCCTGACTATTATGTCGGCAACGATTTCAAGCTCATAAAGCGTTTCAAAGGAAAGCACCTCGTTACATTCAAGAGCGTGAACGAATGGGAATCACTACCGCAGACACTATCAGTAGATAGTGAACATGGGAAGGAATATGGGAAGATATATGGGAAGATATATGGGAAGGCGGTTTCCAACCGCCTTATCGAAGACATTAGTTGTTTTAAAACCATCCAGCAAATCAAGGACCATGCCTTCTATACCGATGAAAGTGCTGCTTATGCCTTTTCAATCAAGGGAATTACAGTAAGCCTTGAAGGTGGAATCAAGGGATATTTCCGCTCCCTCAACACAGAACTGCCTGATATGCCGGAGGAAATTCCGGGTGAGACCACGAATGTGCTGAACACAAACTATTTCACGGTATATGTCACCCCGAAATTTGAATATTGGGTAAAGCGGGTAAACTTCACACTGAATGCTCCTGTAAGTTTCGCTCACTATTCATTCGACAAGGCTCTTGCCAACCGCGATGATGTCTATTTCTCTCCATCTTTGAGTATGAACTGGAAACCGAACAACCGGCTTTCAATCGGCATTCGCGGAGGTTCCGGTCGATCACCGATGGAGTTGAACCTAATACATCCGGGCTATATAATGACCGACTACCGTTCTTTCCGCAGTGGAGTTGATGATTTCTACAGCTCCACATCACAGAACGTGTCGGTAAACCTGTCATATAAACACACAAGGCATGGACTGTTTGCCAACGCCTATGCCATGCAGTCGTGGAGCCACAATCCCTATACGCTGGCACAGCAGCTTTACGGCGATTATATAGTCTATTCCTATACCCAGGCAAAGAGCGACGGACAGATGCTCATTGCAAGCGGAAACATCGGCAAGACTCTTGACTTCATGCGAGGCAGTGCAAATATCAATGGCTCATTCAGCAGCCGTGAGACACGCCTGATTTCTGAAAACAATTCTGTCAATTCAGTGGGAACAACGTGGTCAGCAGGGGTAAAGATAAATGGAGCCCCTCTAAGGTGGCTCAGTTTCGACTACAGGTTTTCGTTATCGTCAAGCCGTCTCTCCATGAACAGCACCAATGCCTCATGGCTTAGCAATATGGAAAATGAAATGCTTCTCAACATCATGCCCCACAAGAAATGGGAGTGGCACATCAGCGGCGAACATTACCGTAACGAACTTACCGAAGACAACTTCAAAAATGTGTTTCTGCTCGACACAAAGCTGATATACAAGATTAGTAAGCGACTTGAATTATCCGGCTCCCTCACAAATATCTTCAATCAGCGAACCTACAACTATATGACCTACAACCAGCTCTCATCCTTCGAAAGCCAACGCTGGCTCCGAGGACGGGAGCTTCTAATCTCAATATCCCTTCGAAAATAAATAGGCTGTTAATATCAATAATTGAATCAGTAAAATTCTTAAAAAGTAATAGTCTAAATTTGTTCATATGAAAAAGATATTCGTTATAACTTGTTTTCTCATTTCTTGTGTATGCCTTTACGCGCAAAAGGCTGTCAAGGTAGAATATGACTATCATTTCTATACCGTTAGGGGCTATGAGACTCATAGACCTATGATTCTGACATCATCACCAACCAGGTCTAAGTTCTATAATCCTGATACAAACAGAATCGATTCAGTGTGTAACTCGCCTGAAAAGAAGGCGGAGTTTGATGCATATATCAATAGCAGGGCCTGGAGTGCCAGTGACCCTTATCCTGCAAGATGGGAAAAGATGTATGTTGAAAAAGATAGAAGTAACAACGTTATGACGGTATATGATACAGTAGCCGGAGAAGAGCGGTATTGCTATAACGAACCATTAGGAGGAATCAGATGGGAAATGAAGGATTCGACTGAAACGATTCTCGGATACGAATGTCTGATGGCTGAATGTGACTACCATGGTCGTCACTGGATCGTCTGGTTTGCGCCCGAATTACCGATTCACGATGGGCCATGGAAGCTAAACGCGCTTCCGGGTCTAATATTAAGAGCTGAGGAAGACACCGGACTGTATGAGTTTACTGCAGTTGGGATAGAAAGCTATGAAAAAGAGATTGAACCGGTTTATCAAAAATTCCTGTATGAGAAGATTGACCGAAAGGAACTGCTCCAGACCAAACGACTGATCGATGAGAATTTCGGAGGCTTTGTATCCGCTCGAACCGGAATTGATCTTCCGAAAAACATGAAGTCTACTGAAATTAAGAAAACATACGATTATTTAGAGACTGACTATCGGTAACAAATTATATTATCGGCGATTGAGCTTATGGACAACAGCTTCTAAAGATAGTTTAACTCTATTGAAGATTCGGAGGTATTTGTACTCCCTGCAAAGAATATGCGCGAAACGCTGAACCGAGATCATGAACTTAACATGAACTTGATGATGAGATTATTGGGATTACCAGTAAGATCCGATCAACCTTTTTACGTCCGTCCATGGCTATACAAGGACAAAACAGAATATTATCAGAAATTATGTCCAAATGCGGGCGTTCGCTCGGTAATATTAGTACAGACCCTTTGTACTGATTAATTTGGTTCTTCTTCAATTTAGTTGAAAAATTTATATTTTCTCTATCTAATCAAATGATTCTGTGCTGAAAAGATCCGAGTCTGTCATTTCCCATA
>JAIDTO010000264.1 GCA_029060625.1 Muribaculaceae bacterium | reverse complement strand
AAGATTGATGGTTTGGGAAAAAATGCTTAAATTTGCGTTTGAATAACTAAACCTGACATAGACAATGAGACAATTGCAGGCGGCAGCCTTTCTTTCTTCGGCTATATTATCGTATGCCGGAGGAGTATTCAATGTTACGGACTTCGGAGCAAAAGGGGATGGAAAGACCCTTGACTCTCCTGCCATCAATGCCACTATCGAGGCGGCTGTAGCTGAAGGGGGAGGACAGGTTTTTCTGCCTGCGGGAACATTCCTTAGCGGTAGCATTCGCCTTAAATCAAACATTGAGCTGCATCTTTCTCCCGGATGCGTCATATTGGCGGCTCCCGGTGAACTGAATGCTTATGATGAGAGCGAGGAATGGGGTGATTTTCCACAGTATCAAGACGGAGGGCACACATTCTTTCATAATTCACTAATCTGGGCAGAAGGTCAGGAAAACATAAGTATCACCGGCTCCGGAATGATAGATGGGGAGGGACTTACTAAAAAAGATACAGAAAGAGCGGGTAATCTTCAGGGTGGTTCTATAGGTACCGGCGACAAGGCCATAGCACTTAAGCAATGCCGAAGAGTGACGCTGAGAGACTTCACAGTATATAGAGGAGGACACTTCGCAGTAATCATGACAGGATGCGACTTGTCGACACTTGACAATCTCACTATCGATACGAATAGAGACGGCATAGACATCGACTGCTGCAAATACATGACGGTAACCAATTGCAAGGTCAATACTCCTCATGATGATGCCATCGTACTCAAAAGTTCGTATGCGCTAAAGAAACCTGTGCTGTGCGAGCATATTGCCGTCACTAACTGTAATGTTACAGGCTATAAATGTGGCTCATTGCTCGACGGCAGTTATATACCTGAGAAAGTGAACTGGGTATGCGGCCGATTCAAACTTGGAACGGAGTCGAACGGAGGATATCGCAACATAACGCTATCCAACAGTACTTTCAATTATTCAAGCGGCCTCGCATTCGAGGAAGTGGATCAGGGTATAATGGAAAACATTACCGTCTCAAATATCACGATGAGCCACGTACACCACTATCCTATCTATATCACAACGGGGTGCCGCAACCGTGGACCGAAGGAAGTGACCCGAAAATCATCAGCACGTGACATACAGATTTCGAATGTGGTTGCGGATGATTGCGATTCTCTTTGCTCAATAATTGTCACAGGGATGCCTGATGAGCCTGTAAGAAATGTATGGCTCAATAATATCCGCTTGCAGTTCAGAGGTGGAGGAGCGAAAGAGCTCGTGAATAAAGATTACAGGGAACAAGGCACCAACTATCCGGAACCTAAATTCGCAGGTGAGACACCGGCTTATGGGCTCTATGCTCGACACGTAGTCGGTCTCCATGCCAATAATCTTACATTCTCCTATGACAAGCCGGAATATCGACCTGCAGTCGTGCTTGACGATGTAAAGGATTCAAAGATTGATGATATCGATGCACAGTTGGAACCAGGGATCGAGAAGATCGTGATGTTTAATTGTGAGAATGTGGAAATATAAGGATATATGACTGCCGAATCAACCAACTAGGACAAATCGCCTCTCCGAGGCTACTGAGCTTTTGTCAGGCTTCCCCAGGCTGAAGCCTGGGGTTTTGGCACAATAACAGCTCTCCGAGCTGAGTCATTTAAACATATACAAAATAACTTAAAATAAGATTAACTTAAAAATATATAGAACATATATGAATCATTTTAAGCAATTTTTCTCGGTAGCGGGACTTGCTTGCGCAGCATTAGGCATTGCCGCTGTGCAAGACAACAAGCCTCAACCTATGCCGGATGTCAATCAGGTGGTAGACAATACACCTGACAGCATCAATAAGGCAAGGACTGCCCGTCCGGTGTCGGGCAGTTCAAGAATCGGAAATAACCCGGTGCTTTTCCTTGTGGGAAACTCAACCATGCGTACCGGCACGCTCGGAAACGGCGATAACGGTCAGTGGGGATGGGGATATTATGCTCCCGATTTCTTCGACAAGAACAAGATCACGGTTGAGAATCATGCACTCGGGGGTATGAGCAGCCGCACTTTCTACAATGTGCTCTGGAAAGATGTATTGGAAGGCGTTCGCCCCGGTGACTGGGTGATAATCGAGTTGGGACATAACGACAACGGTCCATTTGACAGTGGGCGTGCCCGCGCCACAATCAAAGGAATCGGGGATGAAGTGATGCCGGTAGTAATAAAAGAAACCGGAGTTCGTGACACTGTCTATTCATATGGAGAGTATATGCGCCGCTATGTGAGGGAAGTCAAGGCTAAGGGGGCTCACCCAATTCTTTTCTCACTTACACCACGCTTGGCATTTGACGACAAGGACAGCACTAAAGTTACCCGTGTAAACCAAACTTTCGGACTTTGGGCAAAACAGGTCGCTGAGGCAGAAAACGTTCCTTTTGTCGATCTCAACGACATCACAGCCACAAAATTCGAGAAATTCGGCAAGGATAAGGTGAAGACAATGTTCTATCTTGACCGAATCCATACGTCAGCATTTGGTGCTAAAGTCAACGCTCAATCCGCTGCCGAGGGAATCGCAGCCTTAGAGGGCGTCGAGCTTAAAGACTATCTCCTCCCCTTCCCTGTAGATACCATCACGGGGCGCACTCGCCAACCGGGAAAGCCTGTTCTCTTCACAATCGGAGACAGCACAGTCAAGAACGAGGACAAGGATGAAGACGGTATGTGGGGATGGGGAAGCGTCATCGCAGAGCTCTTCGACCCGGAGAAAATCACCGTAGAAAACCATGCCATGGCAGGACGCAGCGCGCGTACATTCCTCGATGAAGGACGCTGGGACAAGGTGTATAACGCACTTCAACCGGGTGACTATGTAATCATGCAATTTGGCCATAACGACGGTGGCGATATCAATACCGGCAAGGCTCGTGGCGAGCTCCACGGTTCAGGTCCAGAAAGCAAAGTCTTCAAGATGGAGAAGACCGGAATCAACCAGGTCGTATACACATACGGATGGTATATCCGCAAATTCATCATGGATGCCAAGGAAAAAGGGGCTATTCCAATCGTGCTGAGCCATACTCCGCGTAACAAGTGGAAAGACGGCAAGATAGAGAGTAATGCTGATAGCTACGGAAAATGGGCTAAGGATGCCGCACGCGAAGCAGGAGCGTATTACATTGACCTCAACGCTATCTCGGGCAAGAAATTCCAGGAATTAGGGGAAACCGGTACTCCCCCATTCTA
>JAIDTO010000263.1 GCA_029060625.1 Muribaculaceae bacterium | reverse complement strand
TTTCTGATACCGAGCGCACCGATATATACACAAGGATTTGGGTCGGCAGCGTCAGATGGGTATCTTTCTTATATTTTTAGCAATATGAATAATGTCTTATACAAGTGCGAGCCAAACTATAGCAGCGAGAGCGAGAGCTCCGAAGAAATACCATGCCACGTAAGCCTGGATATGACCGTTCTGCATTCCGCGAATAGAGAAGCTTGCCTTCTGAGTGATCTTGGCAAAACCATCCATCGTAGCGTCGATAACGTGGCGGTCAAACCATGCGATACTTTGGCAAATGATACCGAAGATGATCTTATGCGTGATGAACTGGTAGATCTCGTCCCAGTAGAAGCGGCGATGTGCAGCTTCCCAAAGAACGGGGAACGCGGCACGCATCTTGGCAGGACGGTCGTTTTTCTTAGCATAAAGCCAAGTGGCAAGAGCAATTGCACAAAGGGCTGTGATGATACTCGGAATAGCAACTGATACCCACTCAATATGGATGTGATAAGGTTCGCCGTTGTATGTCACAAGTTCTCCGAAGGGGATGAAACCGGCAACACAGCTTACGGCTGCGAGGATGATGAGCGGAAGCGACATCTGCCAAGGTCCGTCGTGAGGCTTGTGGTGCTGATAGTGAGGATTCTCTTCCCACCAGAAAATGAGATAGTAGAGACGGAACATATAGAAAGCGGTCAGACCGGCTACCATAGTCATCCAAGCACCCCAGAAGAATGAATTCTGATACATTGCAGCAAGCATTTCATCTTTAGAGAAGAAGCCTGAGAATGGTGGAATACCTGCGATGGCAAGACATCCGATGAGGAATGTCCAGTGTGTAATCGGCATATATTTGCGGAGTCCGCCCATGGCTGTGTAGTCATTGGAGTGAACTGCATGGATAAGGCATCCTGCTCCAAGGAAGAGGAGGGCCTTGAACATTGCGTGGGTGAAGAGGTGGAACATAGATGCCATGTAGCCGAGACCCGGTGCATGCCAGTGTTCACCAACGGGAACGTAGTCGCGCGCCACTGCAAGAGAAACCATCATGAATGCAATCTGCGAGATGGTAGAGAACGCGAGTACTCGCTTGATGTCGATCTGGCAGCAAGCTACCACTGCAGCATAGAATGCTGTGATCGCACCGACTACAGCAACGAAGTCCATTGAAGCTGGCACCTGACAGTAGCAGGGGAACATTCGGGCAACGAGATATACACCGGCAACCACCATTGTAGCAGCGTGGATAAGAGCCGACACAGGAGTCGGACCTTCCATAGCGTCGGGAAGCCAAATATGGAGAGGCATCATAGCAGACTTACCCATACCACCCATGAATATGAGCACCATCGCCCATGTCATCACGGAAGCACCAAGGAAAGTGGCTCCACCACATTCAGCCATCACGAGCTCAGGATTGGAAGTGAGAGCCTGGAAGTTGAATGTATTGGTGTAGTAGGAGAGAAGGAGGATACCAATGAGGAAGCCAAGGTCGGCGAAACGAGTAACGATAAATGCTTTCTTTGAAGCAGACACTGCTGAGGGAAGCTTGTAGAAGAATCCGATGAGCAGATATGAGCTGACACCCACGAGCTCCCAGAAAATGTACATCTGGAAAATATTGGTTGCCACCACAAGACCGAGCATTGAGAATGAGAACAGGCTCAGGAAAGCGTAGTAACGCTGGAAGCCCGGCTCGTGCTCCATGTAACCCCAAGAGTAGAGGTGTACGAAGAAGGAAATGGTTGTGATTACTACGAGCATCATAGCAGAAATCGGATCAAGGAGGAAACCGATTTTTACTACGAGTTTCTCAGTAAATGCAAGCCAGGTGACATCAAACACCTGATACTGCAGGCGCTGTCCGAGTTCAGTAATGAAGTCGGGTGCCCCGCTGAAGAAGTATGTGAAAGCCACTGTATAGGCAAGCACTGCGCAAGTGCCCATGCCGAGAATGCCGAGCACTCCAGCAACTTTGCGTGGCATCACAACGCCTCCGATTCCCAAGATGAGGAACATCGCAATTGGGATCGCAAGGATTAAAATTGGAAGTGTTATGTCCATATCTTAGGAATAGTTTAAAATTTCATTTCTTTAATATCCGTCACGTTAGTATTGCCGATGGCACGGTAGATGTTGATGATCAATGCGATGGCAATAGCTGTCTCTGCAGCTGCTATTGCAATGGCGAAAAGAGTGAACATCATGCCTTCCATAGAACCGGGGAAGAGGTAACGGTTGAAAATCACGAAATTGAGATCTGCTGAGTTGAGCATAAGCTCAAGCGAAATCAGCATTGCGATCATGTTTTTGCGGGTAATGAAGCCGTAGACACCACATACAAAAAGGAGAATGCTCGGCACCAAATACCATAAAATGCTTATATCCATAATATAAAACTATTTTCGGGATTATTTTTTACGAGCTATAACAACTCCTCCAATAATGCAGGCGAGCAAAAGAACGCTGACGGCCTCGAAAGGAAGAAGATATTGGAACTTGTCAGAGCCGACAAGAGCAGTTCCTATGTCGTGCATTGTCAGCTGAGGCCCACCGTAAGAGAAAGCCTGAGCCAATGAGATTCCCTTAACAAGCGGCATCTTGAAAAGAGCCAAGATCAAGAGAACAGCCCCGATCACAGAGGCTGCGATACCCGTGAATTTACGGTGTGCCTCAAGTGGAGCGCTTTTCTCATTTGGCTTATGGGTAAGAATAATTGCAAACACAAACAGCACCATAATACCTCCGGCATATACTGCGATCTGCACGGCACCGAGAAATTGATATCCAAGCTGGAAATAGAAAATCGCGGTGCAGATTAGAGAAAAGAGCAGATAAGTCGCCGCACGAAGGATTTTGGTCGTAGTGACAGCCAAATAGGCAGAAATGACCATTGCAATAGCCACTACGAAGTAGAGTATTATATTTCCTACTGAATCCATTGTTTTTAGTTGTTAGTTGTCAAGTTGTCGAGTTGTCAGGTTGTTGGGTTATCAGATTTTTGTGCGGCTTGCTGTGCGGCTTTTTTCGCAGCAGCTTTAGCAAGAGCCTCAGCCTTGATTTTAGCAAGCTGTTCCGGATCCATTGCAGGCTTTGGCTTTGGTTTAGAAGCCTCTGCTATCACCTGGGCATCTGTCAGTTCGGAATGAGCGTTGAGCACCTTGACGAGTTTGTCGCGAGTAAAGACAGCTTGTTCGAAATCATTAGAGAATTCGAGAGCGTCTTGCGGACAAGTAGTCACGCAAAGCATACAGAATGTGCAGCTTCCGAGATCGTAGTAATACTTCTCGAGCACTTTCTTTTTCTTGCCATCCGGCAGTTCCACGAATCTTGTCTTCAGTTCGATGGAGCTGTTTGGGCAGTTCATCTGGCAGATGCCACAGGCGATACATTTATTGTAGGCCGGGGTAGCATCATCACCGATCAGTGTAAGTTCCGCACGGAAGCGGTCGGCAATCTTGAGCGTGGTGTGGCGATTTTCAGGATATTGCTCAGTGATCTTGGGAGTAACAAACTCCTTTCCGGTCACAGCCATACCCTTCGCCAGGCTCGCAATGCCTTTACCTACCGACGAAAAATATTCCTTAATACTACTCATATGTTGGTTTATTAATTAGTTTAGAGTGAAGAATGGAGAGTGGAGATTAGCGTTCTACTTGGCCACCGAGGATGTCGAGGAGCTCGGTGGTGATATTTTCCTGACGTAGCTTATTATATTCAAGCTGCAGCCCTTCGAGAAGTTTCTTGGCATTATCGTTGGCACTCTGCATGGCCATTACACGAGCAGCTTGTTCGGAAGCACGGTTTTCAATTGTGATTTCTTGCATAGAAGACAACACGAACATCGGGAGCACAGCATTGAAAATGCTGTTGGCATCCGGTTCGAAAATGCACATCCCTATAGAAACTGTATTCTCGGATCCTTCAAGCAGCGTCTCACCAGAAATTGGGAAAAGAGTCTCAAGAGTAGCTCTCTGGCGGCTCATAGAGAAAAACTTCATATATTCTACACATACAAGGTCGTATTCTCCTGAAGAAAATTTATCGCGTAGAGCATGTGTGAACTCATTGACTTTTTCTGCCTCCATCTTAGAGTCGACTCCATTAATCCTGACCACGTTAATATGCGGGCCTGCAATTTTGGAGACAGCTTTAGCAATCTTTTGTCCGACGGGGTAGATGTCGAAGTCTACCGAAGGTCCATATTTTGCCTTAAGCTTATTTAGTTCTACAAGAGCAGCCTTAAAGATATTGATATTGTATGCGCCGCAAAGTCCATCGTCGCTGCCATATACAGCAAAAGCAATTTTCTTTACTTCGTGGCGGCTCTCGATAAGGGGGCTGCTGAAGTCAGAACCTGACTGCATGATATGAGCCATTATCGACTTGATCTTTTCGCGATAGGGCACCAGTTGCTTGAGTGAAGACTCAAACTTATGCACCTTAGCAGAAGAAATCATCTTCATTGCTCCGGTGATCTTCTCACTCGACGCCACAGAGCCGATGCGTGTCTTTAGTTCCCTGAGGGTTGCCATTTTTGT
>JAIDTO010000262.1 GCA_029060625.1 Muribaculaceae bacterium | reverse complement strand
TCCATCTCCTTGCCGAGCTTGCGGTGGTCACGTTTCTTTGCTTCTTCAAGCAGAGCAAGGTATTCATCAAGCATCTTTTTCTTTGGGAATGAGATGCCATATACTCTCACGAGCTGATCTCTCTTTTCGTCGCCTCTCCAGTAAGCACCGGCAAGAGAAAGAATCTTCACAGCCTTGATAGGGGATGTGTTGGGAATGTGCGGGCCACGGCATAGGTCGGTGAAGTCACCCTGTGTATAGGTGGTGATGTGCCCGTCTTCGAGTTCGCTGATTAGCTCGCACTTATAGGTCTCGTTGCGGTCGCCAAACATCTTGAGGGCATCAGCCTTCGAGATATCCTTGCGCACGATAGCCTCCTTGCGTGCCACGAGTTCCTGCATCTTCTTCTCGATTTTCGGGAAATCCTCGGAAGTAATCTTGTGTTCTCCAGGATCGATGTCGTAATAGAATCCGTTTTCTATAGCCGGGCCGATGCCGAACTTCACACCGGGATAGAGTTCCTGAAGAGCTTCAGCCAAAAGGTGAGCAGAAGAGTGCCAGAAGGCATGCTTGCCTTCCGGATCATCCCATTTGAAGAGCTCGATTGTTGCGTCCTCGTTGACAGGACGGGAGATATCCCAATCCTGACCATTGATTTTGGAGGCAAGCACATCAGCTGCAAAGCGTGGGCTGATGCTCTCTGCTATCTGAAACGGCGTTACGCCTGCTTCAAACTCCTTTTTCGATCCGTCTGGAAAGGTTATGGTGATCATATTGATTATGTTCTTTTTATTAGTTTAATGATATGTTAATCACACACATAGATGGTCCAAAAGCGGCAATAGGCCATTTCCGGGCATGAATTAACGCGCAAAGATACAAAAAAAATCACACATCCACAAATATTTATGTTCCTATTTGTTTAATAAGAGTAATTTATTAATTTTGCATTTGCATATTAGATTGTCCTTGTAGGGACGCACGGCTCGTGCGTCCACCTGACGATATGATATGTTGCGGACGCACGAGCCGTGCGTCCCTACAAGGACAGTGATTAATAAACGATTAAACAACTAAACAACAAAGCCAAATGATAAAAGAAGAAGTAAAGGCTCTCCTTGAAGAGTATCTCGACGCTCCCGAAGCTTGGAGCGACCATGTGATGATAGAAGTTGACCCCAAGACCCTTGACTGCCGCCTCTACGATGAGGACGACACTGATGTAGAGGAATCGGAAAAAGACTACTGGGAAGTGATGGATCTTCTATCTATGTCGATCGATGATCCGGGAAAGTGGGAGATCGACCCCGATGCCCTCGACGAGCTCGCCGCCTCTTATCAGTATCAGTGATGATATTTCCCTCAAGGAATAAATGAATGCGAACGACCCAAACGCTGTAAGGCTGTTGTGGGTCATTTGTCGTTATCGGATCAGTATCTTTTTAGTGCGTGAGGTATCTTTTGTATATGCAAGTCAGTATAAAATTGCCGGAGTTCCTTACGAGATGAAGATGGACGATGAGAACAATCTTCACAACGCGGTTTACATACTGCTTACATTGATCGTGGCGAAGGTGGAGACTGAGGTCCGGACTTCCCACGGGCACATAGACCTCGTCCTGAAGACTCCGAGATACTCTCTCCTCCACTCGGCATCTGAATGAGCCGCTGATCGAGGAAGTTGCTTTACATACGCGATAACGCACACGAAGGGCGCTAACTACATTGAGGACGGCACAGAGTGTGCTGATCAAGGAGGTAGGAAGATGAGGGAAAATAGATCATATTGGAGGGGCTTGAAAAGCAAAAAAAGGTCTGGAACCGCGAGGATCCGGACCTTGATACATGTTATTTATCTAATGATTACCTTCTTGGAAAGAGATGTATCTGAGTTTTGGGCATTAAGGATATAGATACCGGGAGAAATGGAGATTTCAGTATCCTTATCGATTGTATTGTAGTATATAGTTCTTCCGTCAAGTGTGTGGATTGAGACATTAAGCTCTGATGTGCATTTTATCGATATTGACTGAGACTGCATTTCGATAACAGGACTTTTTACTACCATCTCGCCAACCGAACTTACACTCTGCAATATTTCAAGGTCTTCGGGAGATATAAAGGTGTTCACATCGTAAGTTGATGTTGTATAACCTTTCCCATTGATGAAGAATGTAACTTTAAAAAAAGTATTTGCAAAAACCCTATCGATGGAGATGTTAAGATTTGATTCCCCATTGCAACTTATGGGAATGACATTGAATATACGTCTATTCGGACGAGGAGTCCTACGAAAATATATTTCCTCAGTCCCTTCCGGTACGTCTAAGGATAATGTCAGGAATCCTTCGCAGATGAAATCCGGATCTCCAGCATTTAAATTTAGATCGTAATGATATACTATATCCTTAAGAAGGGAGTCGAAATCAAAATCAGAGAGGGGAAATGAATTGTCCCGTTCCTGAGCGAATGTCTGCTGACAAGGAAGAACCATCATCAGTATCAATGAGCAAGCAATGGCGTATAAGAGATTCTTCAGCATAATGGAGTTGGTGTTTAGCGGGGTTGGAGACTAAAAAACAATCGTAGTTATAATATAATAACGAGAGGAGATGTGAAATAGTGTTTGTAGGTAAACTTAAATTGGACATTTATAGTGGCTATATAAAGTATAGCATGCGGAGTGTAGTTACTATATAAAAAAGTCGCAGATGAAAATCTGCGACTTTTTTCGTGTCCGAAATGAGACTCGAACTCACACGAGCGAAAGCTCACTACCCCCTCAAAGTAGCGCGTCTACCAATTCCGCC
>JAIDTO010000261.1 GCA_029060625.1 Muribaculaceae bacterium | reverse complement strand
ACACCGCTCACCAAGGTGTGACCCGTGGCTCTCCCTGAGTCAGAATTAGTCTACAAGTCTGCAACAACCCGTCGGCGTATGGGGTATAAGCGCCATCCAGTGATATATGACTGCCACACCCGCTCATGGTGCGTCAATGCAGATGCTGGTTATTAGGACAGCTGAGGCCTGACGGTCCAATGTCACGGTAATTGACATCTGCAAGCATTGATATGATCACAGGAACGGTGTATCGACCCTGACAGCCGCGGCATGACAGTATCCGTGACTCTATACACCCCCGGCATCGCGTCCGGGACCTTCGGAAAACGGAAAACGTACAACGGAAAACGTTTCCACGCAATCAGACCGGCAAAGTGGTGACACGTCTGATTGCCTTTTTTATTTAATCCCGCGCCTAAACATCCCTGCAACAAAAGCATTACCACCATAAACAGCAGTCTATTCCTAAATCCGAAACTTGATTAAATTTTTAGAACGGATAGCCGATGGAGAAGTGGAAGGAGGAGTCTCGGTGCCAGTTTGGCGATATAAGGGGCCAGGGCTTCTCTCCCATCGCCGGATTATGGGCTTTCATACCAAGGTCGAAACGAAGGAGGAAGTAGTTGAAGTCCATACGTAAGCCAAGTCCATATGCTGCCGCAAACTGCTTATAGAACTCATCAAACTTAAACACTCCTCCCTGCTGGAATGGATAGTCGCGGATAGTCCAGATATTTCCTATGTCTATAAATGCACCCAACTCGAGAACCCAGAACAATTTCGCGCGATATTCCGCACTTGTGATAAGGCGAATGTCTCCACATTGGTTAATAAAATCACTCACCGAGTTGCGGCCCGGGTAGGCTCCGGGACCAAGAGTACGCACAGCCCAGCCTCTCACGCCATTGGCACCACCTCCATAGAAACGCTTCTCAAACGGAAGCATCTCAGAGTTGCCATAGGGAATACCGACACCTCCTCCTACTCTGAAAGCAACGGAATTCCTTTCGTCAAAACGATGAAGAAGTGCATAATCAGCTTCAAGCTTAAAATACTGAGAATAGTGTATACCAAAAATCTTATACGGATCCTCATGGAAATTACTGCGATGCGCAAAAATGCTCGAGAGAGCAAAAAGCAAGTTGCCCGCAATCTCGGCATTTACCCTGACATTATAGATGTCACGCTGCATATTTTTCTGCCATGGGGTGGCTTCTCGTTTGTTGGAATGATACCAGCGCCACCCCATGCGCATGATAAAGTGATCCTCATAACTGTAGCGAAGCAAAGGATTGTCGGGAGCTATGAGGTCGATAAAGTCGTTGGTCGCTGCAGGAAGATAGACATAGTTGATGTCGATAGGAGTAAACGTATGGCGGTTGTTTTTCCTTGCATCAATCCATTTATAGCTCCATCCTGCCGTAGAAATCACGCGCGTATATTCAGGCCTTTCCTGATAATTCATAGAGAAATTCATCTCTGTGGATGCCTGTATGCGTCGCCTTATCCTGCGCGAAATAGGAGCCTTGAACTCCGGCATTGAAAGCCCAAGGTCTACCGAGTATTCCATATACCGGTTGTTGAGCAACCCCTCAAGGTTGCCGGAAAGAGACTCATAACTGCCACGCAACTTACCCGTAAATGTCTCCGATCCCCTCCCTATATTGCGGTGGGAATACGTCAGGCCAACGGCTACTCCAAGGTCGCCTTCCGAATTAGTGCCTTCAAGTTCCACACTCGCAGTCTGAGACTTACCGGGTGTCAGCATCACGTAAGCATCAAGAACACCCTCATCTCCGATATGTCCAACCGGCACAAAAGAGACATTGATAAATTTCAGGATTCCTAATCTGGAAAATGCACGATAAGTCCGATCAACATTTTTCTGAGAAAACACATCGCCCGGCGAAAGATAACAATTGTCAGCAATCACTGATGGACGCAGATAGCGCGAATCTGCATATAGTATTTCCAAACCATGATAGCTGACCGAATCTTGACTGGTTGCCAATGCCGGGTTCTCCGAATCTATAGCATCAGCGTCTGCTATCACTATGACCTTGCGAATGATAAACTTTGAATACAAATCAAGCCGATCCTTCTGCGGCCCGGAAGGATAGTTGACCTTCATCATCAACTCCACATCCGACGAACCTTCTGTAGTGTCTGCCACAAAAGTGATGCACTCTTTGCCAAAATTGTAATATCCGTTATTGCGGAGTGCATCAGTCACAACAGTACGTTGAGCCTCAAGGATATCCCTTGTCAACGGGCGTCCCGGATAAGTAAGGAACTTCGATGAGTCAGCCATCACTATGCTCCTGACAGCAGAATCCGGAAATTCATATTCCATCTGCGAGATCACCTTCCGGGGACCCGGAGCAAGGGTATAAGTAAGCTCTATCTTCTTCTTTCTTTCATTTTTCACGGAATCAATAGTGACATCAGCGTTGAAATATCCCTTATTTGCAAGATATTGCATCAGCTGGCTGGCACTGGCATCAGATAATGCCGGATCATAGATCACAGGCGGCTCCCCAAGTTTCCGCATCCAGCGATTCCACCAGTTGGTGGAGTCACTTCCAGCCATATTGTAGAAGCCAAGCCTGAACTTTATGCTCCAGAGCATTCTGTGGTTTGGGGTCTGTCTCAAATAAGCCTGCATCTCCGTCACATCAAGCTGCTCCTCCTTCCCCACTGAATCCAGGCGGATGTGTACCTTGTCAAGAAGATAGCTTCCGTCAGGCACATGCTTGCTCGATGAACACCCTGACAGGACTATACAAACTATCGCCAGCATCCAGACGAATACCGGCACAAAGAGTCTTTCTATTCTCTGCCTGAGTGGAAACATACTGCAAAATTAGCCAAAAAAATTGAATAATAAATCCTCTAAATATCATAATTCTTATAAAACTTATAATTTGAGACCTTATTTTAGCCCCAATGTCGCGGATTTTCATTAAATTTGCAGTATGGAAGCGTACCATTCTAATGAAAGACCTAAGGCATACGCCCTTTCGGAGTTCTCTCGCTTCGTGGCAAGCGCCATGAGCCGGGAGCCTGTGCTTATGGGTGCATGGGTGGTGGCAGAAATCAGCGACATGTCGGTCAGAGGAGGGCATTGCTATATGACTCTTATCGAAAAAGACCCGTCTGGAACCACTGTTGCCCGTATGAGAGCCAATATTTGGGCCAATCGATATATATATATCCGAGAAAAATTTCTCCGCGCCACGGAAAAGGAACTCTCCAACGGCATGAAGGTAATGTTTTACGGAGGAGCCAACTATCACTCCAACTACGGCTTATCGTTCAACATAGGAGAAATCGAGCCATCATATACTATGGGAGATCTCGAGCGCATCAGACGCGAGATCTTGATTGCCCTGCAGAAAGAAGGTATCCTCAACCGTAACCGCGAGCTTACTTTTTCCGATCCGCCACGAAAGATAGCGATAATATCTTCTGAGAGCGCCGCAGGATATGGCGACTTCCTCAATCAGCTCCAACACAATTCGTCTGGAGTTGAATTTAACACATTTCTCTTCCCTGCCATAATGCAAGGAGAGAAAACTGCGCAAAGCGTAATTGCTGCCCTTGACCTCGTGGAGCAGACAAGATGCATCATAGATTGGGATTGCGTGGTGATAGTGCGTGGAGGGGGAGCCACTACTGACATGAATGGATTCGACGACCTCCGGCTTGCACGCCGAGTGGCTACATTCCCGATTCCAGTCGTTGTCGGTATAGGACACGAACGCGACCGCTGTGTGCTCGATGAGATTGCATGCATACGGTGCAAGACCCCTACCGCAGTTGCCGCGTGGCTATCCGACACAGCAGGCATGGCATGGCAACGCGCCTACGACCTCGCCACAAGGATAGCATCTTTTGCCTCCGAACGCCTTAAAGGAGAGCACATCCGCCTCCAGAGCATCGAGACCATGATTCCGGCTCTTGCAGAGACCCAGCTTAAAAATGCAAGATTAAGACTTCACAGCATCTCCGCTCTCCTCCCCGCGGCAGCAAGCGAGGCCTTGTCGAAAGCCCGAATACGAGTGGAGGGACTCACCACTACTATCCGTATGGCTTCCAATTCTCGCATAAAAATCGAATACCCGGCTTTGCAGGCAATGTCTTCTTCGATCAAGTCAGCAGTGGCATCTATATTGGATCGAGAAAAATCAAGACTCGACAATCTTCAAAAGCTCACTGATGTGCTTAACCCGGCATCTACACTGAAACGAGGTTATTCAATTACTAAAATTGGAGGAAAGGCGGTTTCTGACATCAAGGCTGTCAAAACCGGTGATATAATTGAAACTCTGACTGATAAAGGTTCAATTATCTCGACGGTTTCAGAAACCCACACTACTTGAAAACCAGATAACTCGACAACCCGACTACTCAATGAAAAAACTCATCATCTTCGATCTTGACGGAACGCTACTCGACACTATTGCCGACCTCGGCACCGCATGCAACTATGCCCTTGAATCAAAGGGCTACCACAAGCATCCCCTGGCGGCATATCCATATATGGTGGGCAACGGAGTGAGAAAACTGATGGAGCGGGCACAGCCTGATGCAAGTCCGGAAGAGATAGATGAACTCCTCGCAACTTTCAGGGAATATTATGACGAGCACTGCACAGATCTCACAAAGCCATATCCAGGCATTCCTGAACTCCTGCAGCAACTTACCGACAACAAGATTGCAGTGGCAGTGGCAACCAACAAGTATGAGTCGGCAGCACGCAAGATAATAGATTATTTTTTCCCGGATATCCCTTTTGTAGCTGTAATGGGACAGACAGAAGACCGACCGACAAAACCAGATCCAAGCATTGACTTTGCAGTGCTTCTCTCCCACCCTACACCCAAAAGCCAGACAATGCATGTAGGAGACTCTGCAGTCGATATTGAGACGGCTCGACGGGCTTGTATCGATTCAGTCGGGGTCACATGGGGGTTCCGCCCTATCACTGAGTTGCGTAAGGCATATGCCGACCACATAGTTTGCTCTCCATCCGACATTCTTAAACTTGCATTCAACGATGACTGAGACCGAACAGCACAATCAAACACAAGCCGAAAGGTTCACTTTGCGTAAAAGCGCTAAGCTCCGCCATCGCACCCTGGTCCAGGAACTCTTCCAAAAAGGGAAATCAGTATATTCCGGTCCGCTGAGGGTGACGTTCCGTGCAATTTCCCAAGAGGATCTGGAAGCATCGTTTCGTGTATGCATACCCGACCTTATGGGGCCTGTGCAGTTCATGATCACAGTGCCAAAGAAGAAGCGGAGGCATGCCGTAGACCGTGTGCTTATGCGACGCCGCATTCGCGAAGCCTTCCGTCTGCAATGGCACCCTTTGAAAAAAATAATACAGGAAGATCCCGCCATACGCACTTTATCGTTGGCTATAGTATACATGCACAATGAAAACTCCGATATGGAGTGCATCGCATCAGCCGTCGGATCAGCATTGTCAAAAATCAGAAAAAAACTTTATCCTCAACCCAAAGGGGATGACATTTGTTAAGAAGAGTATGAACATCGCCCAGATTCTGCTTACCTCTGCGATACGCTTCTATCAATACGCCATCTCTCCCCATACCCCTCCGAGCTGCCGCTTTACACCTACCTGTAGTCAATACGGAATAGAGGCAATAAAAAAGCACGGGGCCTTGAAAGGGGGTTGGCTCACTTTGAAGCGCATATGTCGGTGCCACCCATGGGGAGGTTCCGGTTATGATCCGGTGCCGTAGCAGAAGAAATGGGAAAAAATGTTCTCTGATTTCACTCTAACTTCTAATTCCAACCATGGATTTCACACCTATCGCCCGATATATTTTCGCATCCCGAGCCCGTCGCACAGAGAACTGGAGCGGACACGTGGACGAGATTCAACGCAAACAGCTCATTTGGCTTCTAAACCGTGCTGCAGAAACGGAAGTAGGCCGCAAATATGGATTTAAGGAAATCCTTAATTCATCCGATCCGGTTGCCGCTTATCAGAAAGCAGTGCCACAAGTGGCCTATGATGACATTCGCCCATATGCAATGAGAATGGTGGAGGGAGAAAAAGATGTGCTATGGCCGGGCCGGTGCACACGTTTTGCCCAAAGCAGTGGAACGAGTGGAGGAAAGTCAAAATTTGTGCCTATCACCAACGACTGCTTACATCGCAACCATTATCCGGGTACCTCCGATGTCGTGGCTCATTATCTCAAGATGAACCCTAAAAGTCGACTCTTTTCCGGCAAAAGCCTTATATTGGGAGGTAGCTTTGCCAATGAGCTGAACCTTAAGAGTGACGTTAAAGTAGGGGATTTGAGCGCTACTCTCATCGACCGCATGCCAAAGCTCGCTGATATGGTGCGAGTGCCTGAAAAACGCATAGCCTTGATGGAAGACTGGAGCGAGAAACTTCCGGCTCTTGCTGGAGCTGCTTCAAAATCGAACATCACAAACATTTCCGGCGTACCATCTTGGTTTCTTACAGTAATCAAGGAAGTATGCAGGATCAAGGGTGTCGATAAAATATCAGATGTTTGGCCAAATCTGGAAGTTTTCTTCCATGGAGGCATCGATTTTAGGCCTTATCGAAAGGAATATGAAGCTTTGACTGACCCATCGAAGATGCACTTCATGGAGACATACAATGCAAGCGAAGGCTTTTTTGCATTTCAGAATGACTTCTCCGACCACTCGATGCTGCTTATTCTTGACGGCAGTGTCTTTTACGAATTCGAGCCTATAACAGGGGGAGAGCCCGTATCTGCATGGGAAGTGGAAACCGGAAAGACTTACGAGCTCCTCATATCAAGTGCCAATGGTCTTTGGCGTTATCACCTTGGTGATACGGTGACCGTCACCGCCACCGACCCGGTCAAGATCAGGATAGCCGGACGCACTCGAAGCTTTATCAACGCTTTCGGCGAGGAAGTGATGGAAGACAACGCAAACCGAGCCATTGAAGCAGCTTGCGAAGCCACAGGCGCCGGAATCGCCAACTACACTGCCGGACCATATTATGCACATAATAATCGTCGCGGCCATCATCAATGGCTGATAGAATGGAATGAGATGCCAGATTCCATGGAGAAGTTCCGTGAGGTGCTCGACAAGACACTGCAGGAAGTCAATTCCGACTATCAGGCAAAGCGGGCACACACAATTTTCCTCGATCCTCCGGAAATCATCACTGCCCGTCCTGGACTATTCGACGATTGGCTCGCAAATGCCGGCAACCACAAACTCGGAGGTCAGAGAAAAGTGCCACGGCTCAACAACAACCGAAACCTCCTCGACAAACTTCTTGAGTTGAACGCATAATGCAAAATGCATGATTCATAATCGACCAGGACTATGAATTATGCATTTACTTTATGAATTATGACTTGCTTCAGCTTGAACAAAGTTAATTATGCATTCCCATCAGAGGCTGCAAACTCCATCAGATAAGCCTTGATGAACTCATCAATTTCTCCGTCCATCACTGAGTTTACGTCAGAGGTCTGATAGTTGGTACGATGGTCTTTCACACGACGGTCATCGAAGACGTAGCTACGTATCTGCGAGCCCCATTCTATTTTCTTCTTTCCGGCCTCTACTTTCGCCTGCTCTTCCAGACGATGATTCATCTCTTTCTCATAGAGGATGGAGCGAAGATGGCGCAAAGCATTCTCCTTATTCTTAGGCTGGTCGCGGGTCTCTGTGTTTTCAATCAGGATTTCTTCCTCTTCTCCGGTATAAGGATCCTTGTATTGATAGCGCAAGCGCACACCGGATTCCACCTTGTTGACGTTCTGGCCTCCGGCTCCTCCTGATCGGAATGTATCCCATGAAATACGAGCCTGCTCCACGTTAATCTCGATGGTATCGTCTACGAGCGGAGTGACGAATACGGACGCGAACGAAGTCATACGCTTTCCCTGAGCATTATAGGGACTTACACGGACGAGGCGATGCACACCGTTCTCACTCTTGAGATAACCGTAAGCATAGTCACCCTCAATATTGATAGTGACCGACTTGATACCGGCATCATCACCTTCAAGAAGCTGTGCGATAGATGTCTTGTAGCCGTGGCGTTCGGCATAACGAAGATAAAGACGCATTAACATCTGTGCCCAGTCCTGACTTTCAGTGCCTCCGGCTCCGGAATTGATCTTCAGTACCACTCCAAGCTTGTCTTCTTCACGGCGAAGCATATTGCGGAGTTCCAGACTCTCAATATCCTTAGCGACTGTCGCATATTGCTCATCTACCTCTTCTTCAGTGACGAGGCCCTCCTTTACAAAGTCGAAAGCAAGACGCAATTCCTCCACCTGCTTCTCAAGTGCCTCATATGCATCGATCCAGAAATGAAGATCCTTGATCTTCTTCATCTGTGCCTCTGCTTTCGTACGGTCTTCCCAAAAATCGGCAACATGCGTACGAAGCTCCTCTTCCTCCACCTCTATCTTTTTGGAGTCAATATCGAGATATCTTTTTAGTGCGGCGGTACGTTCTTCCGCCTCTTTAAGTTGTTCTTGAGTTATCATTTATTACTGCATAATTCATAATGCATAATGCATAATTAATTGACTTCAAGAAATGATTCGACTATGTATTATGCTTATAATTGATTAATTATCTATTATTTCTTGGAACGTGCTGAAGTACGCTTCTTAGGAGCGGCATCCTGCTGTTCGATAAGTTTCATCACTTCTTCCAATGTCAATGAGACCGGATCTGTTCCTTTTGGAATCTTGTAGTTGACTTTCTTCTTTGCTCCGGCTGGCAGATAAGTGAAGTAGGGACCATACCTGCCATTGAGGATCTCGATCTCAGGATGATCCGGAAATGACTTGATGAATTTATTGGCCTCATCAGCACGCTTCTTCTCTATCAACTCTATAGCCTCGGCTTCGGTGATGGAAAGGGGCGACATATCTTTCGGTATGGATACAAAGACTGAGTCGTGCCGGATATACGGGCCGAAGCGTCCTACAGCTGCAAGAATCTTTTTCCCTTCGAACGAACCTACATCGCGTGGAAGCTCAAAAAGTTTCAGTGCTTCCTCAAGAGTAATGGTCTGCACACTCTGGTCAGGCTGCAAAGACGCGAATAGAGGCTTGTCTTCATCCGTTGCCTCTCCTATTTGGGCAACAGGACCAAATCGGCCGATTTTCACATAGACAGGTCGACCTGTTTTGGGATCTGTCCCAAGCTGGCGCTCCCCTACCTTATGCTCCATCTTGAGGGTATTGATCTTCTCAATCTCAGGATGGAATCCTCCATAGAATTCCGACATTTCGTTCTGCCAAGGGAGTTTGCCCTCCGCAATGTCGTCGAATTTTTCCTCTATCTTGGCGGTGAAGTTATAGTCAAGGATATCGGGGAAATATTCAGTCAGGAAGTCGTTGACCACCATTCCGGTGTCGGTGGGCACAAGCTTACCTTTCTCAGAGCCGACAGAAAGACTCTTTGTCTTCATTGTTATCTTACCCTTTTTTAGGGTTATTTCCTTATAATCGCGCGGAACGCCTTCTTTTTCACCACGCTTCACGTATTCGCGCTGTTGTATTGTGGAGATAGTAGGAGCATATGTCGACGGACGTCCGATGCCCAGTTCCTCCATCTTCTTCACAAGCGAAGCCTCCGAATATCTCGGGGGAGCTTGCGTGAAGTCTTCAGTAGCTGTTATCTCTTTAGGATCAAGATCCATGCCAACAGAGAGAGGAGGAAGAGACGTATCCTTTCCGGCCCCCTGCTGATACACCTTGAGGAAGCCCGGGAATATCACCACCTCACCCTCTGCCTTGAAAACTCCGTGTGAGGTATCTTCAGCTGCCACACCATTTCCCGGTGTGATTGCTATATCCACAGTTGTCTTCTCAATCTCGGCATCTGCCATCTGCGAAGCAACTGCCCTACGCCATATCAGGTCGTAGAGTTTTTGCTCCTTTGCATCTCCTTCAATTGTGCGATTGCTGACATACGTCGGCCTGATGGCTTCGTGCGCTTCCTGAGCCCCTTTTGAGTGGGTATGATAATGACGAACTTTTAGGTATTCTTCCCCCATATCCTTACGGATAGTGTCTGAGATATCGCGCAGGGCAAGCTCGGAAAGATTAGTAGAGTCTGTACGCATGTAGGTGATCTTACCATCTTCGTATAGCTTCTGCGCTATCACCATTGTCTGGTTGACGGAAAAGCCAAGTCGGCGTGAAGCTTCCTGCTGGAGGGTGGAGGTTGTGAATGGAGGATACGGCTGACGCCTTCCGGGCTTGACATTTACTTCTGCTATCCGGAACTTTGCATCATGGCATTCGCTCAATACTCCCATTGCATCTTGCTCATCCACACATCTACGCGACAGATCAGCCTTAAGACCGGCAAGAGAATCCGGGATAGAGAACTGTCCAGAAACACGGAAATAAGACTCCGGAACGAAAGCATCTATCTCCTTCTCTCGCTCACAAATGAGACGAACGGCTACACTCTGCACCCTGCCGGCTGAAAGCGACGGTTTGATTTTCTTCCATAGCACCGGACTTAATTCAAATCCCACTATACGGTCGAGTACCCGACGTGCCTGCTGGGCATTGACCCGGTCGATGTCTATATCGCGGGGATTTGCGATAGCATTAAGGATAGCCGGTTTGGTTATCTCATGAAAGACTATTCGCTTTGTATTCTGAGGATTCAGGCCAAGCACCTCATAAAGATGCCAGGCTATGGCTTCTCCTTCCCGGTCTTCATCGGAAGCGAGCCATACCATATCAGCATTCTTCGCAGCTTCCTTAAGCTTGCGAACGGTGTCTTTCTTGTCTGCCGGTATCTCATATTCCGGCGCAAAATTATTTTCGAAGTCTATAGCTATTCCCTTTTTCTTAAGATCACGTATATGTCCGTAGGAAGAAAGCACAGTGTACCCCTTACCAAGGAATTTTTCAATGGTTTTAGCTTTTGCAGGAGACTCTACAATTACGAGATTATTCATAATATCCTTATAATCAGGCTTTCATATCCACCAACCCACATATCACGCGGATTAGCGCTCATATTTTTGCCGCAAAATTAATAATTTTATTTCACTAACACAATATTAAGGTGTATTGTTTTGGAAAAAATATATTCTTAATCGTTATATAAGTGTAGGCGACTCTTGTTTTTAGCGTTGTTATCACAAAACGATCTACGCAAAACGCACTACTCATTATGAATTATGCATTAGATTAAAATGGCAAACAAACTTGTAGAAATGATTCGCCGTCAGGCGGAAAAATATGGCGACCGCGAGGCTTACCGATATTGTTGGCGCAAAGCTGGCGAATGGCTCCCGACAAGTTGGGAGGAATTCCGTGTCCAGATTGATGTGGCAGCCCGCGCCCTTGCACGTCTTGGTCTGAAGGAGAAAGACACGATAGCAATATGCTCCAACAACACTCCTCAAATACTCATCACCGAGTATGCCGGCTTCCGCAACCGAGCGGCTACAATACCCCTATATTCAAGCAGCAGTCAGAGCCAATATGACTTCATTGTCAACGACGGACAGCCGAGGATCCTGTTTGTAGGAGAAAAACATCAGTATCCCCTTGCCTATAATTACTGGAAACAGCATCCCGAACAGATTGACAAGATAGTAGTCTTCAAAAAAGAGGGTGTTGATCTTAATTCAGACGATACTGCATCGATTTTCTGGGACGACTTCATGAAACTTGGTGTTGAGGCTGATGACGACACCCGAATTCTCGTGGAGCAGAGATCTGACCGTGGGCTGCCTGAAGACATTGCCACACTCATCTATACTTCCGGCACTACAGGGGAACCAAAGGGTGTCTGTCTGAGTCATTCCAATTATGACGCAGCTATGGAGGCTCATCTTAAATTCCTTATCAATGTCACTGATAAAGATTTATCTATGGCTTTCCTGCCGATGAGCCACATTCTCGAGAAGGCATGGTGTTTCTTTTGCCTCACTAAGGGAATCAGAATTGCAATCAATGAGGACCCACGCATAATTCAAGATACTTTGCCTCAAGTCAAACCAAATCTGATGACCTGTGTCCCACGTTTCTGGGAGAAAGTATATGCCGGCGTTAAGGAGAAAATATCTAAAATGAGTAAGGTGCAGCAGATGATGGTGGGGCGTGCCATTCGTGTTGGCTACCGCCGCAATCTCGGATTCCGCCGCGAAGGGAAACCTGTTCCAGCCTGGCTTGAAAAAGAGTATAAATTTTGGGACAAACGTGTTTTCTCAAAAGTGAAGGAAACCATTGGCATTCCCAACCCCAAGATGTTCCCGACAGCCGGGGCTCCATTAAGCCCGCGTATCACAGAATTTATGCAGTCTATCGGCATAAACGTGATCATTGGATATGGTCTCAGCGAAACCACAGCAACAGTATCCGCTTTCCCATTCAAAGACTTTGAAATCGGGACTGTTGGCAAACCTCTTCCAATGGTGAAAGTCAAGATCGACACGGAAGGTGAAATTCTTGTGAAAGGTCCGACTGTAACGGCAGGATATTATAATAACCCTGATGCAAACGCGAAAGCATTTACCGATGATGGTTGGTTCAGAACCGGAGATGCAGGATACTTCACTGAGACGGGTGCTCTCGTACTCACAGAGAGAGTAAAAGACCTTTTCAAGACTTCCAATGGCAAATATATTGCACCGCAGCTTCTTGAAAGCCGCTTGGCAGAAAATAAATTCATTGACGAAGTGGCTGTGATAGGCGACGAACGCAAATACGTGACAGCCCTTGTGGTGCCAAATCTCTCTCAGCTGTTAGCATGGGCTCAGTCCAAGAAGATAGACACTGAAAATGTTGAAGCGCTGCTGAAGAATCCAGAAGTCATCGATATGCTTATGGGGGAAATCAATGAGCTTCAGAAAGACCTTGCATCTTACGAGCAAATTAAAAAGATCACCTTATTGCCCAACCACTTCTCCATTACCCACGGAGAGGTGACCAACACCATGAAGGTGCGTCGACCAGTAGTTGCCAAGCGCTATGCAAAAGAAATCGAGGCCATGTATGACGGCCCGAAAGATGATGAAACGCCCCTCATCCCTGAAGAAAGCGAAGAAAAATGAACCACCGGATAAGCAGACATACGGTAAGTGGGGATGCCACTATTCGTGAGACATTGACAGCCCTTAACGAACTTAGCGGTGACTCCATGACTCTCTTTGCCATCGACAAGGATGGGAAGCTAATCGGGAGTGTGACAGATGGCGACATTCGGCGTGCCCTGATTGATGGGCACACCACTGAAGACAGGGCACGCGACATTGCCTTCAGAAAATTCATATTCCTCACGTCCGACGCATCGCCCGAAGAACGATATAAGACTGTCGCGCGAGCAAGGGAGCGGCTTATTAATCTTCTTCCTGTCACGACCGACGGCATCCTGACCGATATTCTTGATCTTAGAAAAATCAAGTCAGCGATTCCCGCTTCTGCCGTATTGATGGCGGGCGGCCGTGGAGAGCGTCTGCGACCTTTGACTCTTGATACCCCAAAGCCACTTCTAAAAGTTGGAGGCAAACCAATCATCGATTACAATATAGAATCGCTACAACGTTATGGGGTGAAGGATATCTATGTCACAGTCAACTATCTCAAGGAGCAGATTATCGACCACTTCAATAATCAGAAATGGCAAGGAAGCGTACGCTGCATAGAGGAACCTTGCCGCCTCGGGACTCTGGGAAGTGTCGCACTGATTGACTCCCTGAGCCAAGACCACGTGATTGTCATGAACTCAGACCTTCTCACCAACATAGATTTCGAGCAGCTGTGGCAGCATCACGTCGATTCCGGAGCCGTACTGACAATGGCCACTGTGCCATACACAGTGTCTGTGCCTTTCGCCATTCTCAAGACCGACGGAGATAGGGTCACCGGATTAGAAGAGAAGCCGACATTCAACCATTTTGCCAACGCAGGCGTATATATTATAGACCGCAAGGTCCTGAGCGAGATAAAACGTGGTGAATACCTCGACGCTCCCGACTTTGTGGAGTCATTGATCGCAAGAGGACTGAAAGTGTCTCATTTTGCAATCGAAGGCACCTGGATCGACATCGGGTCTCCGGATGACTTCCGATATGCCAACGAGGTCACTTCACGCCGCTTCTGATCAATGAAAATGAAAAAAATTATGAATTATGCATTGTGCATTATGAATTGAAAAGACTATGGCAGAATCGAATTTTATAGATTACGTAAAGATCCTTTGCCGCTCTGGCAAAGGAGGGGCAGGCAGCCGCCACTATCACCGTGCGAAATACATCCCCAAGGGTGGCCCTGACGGTGGCGACGGCGGACGAGGCGGACATATTATACTTCGTGGCAACAGACATAAGTGGACACTGCTTGACCTCCGATATCAGAGACATATATTCGCCACAGACGGACAGAGCGGCGGAGAGAACCGCTCAACTGGCAAGGATGGTGAGGATCGAATCATCGAGGTGCCTGTTGGCACTACAGTGTTTGATGCTGACACAGGCGAATACCTGTGTGAGATCACACGCGATGGAGAAGAGATCAAGCTCCTTCGCGGAGGAAAGGGAGGTCGAGGCAACGTTCATTTCGCGACATCAACAAACCGTGCACCACGATATGCACAGCCCGGGCAACCGGCCATCGAGAAGGCTGTCGTCCTTGAGCTGAAGCTGCTCGGAGATGTAGGTCTTGTCGGATTCCCGAATGCTGGAAAGTCCACTCTCCTATCAGCCATATCGGCGGCTAAGCCAAAGATTGCTGACTATCCTTTCACTACCATGGAGCCAAGCCTCGGTATAGTAAGCTACCGCAACGGACAGAGTTTCGTGATGGCGGATATCCCTGGTATAATTGAGGGAGCCAGTGAAGGCAAGGGACTCGGACTACGGTTCCTGCGCCATATAGAGCGAAATGCAGTCCTCCTATTTATGATCCCGGCTGACTCATCTGATATCAAGAAGGACTACGAAATACTTCTAAACGAGCTAAAGCAGTTCAATCCCGAGCTTATGGACAAGAGCCGTGTGCTCGCCATATCGAAGTGCGATATGCTCGACGAAGAGATGATGGAGGAAATGAAGAAGGAACTTCCGGAAGGGATACCAACTGTATTCATCTCGGCTGTCACAGGTTTTGGTCTGACAGAACTTAAAGACCTTCTCTGGCGTGAGATCAACTCGGAAGATAATCTCGCCCAGTCTACCATCACACACCGCAACCTCGACCGACATCACCGAGTGGCAGAAGAGGATGAATTCATTTTCCATCAGGACGATGACGAGGAAGAGGACTGGATGCCCGAGACTGATGAGGAATGGGAAGACGAGTTCTGGGACGAAGAACAGTCTGTCAACGACGAAGATGCCACTTGGCGAGGAGCTAAGAAAGGCACCGGCAAATGATATAGTTATTACAAATATCCTTGTAGGGACGCACGGCTCGTGCGTCTACAATGGCACGACAATCATGAGCAAAAGACCAATATTGCAGTTAGACATAGAAGGGATTCTCCGCAAGAGAATCCCTTCGCATAAGCAGAAATTCATACCCGGCTTCATTTACGAAGCCCTTGCCCGCCTTATACATCAGGATGAACTCAACGAGATGCTACGTGTCGGACACCCCGAAGAAGGGAGCAAGTTTTCTGACAGGGTTCTTAAATATCTAAACATCGACGTTGATATCGAGGGTGCGGAGAATCTCCCGTCACCGGATCGTCGCGTTGTCTTCGCATCCAACCATCCCTTAGGCGGCCTCGACGGTATCGCCCTAATCGCGGTATTGGGGCAACACTACGGAGATGAGAACATCAGCTTTCTGGTCAACGACCTGCTTATGAATGTTGAGCCGCTAAGCAATGTATTTCTTCCGATCAACAAATATGGAAGTCAAGCTAGGGCAGCCGCTGAGGCGATCAACTCAGCCTATGCCTCCGATCGGCAGATCGTAATATTCCCGGCAGGACTTGTGTCGAGGCTGCATCCCGGAGGAGAAATTCACGACCTGAAATGGCAGAAGGCATTCGTGCAGAAAGCTATCGAAAATGACCGCGACATCGTCCCTGTAAGATTCGTTGCGTTGAATCGCAAGCGATTCTACAGACTTGCAAAATGGAGGAAGAGACTCGGCATTAAAGTGAATATCGAGCAAGCTACCCTTCCCGCCGAGCTATGCGCCTCCAGGGGAAAACGATTCCGCATTATCATCGGAAAGCCCATAAGCCTCTCCGAACTGAAGAATTCCGGCAAATCCTACCCACAGATTGCCGAAGATATCCGCGAATTGATCTACTCATTCCATAAACCGGAGAAAATCTAACTTATTCTAAAGTTCGTCATTATCCGGGGCATACAACCCTGAAGCTGACAGGGGCGCACGAATCGTGCGCCCCTGCTTTGCTATAATTAATGGTTAAAACACCTGTTTCTTTTTTCTCTACTTTATGACAAATTTCTTTCCGTTGAGGATATAGATGCCAGAAGAAGGATTCTCTATCTTTCTGCCCATGATATCATAAAGGACACCTTCTTCATGCAACGCATTTTCCAAGCTAATCTCCTCAACGCCATTGCCTTTGCCAACTCCTGACGCTGTCCAAATTTCTTCATCATTCTTGTAGTCTGAACCGAGATAATATCCTGTATGAGTAGGCTGATTATAACCGATGTTTTGGTTCAAAGCGCTCATATCATACACATGGTCAGTCATCAGCCAAGGTATACGGTGATCGGTTGGAATCCATGTAGAGAATATGCGCAGTTCCTGAGTCTTGTCGTAAGTCGGAAAGATTAGTTCCTCACGCCAGTCGCCAAGAATATCTCCATAAAAACAAGGATTTTCCTTTGTACCATTGATGTGAGAGACATCGTAGCGATAGATAGTAAATACACGACCTTTCTGGCGGCTATCGATCTTAGTTCCCGTAAAGACCTGGCGGTTGAGAGAACCGTCAAACCAGATTGCAAAGTTGGTCGATCCCGGATAGTTCGCACGGTCGCCTGGAAGTTCAATGCCGTTGATGTCATGAACGGTGCTCTTATACCACCACAGCTCACAGCCAGGCGAAGCTGGATCAATGTCGGCGATCAAAGCTCGTCCCATATCCCCATCGGTAGCGCTCTTATGATCGTAGATGATGCTTCCGTCAGCAGCGTCACGGAGAGCGACCTCTGTTTTTCCTGTCTCAAAACACGAAAATATCTGAAGGCCGGGTCTTGATGGATCAAACTTGCCAAGATGCAGAGCATCGCCATGGCCAAGACAAGATGAATAAAGACCAACTCCATCATGATCCACAGTCATCGCTCCATATACAATCTCATCAAAACCGTCTCCATCCACATCTCCTACGCTAAGCGAATGGTTTCCTTGCCCGGCATATTTGCTATATGCCAATCCATCCTTTCCTTTCAGTTTGTCGTCGGTATTGAATTGCCAACGGCGTGTCAACTTACCGTCACGATAGTCCCATGCTTCGATTACAGATTTGGCATAGACTCCTCGTCCCAAAATAACCGAAGGAAGTTTTCCGTCAAAATTTCCGACACCAACTCGAAGACTGCTGGCACGTTTGAAGTAGTTGTCACCCCATTCCTCGCTTGTCCCACGACGTATGAAGTCGGCACGTGCGAGTTCTGCACCCGTAAGCCCGTCGACAATTGAGAAGAATTCCGGACCGGCACCAATATAATTGCCACCTCCACGGTAGTCAGTTTTGCCGTCCGCGTCAGTGTCTCCAATCTCCATACCGTCGCCGAAGACTGTTCCTTCGCCGGTCTTGATTGCCATCTCAGCGCGCCCGTCTCCATCAAAGTCAGCGACGGCGAATGAGCTGCTATTCCCAAGCAAGATATTTGGACCGGAGCAGACTCTCCATAACATCGTGCCGTCAAGCTTATATGCCTCATAGAGCAGAGTGTGGCGCACCTCGGCAGACGACTGTCCTCCTCCGGTGCCATCATTGTCACCATTGGCCAACAGACGCTTTACAACTATCTCCATCTCTCCGTCGCCATCAAGATCTCCAACGCTTACATCGTTTGCCTGATACTCCATCCCTTCTATGGAGCACACTTCAGTGGTTTCTGTCAATGGAATCGAAATGTAAGGCAGTTTACTTATCCTTTGCTTATTTGGAAGCACATACAATCCAATTGTCTCGTCACTACCAGCGTATGTCAGACGATAAGTGGCATCTCCACCGCCTCGGCTACTAAATGACAATGTAAGGTCTTGAAAATTGGTTCCAAATATAGGCTCTTTATTTAGTTTCTCCTCCTTTCCATTGGCAACTTTTCGGTAAAGGTCGAAAGCTGTATCTGAAGAATCGCCTGGTAGCATGCGCCATGAGACAAGCATCTTGTCGAGAGTCTCACTGTAGTATGTCGCATTTGACATACCACAGACCGAGCCCCACAAAGCTCGCTCTTTGACATTTATATCTTGCGCCGATGCAAACGTCACAGCTAACCCTCCAATTATTATACTCAATACTCTTCCTTTCATAAAATCAATAATACCGCTTAGTTTATGCTAAATTAGGAAAATTTTACTTAATACACAAATTTATTCTGGTTTATTATTTTTGGTAATTTCAGCATGATTAAAACAATTCAGCGACCACGTAGTGAACAGTCAACTATCGTGATCGCTGAATAGGATACCAGCAACGTATTATCAGCTACTTTCCTAACTTTAACACTTTTGCTTTATTCCAATCTACTGTAGCTTCAGCAGTAGCAATATCGGTGAATCTAAAGTCTTGCAGAAAATTTCTTAGTTTTCTTTCTGCTCCGCCAAGACCTACATAGCTTTTAAATTTTCTTATATTTGAAAGCCCTGGGACCATTGGTTGCCCCGGATCAAGATCGCGGGGATGAATATATGAAAGAAGATAGTCATTCTCTTTATTTGTCCAATGTTTTATCAACGGATAAGGGAACAGCCGGAAATACCCCCCACCCTGATATATTATATGGCGCCCTGCAATCTCGTGGCAACTAATTGGAAATTCTTTTAACCTTTTACCATTAATATCAATGATAGTAGGCTCAGCTTTCCCATCATAAGAAGGGAATCCACCATGAGCATGGCGAGCTGGAAAAATTGAGCAATCTATCTCAATACCCAGATCATGAAGCTGCTCAAATGCCCAACTTTCAGTTTCTCGTATGGAAAAACCCGGAGCACGGAAATATTTGACAGGTTTTCCTGTGATATCCTGTAGCAGCTTAATGGAAGAATCTACATCTTTATGAAATTCCTCAGGAGTATGTTGCCAAACCAGTTGATGATTCATCGAATGGCTGCCAATTTCATATTTTTCAGCGATTCTCTTGACAATTTCTGGATAAGTCTTAGCAATCCATCCTATGATAAAGAATGTAGCCTTAGTGTTCGTATCTTCCAAAATACGAAAAATCCTATCCATATTCTCATGGATTCTAACCTCATAAGTCTTCCACTGGTCTTCAGACTGCGTGGAGGAATTTTCAAGGAGGTGAAACCACTCTTCTATATCAAAAGTCAGTATATTCATTAAATTACTATTTCAGAACCACTGGTTTTGGGGATCAAATCCCATGGCTGTCCATCTGTTTTTTTATAAAATGTATAGCCTTATAGTTAACGTATGAAATCCCCTGAATCTTATAAATCATCATTTAAAAATGTTAATTTTATTTAATCCATCAGAGTTATACCTGGGATTTTATCATACTGGAGACAATATTGCACACGAAATCTCTCTGACGATATCAACAACGTTCAGGTCAATACATTTCGACATTGTCTCCAAAATTTTTCTTGATCGGCACTGCTGATGATTGGCAAAGATATACATGGTTGTAATTATTGTCTTTTCTCATGCATTTTCTTTCGATAGTCTTTGATTCCGGAAATCAGGAATGCAAACCACGGCAAAGGATCATCCCAATAGAACATCTGCTCTTTGACATGATTGAGCCCAAGTTTCTTAGGAGTCTTTTTAAATCTATCGGGTGATGACAAGAACCACAGTATATCTGTCTGCATAATTCTAAGAGCGAAATCCCTTTTCTTTATTTTCATTGAAGTCACTTCGTCTCCAAAAGCATCTTCCAATATTTGTTGGGCAAGATTAATGCCACCTATAAAGGCAATAGTCACACTATGAGGAGGGCGGGCATTAATCTCAATAACCTTACCTATATCATCACGCTTATCAATCATCAAATCGACACCGACTACACCTTTTAAATTCATTTTTTTTATTAGCTCTTCACATGTCTTTTCTATATCCGGCCTATCAAGAAGAGAATTTAATGTACTCGTCCCTCCATCCTCAGGATATAAGTGGTCATTTTTATAAAGACATCCACTTTTGACATTACCTTTTTTATCAATGAAGTGAATACTTGCCATCACTTGGCTCCCCAATGGAATGTGTTCTTGAACGACGTAGTCTGACAAATCAATATTTGTAGCTTTTACATATGATTCCAATTCCTGCAGAGATTCAAAAGAATGAACGCCTCTTGCCCCGTAAGAACTATGAGGCTTTATAATAATTGGGAAAGCTATCCCCATTCTTTTTAAGGTTTCAATTGAATCGATATCAAAATATGTTTTCGGACAAGGCAAATTATTCTCTGTGCAGACTTTCATCACAGTAGATTTATTGCTTGCTGCTTGAAACACCTCTTTGTCGTTGGAATATATGACTGCATATTTCGAGAGTTCCTCTTTATGATTGGCCAATATTCGTGCAGAGAAATCAAATGGGGCAAACACAAGGTCATATTTGCCTGTCTTAATAATCTCCAATATGTATTTTTCAGACTCCTCAGGCTTATGCACATCACATGTGCCCAAAATTCTATGATGCGGCAGCCTTGAGACAAAACAACAGTCCAATTTTGAGCCGCATAAGACCGACACCTCACAGCCTAAATCTCTGAACCCACGGATAAAAGGGAGGCATTGTTTGCAATAGCCTTCAAGAATAAGAATCTTTTTTCTTGTATTAGATATATTGCTCATTTAGTATCAGTTACAAATATGCAGAATTAGAACGTGGATTTTTTTAATTTAGAGTATAAGATTTCCTTAATGGTCCATTTGAAAATCACATGAAATGGAGGTATTCTTTTCCTCTTTTGCTGAAAATCCCTAAACAGCCATTCCATCCCTATTTTTCTAATCCATTTAGGAGCCCTTTTGACGTTGCCTGCATAATATTCAAATACGAGCCCGACTCCTATACATATGGTATGCTTGAGTTTTGGTTGAAGAAGAGCCATCAGACGTTCCTGTTTCGGAGCACCAAGGCCAACCCAAAAAAAAGTGGGTTTTAAATCATTTAATTCATCAGCCAGACTGTCGACACCAAATTGCTCCAAAGGCTGGAAAGGTGGAGAAAAGACTTTGATCAGCTTTGCATCCGGATATTCAGCGGCAAGCCTTTCACTCATCATTTTAAGAGTTGAATCAGTGCTACCAAAAAAATAATGAGAGTATCCAAATTTTTTAGACTCTTTAAGCAGCCCGTTAAAAAGCTCGATTCCGGCAATCTGTCCGACCTCCTTATACCCTAGGTTATGAGCAATCCAAGAAATGGGGCGTCCGTCTGCGACAGTCAACAATGAATTATTTTGAATTTCACAATAATCCGGTTCTTGATTAGACTGATACGCACTCCGAGCATTGCTTACACAGATATAATTAAACTTTTGAGCTATGACGCATTTATTTATGTAATCTATTGCTTTAGGAAGGTCAGTTATAGACGCTTTAAATTTCCCAATTGCAAATCTTTCCATAATAAAAGGGGGACATATACTTATAGGTCGCTGGCAAACAGCTAATCCTACAATTCAACATTCGACATTCGGAAACATCAACTTATTGGATTTCAGAATCAAACCGAAAAGAAATATATGAACAACTTGATAGAATTTGAATATACATTTCTTCACCCAATCAATATCATACTTTTGATAATTGCTGAGAGGACACTGAATAATAAAATACTGAATATTAATACCTTTAAGTATTATTCAACCATAAATTATCGGCATCTCTTGATAAGAGAAACCAAATTCGGGTGCAAAGGTAATACAAAAAAACGAATATTCCTTAAATTTTTTGTAAAACTTTTCAAAAATATATGGACTAACAGAAAAAGAAAATAAAATTTATACTAAAATTTTTTGGTCTCAATTTTTTTTTGTAATTTTGTTTCCAATATAAAAAAACGCTATCTGCCTCCATTTAAAAGGAGACGCGGGAAGAGAGAATGTATTCTGCATCGAAGCATAAATTCCCATATAATTAATTCTCATTTTTCTAAATATCAAATACTTTTATTCCATAGGAGTTATAAAAATGTCGAATGTCTACACGGCATCCAACAAGAAGCTGTGTGCCTTTTAGTTAAATGATGAAAGCTGCCAATTCTCGAATCATCAAAAATACCGGCCTTCTCTATTTCAGGTTAATATTTTTGACATTCATCAATTTATATACCGTAAGAATAACCCTGGAGGCTTTAGGACAGATCGACTACGGTATATATGACGTAATAGCAAGTGTAGTAGCTTCTTTATCAATCTTTACCGGTGCGATGACATCCGCCACGCAACGATTCCTTTCTTTCCATCTCGGCACAAACGATTATGAAAAATACAGCATGACCTTCTCTCTCATGCTAATATGTTTCATCGGGATTGCCATGTTGCTTGTCATTTTTGGGGAAGTGATCGGAGTATTTTTTATTGATGATTGGCTTACAATTCCACCGGATAGAGTCACTGCCGCTTATTGGGTGTTCCAGGCATCGCTATTGTCTTTCGCAATTGGGTTTGTAACCATCCCTTATATGTCTTCTATTATCGCCAACGAGAGGATGGATGCTTTCGCGATATTCAGTATAGTTGAAGGGATTCTCAAACTCGGTATTGCGTTATGGTTGATACACCATTCAGGCGACCGGCTCTTGCTCTACGGAACCCTGGTCGCATTGACTTCAATATGCGTATTTTTGATGCAAATGTCTTATTGCCATTCAAAATTCAAATATTGTCGATATATATGGCATTGGAACAGGAAAATATTTGTGGATCTGTCGAAATATACAGGGTGGAATCTTTTAGGCTCTGTATCAGCTTTAATGACAACAGCAGGACAAAATATCCTTCTTAATATTTTCTTCGGTCCGATTGTCAACACATCAAAAGCTATTGCAGATAGGATAAGAAATGTAATAAATGGGTTTTCAGTCAACTTATATTTGGCAATCAGCCCACAAATGGTAAAGTCATATGCAGCGGAAAACTATGATCGGGCAATAAATCTTGTGTTGATGAGTTCGAAAATTTCTTTCATGCTCATCTTTGTACTTGCATTCCCACTGCTATGCAATATGAACTCAATCCTTGAGTTTTGGTTGGGAGATGACTCTAAGACGCCATATATGGTAGCTTTCTCCAAGCTTATTCTCATATATTGCCTTGTCCTCACTCTTGAACCTCCCATCACCAGCATCATACAGGCCACCGGAAATATGAAAAGATATCAAATATGGGTTGGAGCAGTCACCCTCTCATATATACCAATCGCAGCGGTTGTGCTATGGTGTGGTGCATCCCCTTTGATGTCGCTGATTGTCCTCATCATTCTAATGGCTATGGCACAGGTTATAAGGGTTTATATTGCACATGAGCAAGTTGACCTATCGTATACGAGGTATTATAAAAAAGTCCTTATTCCTATTTTGAAAGTGGCTGTAATTGGTCTGCCACTTTATTGGGTGGTGACGGAATGGCATTTTCATGGAATATGGATCACACTGATTTTTAAAACCTTGATAGCAGCTATTATTGGACTCACCATAGTAGTCATTATTGGTCTTGATAAATCAGACCGCTCTATGATTATGGAATTAGTGAGGAACAAACTGCCACACTTCAAACATTAAATAATCAGTATCTTATTATCAGCAAACGTCCATGTGGAACATATTCAAAATACTTAATCTAATCACCGTCTTAAGTTCAGCTTATTGTTGGGTGACAGCGAATATTCCAGTGCTCTTTATTATGGCAGTTATGGATATTGCTATGTTTTCCTGTCTCCTCACTCTAAAAATAAAATTCGGTTTTGACAGATATATAGGAAGAATCCTACTTGCATTGACCGCTCTTCTGATATGGACCGTATATAATGAAAATATTGGAATGGGAATGGGCTTTCTGGTTCAGTATATTCCTGTATTTTATCTTATTGCCTTGCCTCATGAATACCAATTAGATCTTTTGAAATTTGTCACTAAATGGTTAGCTGTCTTGCTTATCCCTTCTTTGTTAATATACTGGGTCACACTCTTTATGAATCCAGCACCCTTAGGGACATTTGTCATGGAAGGCTATGAACCGTTCTACAATTATATATTTTATATTAAGGACTCTTTTGATTATTCCTTAATAATAGAACGTTTCAATGCATTTTTTCCCGAACCAGGACATTTATCGATGGTGTGTGTGTTTCTTATGATGGCAAACCGCTTTGATTTCAAGAAAAATCCATGGATGTGGGTGATATTGACCGCTGTTGTTTTTTCATTTTCACTTGCGGGATACTTATTGACACTTATAGGGTTCATAATGCTGAAAATAAATAGCTTGACGAAAGGAATTGTAATAGCTTCTCTAATAGGAATTTTTGTGGTGGGATCAATAAATTTCGCAGGTGGTAATAATGTAATTAATACTCTTATCATAGAGCGCCTTAAATTCGACCAAAAGAAAGGCATTCAGGGTAATAATAGATTTTTCGACAACACTGACTTTGAATTCCAAAAAGCACTTAAGAACGGTAATTATTTGACTGGAGTCAACGGTAAGACTAATATGAAGCTTATCGGAGGGGCCGGATTTAAAATATATTTACTGTGGCACGGACTGATAGGAGCGATACTGGTATTGGCGTTATATCTTTCTCTTATTCCAACGAAGCCTAATTGGCATTTCACATTTGCATTTCTGCTTATGATTATCTTATGTTTTATGCAGAATGCTTATCCTGGATGGTATGCATGGATCTTTCCATATGTGTTAGGTATTAATATTAACAGCACATCCGGATTATCCAAGCAGTTATCTGACCAAAGCCTACTCAATTCAAGTTATTTATATTAGGTAATGAAAGTTCTCTATATAGCAAGTTCTACAGCAATGGCAGGAGGTGCCACAAAGAGCCTAACTTTAATGCTCACCCAAATGCTTAAACATGATGTAGAGGTTGAGGTAGTTTGTCCTGATGAAAAGGGTCTTACGAAGTGGCTGAGAGAGAACGGAATCAAAGTTCATGTAGTGCGCTTTAAAGCCGTTTATCTTCCTTCATTCAAGACAATATCTGATATAATAAAATGGATTCCTCGTCTTGTTTATTATTCATATATAAACCAACGGGGCAAGGCATGCTTAAAACGAATAGCCAAAGAAGTTTCACCTGATATAATACATGAAAATACTTCCACCATTAATATAGGATATCACATATCAAAATCTATTGGAGTGCCTGATATAATGCATATTCGTGAATATGGATATCTTGATTTCAAAATGATAATTCCTGACAGGAAATGTCGACTTAGAAATAAAAATGTCTTTAGCATTTCAATAACAAAAGATATAAGGCGACATCTCGGCCTAGATTCAAACCCAAGATCAACGCAAATATATGATGGCATCGTTGAAAACGCCGATTTTAGGATAAATCCAGACAAAAAGAGATGGTTTCTATACGCAGGCCGAATTGATAGCGGAAAGGGAATCGAAGACTTACTTGAGGCGTATGTTGAGTATGCAAACTCAATTGAAAATCCATTTCCGCTCTATGTATGTGGTGAAGCTACAAATGAGTCTTATTTTAATCGATTAAAGTTAATTGTGAAAGAAAATGGGCTGGACTCTAAAGTAAATTGGTTAGGAGAGCGTGGTGATTTAGATAATTATATGTATAACACAACTGCGACGATAATTCCTTCAAGATTTGAAGGTCTTGGTCGTGTCATGCCAGAAGCAATGACAAATGGATCTCTATGCGTCGCAAAATACACAGGAGGGACGAAAGAACAACTTGAAAATGGCAAGCAATTGACAGGCAAGCCCATAGCACTTTCATATGAAAATAAGAATCAGTTGAAGGAAATCCTACATAACATAACTACAACGGTGAAAAACGGCAACGCTTTTTCACCTGAAAGCGAATATATACAGATGATTGAAAGGTCTCAAATTGCTGTAAGGGAATTTTTCACAGATGACAATTTTGGTGAAAAGGTCATCGATTTCTACAATAGTATACTTGAGAAAAAAGGACAAACAAGTAATACATGAAAATCATAGCTTTCTATCTACCTCAATTTCACACATTTAAAGAAAATGACGAATGGTGGGGCAAAGGGTTCACAGAATGGACCAATGTAGGAAAAGCCAAATCCTATTTTAAAGGCCACGACCAACCACGGGTTCCAACCGAACTCGGTTACTACAACCTCAAGGATTCAGACGTCAGAGAGGCTCAAGCTCAACTTGCTAAAGAGGCGGGATTAACAGGATTCATGTACTGGCACTATTGGTTTGGCAACGGCAAACGACTTATGGCTGACATATTCGATGCCGTACTCGAAAGTGGAAAACCGGATTTCCCATTCTGTCTCGGATGGGCAAACCACAGCTGGTATTCAAAACAATGGAATAGCGATGGAACTTCCTCCAACAAACTTCTTATGGAGCAAACTTATCCGGGGGAGGAAGATATACTTATGCATTTCACATATCTCTTGAAAGCTTTCAAGGATGCCCGATATATAAAAATTGGTAATAAGCCACTTCTTGTGGTATATGATCCCATAAGTCTTCCTAAGTTTTATTTAGATCGCTTCCAAGAGATGGCGAAAGAATCTGGATTTGACGGAATTTTCACAGTATGCTACCTCGGACGTCCAGAAATGGATAAGGATCAATTCATTGCCAAAGGGTTTGATATGGTGATGTATCAAAGACTCGATAAAGAGTTAAGTCCAGTTCTCAAGAAGATGGGTAAGATCGGCAAGGTGGTTAAACACGCTAAAAAATATATGCATGGCCTTATCCGTGGTGTGACTCCTTATGCAATGGACTATAAAGAAGTATACCATAATTTTATAACTAATAAAGAAAAAGGTAAAGATGTAGCTCCCATGATAATACCACAATGGGATCATTCCCCCCGCTCGGGACGAAACGGCATGATACTCTACAATTCTAATCCTGAATATTTCTATATGCATGCTTTGGATGCTCTGAATGTGGTGAAAGATAAACCTGCCGACCGCCAGATAGTATTTCTTAAATCGTGGAACGAATGGGGTGAAGGTAACTATATGGAGCCGGATCTGACTCATGGAAGAGGCTATATCACAGCATTGCGAAAGGCTATCGAAAAATTCAAGGAATAAATTATGAGTCCGATTATAGTATTCGCATTCAATAGGCTTGTGCCATTTACAGCTACTATTGAGTCGCTTCTTACAAACCCGGAAGCAAAAGATAGTGATCTGTATATTTTTGTCGACGGGCCCAGGGAAGGACGAGAAGGAGAAGCAGAAACGGTTGCTTCTGTTAGAAAATACTCCGAATCTATTAAAGGATTCAAGACGATAACTCTTAAGTTTTCCGACATTAATCGTGGACTTGGTCCCTCGATTATCTCGGGAGTGTCGCAAGTAATAGAGCGCCACGGAACAGCTATTGTTCTTGAGGATGACCTCATAGTGCAACCTAATTTTTTGAATTTTATAAACGAAGGACTGAAAACCTATCGTGATAATAAAAATGTGTGGTCAATATGTGGATATTCCAACAAGGTGTCAATATCTAAAGACTATCCTTTTGACGCATATTTCTCTACACGTTCAAGTTCATGGGGATGGGCTACGTGGGCCGACCGCTGGCAGAGCGTCGATTGGACCTTCGACCTCTGGGATGAATGGAAGAAACTTGCCCACAAATTCAATAAATGGGGTGGATCGGATTGCTTCAATATGCTTGCCGACTGCAGGGATGGGAAAAACAAGTCGTGGGCAATACGATTTTGTTTCAATCAGTTTATCCAAGATAAAATTTCTTTGTTCCCGACAAAGAGTCTTGTGATCAATAATGGATTTGACGGATCCGGCACCAACTGTCGCCGATGGAGCCGATTCAAGTACGAACTTATGTCATCGAGCAAAGAAAAATTTCTAATGCCCACGAAGATTGTCATAGATCGACATATCCACAAGTCAGCGCTCAAATATCATTCTATTCCTATTCGGGTATTTTCAAAAATAATGTATGCACTGACATGAGAAAAGGGAAAAAAATAGACAACAGACCTCGAATTCTTTGCATTGGTCCTCTGCCACCTCCTGTACATGGATCATCAATGATGACTATGCGTCTAAAAGATTCCGAATATATCAACGAAAGATTTCAACTCGACTGGGTAAATCTCTCGACTTCCAGAAGTATGGAAGAAATCGGACAACGATCAATAAAAAAAATATTTCGCTTTGCTTCATCATACCTGAAAACATTTGGATTTCTACTAAGAAATAAATATGATCGATGCTATATTGCCATAACATGTCACGGCTCTGGATTTTTAAAAGATGCTCCCTTTGTGTTGGCATGTAAGATGTTCGGAAGAAAAGTAATTCTACATCAACACAATAAAGGGATGTCTTCAGATGTAAACCGTCCGTTGTATAGATGGCTACTGAGATTAGTATATGGAGGCTCAAAAGTAGTCTTGCTTTCACAGCATCTATATCCTGATATTCAAGAAATTGTCAGCAAAGAGCAAGTTATGGTGTGTCCAAACGGTATTCCCTTCGATATTCCACATAGCGAGACAACGACAAAAAATAGCCATACTTCTGTAATACTTTTCTTATCCAATCTTATGGAATCGAAAGGAGTCATCACTGTGTTCGATGCATGCCGAATTCTCAAAGATCGAGGATATAAATTTGAATGTAGATTTGTAGGCGGGGAGACAGCAGAAATAGATAAAAATCGATTTATCAATGAGACTACGTCAAGAGATATTGAAGAGATGGTTGTATATGTAGGTAAAAAATACGGAGATGAGAAAAACAAAGAGTTTTCAAATGCCGATATTTTTGTATTTCCTTCATATGACGATTGCTTTCCGTTAGTGATTCTTGAAGCCATGCAACATTCTTTACCCATAGTCTGCTCCAATGAAGGTGGGATTCCTGATATTATCGACAATGATGAGACCGGCATAATTGTGCCTCCAAAAGATCCTGTGATTCTTGCAAATGCTATTTCACAATTGCTTGATTCTCCTCAAAGACGAGATGAACTTGGAAGAAAGGCAAACGAAAAATTCATTTCGAACTTCACCCTTCGAAAATTCGAAGAAAACATGCTTGCCTGTCTGACAAGCCCCATATAAATTTAAGAAATATCGTATGAAAGGCATAGTATTAGCAGGAGGTTCAGGCACACGACTATATCCTATCACTAAGGGAATAAGCAAGCAATTGCTCCCTATATTCGACAAACCGATGGTTTATTATCCTATCTCCACCCTCATGCAGGGCGGCATACGGGATATACTCATCATATCGACTCCACTGGACCTTCCGGGATTCAAGAGGCTGCTCGGAGACGGCTCTGACTATGGAGTTAAATTTTCATACGCCGAACAACCTTCACCCGACGGACTTGCGCAGGCTTTCATAATCGGCAAGGACTTTATAGGCGATGATTCGGTCTGCCTCGTACTGGGCGACAACATATTCCATGGACCGGATTTCTCACCAGTGCTTAAGGAAGCTGTAAAAGACGCCGAGAAAAACAGGAAAGCGACAGTATTCGGATATTGGGTCAATGATCCCGAACGCTATGGAGTGGCTGAATTCGACAAGGAAGGAAGATGTCTTTCAATCGAAGAAAAGCCATCCCATCCTAAAAGCAACTATGCAGTGGTGGGACTCTATTTCTATCCCAACAAAGTGGTGAAAGTAGCTGAGAATATCAGGCCATCAGCCCGCGGAGAACTTGAGATAACTACCGTAAATCAGGAATTTCTCAAAGACGGTGAACTCAAAGTCAGGACTCTTCCGAGGGGCTTCGCATGGCTCGACACCGGAACCCATGATTCCTTGGCTGAAGCCTCTATATATGTGGAAGTGCTTGAAAAGAGACAAGGATTGAAAATTGCTTGTCTTGAAGGCATTGCATATGGACAAGGTTGGATCTCGAAAGAAAAACTTGAGGAAATAGCAAAGCCAATGCTTAAAAATCAATATGGACAATACCTAATGAAGATTGCTGAAGATGGAAATAATAGACACTGAGATTGAAGGACCCAAGATCCTGAAGCCACGAGTTTTCACCGACTCAAGAGGATATTTTTTCGAATCCTACTCAAAAAAGCTCTTCGATAAGGAAGTGGCTCATGTTGATTTCGTTCAGGATAATGAATCCTGTTCGTCATATGGTGTCATCAGGGGGCTTCATTTCCAGCGCCAACCTTTCTGCCAGGCAAAACTTGTCAGATGCGTCAAAGGCAGTGTGCTTGACGTTGCCGTAGATATCCGCAAAGGCTCACCAACCTACGGACGCCACATAGCAGTGGAACTCTCAGACACAAATCATTTACTATTCTTCATCCCTCATGGATTTGCTCATGGATTCTCAGTATTGAGCGATGTTGCTGTGTTTCAATACAAATGTGACAATTACTATCATCCGGAAGCAGAAGGGGGATTATCTATTTTAGATAAGAACTTGGATATAGATTGGCATATCAATCCAGCCAATGCTATTCTATCAGATAAGGATTTGAAGCATCCCTTGCTTAAAGATTTTGATTCTCCTTTTATATTTAAATAAAATGAACATACTCGTTACCGGAGCCAACGGACAATTAGGCAATTGCATACGCAACGCAGTCAGCAACGCAACGAAAGACGCAAGACGCAAGACGAAAAATTCATACTTATTCACGGACGTAGCCGAACTCGACATTACAAATGCAGAGGCTGTGAAAAAAGCAGTCAAAGACCAGGACATAAATGTCATCGTAAATTGCGCTGCCTATACAAATGTAGACAAAGCGGAAAGTGATGCAGACTTCGCTGAGCTCCTCAATGCAAAAGCAGTAAGGAATCTCGCTGAGGCTGTCAAAGCCAATGATGGAACTCTTATTCATATTTCCACCGACTACGTATTTGGTGGATCGCAAGGTAACACTCCACGCACAGAAAGCGAACCTACAAATCCAACCGGAGTCTATGGAGTGACAAAACTCCACGGAGAGGAACAGATAGATGAATCCGGAGTAAAGGCACTGATTTTCCGCACTGCCTGGCTATATTCAGAATATGGAAAGAACTTTGTGAAGACAATGAAAGAACTCACTGCCACTCGGCCGAAGCTAAACGTAGTCTTTGATCAAGTCGGCACTCCTACATATGCCCAAGATCTCGCGGATGCAATTTTTGACATCATTGAAAATGGCAAGATGGAAGGGAACGAGGGTATATATCATTATTCCAACGAAGGCGTTTGCTCTTGGTATGACTTCACTAAAATGATTGCTGAAATAGCCGGCAACAAAGACTGCGACATTCAGCCATGCCATAGTGATGAATTTCCATCTCCTGTGACTCGCCCATCTTATTCAGTGCTTGACAAGACAAAATTCAAGACTACATTCCAGACTCCAATCCCTTACTGGACAGATTCTCTAAAACACTGTCTTGCCAATCTAACATAATATTCCCCAATTGTAGACCATTTACAATGGAGACTAATACCAATCTCATGAAAAATATAGATTCTTCCTCTTCAGTTACAGACATCAAAGACATCCGAATCGGTGTAATTGGATTGGGATATGTCGGCCTTCCTCTCGCTCGACTTTTCTCTACCAAATATCCTACCATTGGATTTGATATCAGCAAAACAAGAGTGGATGAACTGAATGCAGGACATGATTCCCGCCTTGAAGTCACCAATCAATTGCTTACCGAGGCGTTGACGAAATATGGATTGAAATGTACCTTTGACATTAAAGACCTTAAAGATTGCAACTTCTATATAGTGGCAGTCCCGACTCCGATCGATGAAAAGATGCGTCCGGATCTAAATCCTCTTTTGAGTGCATCGAGACTGGTAGGGAAGGTGATATCTAAAGGAGATATTGTAGTCTTTGAGTCTACTGTCTATCCCGGAGTCACTGAAGATGAATGCATGCCTATTATTGAAAAAGAAAGTGGCCTTACATACAATAAAGACTTCTTTGGTGGGTATTCACCTGAAAGAATAAACCCGGGCGATAGGTTCCACACTGTTGAGAGAATCACAAAAGTCACATCAGGATCTACACCTGAGACTGCTGACCTGGTAGACGATGTCTACAACTCAGTGCTCGTAAACGGCACGTATAAAGCACCATCAATAAAAGTGGCAGAGGCTTCAAAAGTGATTGAGAATGCTCAGAGGGATGTTAATATAGCATTCTTTAATGAACTTGCAAGAATCTTCAATGCAATCGGTATTGACACACAGGAAGTGATTGAAGCAGCTGCGTCAAAATGGAACTTCAATAAGCTCAAGCCGGGGCTCGTAGGAGGACATTGCATCTCAGTCGACCCCTACTATCTAATACAGAAGGCAAAAGACTATGATGTGGTGCCTGACCTTCTCATAGCTGCCAGAAATATCAATGAAAGCATGGGGCCCTATGTGGCTGCCAAGACCATTGACTTGATGAATCGAAAAGGAATCATGGTGAAGGATGCAAAAGTGCTTTTGCTGGGCGTCACCTTTAAGGAAAATTGTCCCGATATACGCAATACTAAAATCCTGAGCATTTATAACACTTTAAAGGAATATACCGACAACATTACAGTCTTAGACTATTGGGCAGATCCCTTAACGGTTGAGAAAGAATACGGAATTAAGCTCTCCATAGAATCTATCGATGATATGAAAGGAAGATTTGATGCAGTCATTTTGGCAGTCGCTCATTGCCAATTCTGCAACTTCAATGTCAGAGAACTTCTCGCTGATCCTGAAAAGGGTGTCGTCTTCGATGTCAAAAGTGTTTTGTCACCGGATATGGTAGACGGACGGTTATAATAAACTAATAAAGAATTATTGATATGAAGAACATTCTCATCACAGGCGGCGCAGGCTTCATCGGAAGCCATGTGGTGCGCCTCTTCGTAAACAAATATCCAGACTATAGAATAGTCAACCTCGACAAACTAACCTATGCAGGCAACCTTGCAAATCTCAAGGATATCGAGGACAAGCCCAACTATACATTCGTACGCGCCGATATCGCTGACCTCGACGATATGCGCCGCATTGTAAAGGAATATGAAATCGACGGAATAATTCACCTTGCTGCGGAGAGCCATGTCGACCGTTCCATTAAGGATCCGTTCACTTTTGCTCGTACAAACGTGATGGGTACTCTCGCTCTGCTTCAGGCAGCAAAGGAATACTGGGAGTCTCTTCCGGAGAAATACGAAGGGAAACGCTTCTATCATATATCTACCGATGAGGTTTACGGAGCGCTTGAGCTTACTCACCCTGAAGGTGTCCCTGCTCCATTCACCACAAAGGCTTCCAGCGAAGACGACATGGCATACGGCACCGAATTCTTCCTCGAGACTACTAAATATAATCCTCACTCACCATATTCTGCTTCAAAAGCGAGCAGCGACCATTTCGTACGCGCTTACCATGACACTTATGGAATGCCGACTATCGTCACAAACTGCTCCAATAACTATGGGCCATATCAGTTCCCAGAGAAACTGATCCCCCTCTTCATCAATAATATCCGCCATGGAAAGCCACTGCCTGTCTACGGTAAGGGTGAAAATGTTCGCGACTGGCTTTTTGTAGAAGACCATGCACGCGCGATCGATCTTATTTTCCATGAAGGAAAGATTGCTGACACCTATAATATCGGTGGATTCAACGAATGGAAGAACATTGACCTCATAAAGGTAATCATCAAGACTGTAGACCGTATGCTTGGCAATCCAGAAGGACACTCCGAGAAACTGATTACTTTCGTCACTGACCGCCTCGGCCATGATATGCGCTACGCCATCGATAGCCGTAAGCTCCAGTCGGAGCTCGGATGGGAACCATCCCTGCAGTTCGAGGAAGGAATAGAAAAGACGGTACGTTGGTATCTCGACAATCAGGAATGGATGGACAACATCACTTCAGGCGACTATGAACGCTACTACGACGATATGTATAAGAATCGATAATTTTTATAACTGAACACATTGGGAAAAGTATTTATAAGACAAGCACTGGCAATGACATTGCCGGTGCTTTTGCTTTTTGGGATTATCCCAAATTCATTAGCAACCTATCAGAACGGCGCAAGTATTAATGTAACTGACACCATCTCTACTCAATCAGAATTTGATGCTTTGATGAAAAAAGCATCTCTTCGGAAAGAAGTAGATGCCTATCTGACAGAAGGAATATATACAATTGATGGATCCAAACCTATATATACAAAATTCAAATTGAACGGGGATGGAGCTGTGTTAACTCAAAAAAACAAGATCCTTACAAAAAAGGATGCTATAAGGGAAACGTCTACTCATTATGTGTGTCCGATAAAAAACTTAGGAATATTTAGTCTGTTTGTGGATTCAGATGGCAGAATTATTCCTATTTCGGAAGATGTCGATTCTGAAAGCAAAGTAAACTATATTACAGAAGATGTGATTCCAATCGAATCTAAAGAGTCTTCGGATATAAGTAAAATTAAACTTAAGATTCCGGATAATCTCAATAATCTTAGGAATCAATCTTTCAGCAGAGCATTTGGCTATATCGACAGTTGGTGGACTGCTCCATCATTTGCCATCACGCATTCCGATGCGAAGTATTTCTATTGTGAGTTATTGCAGCCACGGACTAAAGCGCAATTCAATGCTTATATTAATGGTGAGAAATCTGCATACAAAGAAAATATTGCATTTGTATTATACAATACGTCACCTCAAACAGACAAAATTTATTATACTGATGAGTATGTATTCATACCTAAGCATTACAATCAAGTAGAAATTATTGACTACAATCAAGATCAGCCCTTGTTTATTCCTCAAGAAGAAGCTGAACTAAGATTAGAAAATATAGACATAATCAATAGTAATTACGTCGTATTCCCTCATAAAAATCTTAAGGGGGGCATTACTTTTGAGAACTGTAAATTTCGCAACATTCTGCAGAAGGTGATCAATACAGCATATAATTCAGACATAGAGACAATATCTATAGACCGCTGTGAATTTTTTGATTGTGCTTTCATTGAATTTATTCCATTAATCAGGGTATTTGCACCTAATTGTTATGGAAAAATCACTAACAGTATTTTCAATCAATACTCAGGAGGATTCTGTTTCTATAAAAATGTAATGCAATATCTATACCTGAGTAGCTGTAAAGAATTCTATATTGCTGATAATATATTCATTAATAATCCAAGAGGGGCTCTATTCTTATTGAATGGGAAATTTGACATTTCAAACAATGAATTTTACAATGACTCCACATTTAATTCATTTCCTTACAGAAATTTCTCAAGAGATGCGGGTGCAATATACTGCAACAAACTGTATGGTAATTATATAAAAACTACTGAAACTCCCGATAAAATCAGCTTGAAGTATAACAAAATCCATGACTTTTATGGCAAAAGTGAACTAAGAGGCATTTTTATAGATGATGGGCGTGGGGATGTGACCTGCTATGGAAATTTGATTTTCAATGGGCAGTCATATAGTATTGACTCTCGAGTGAACAACAATGATCCATATTCTTCGATTAGGAATAATTATCAGTACAATATTGTTGATCGTCCCTATAGGTTAATGTATGGAGACAGTGTGCCAAAATCCGACAGACCAATTTTAAACAGCAATATACTTCTATTCAATGAAGACAATAAAGTGACAACGCAAAGTTCAAACGATATTCGGGCATCAAAATATAAAATAGATGGCACTAATGTCAGAATTGATAATAAAGTTCTAAAAAAACTCCCAAAAGCAGTGCGTTATATGGTCAATTCACTAAAGTAAAAATTAGCTCATGAGAGGAGGATGCATGTGAGATTGTCTTATTTCTCTTTAATAAAAAGCGCCGCAGCAACATGTGCTACGGCGTTTTTTTATAGTAATAATCACTTACTCACATATACTTTCTTGCCGTTCCGAATATGTATGCCCGGTACATTAGCATCTATCGGACATCCAAATACATCGTAATCGCAATCTTCAATAAATGAAGCGTTGATACTGTCAACTCCGTTTTCCTCTTCAATAAGTTTGGCGTCAATCCATTCAGCACGTCTGGATAGGTAATCTGTACTGTAAGCCCTCATAAATTCAAGGCTGCCACGATAAGGCTGCCACCAGTCTACAGGAAACTGCAGCTCATCCTCTATATCAAGCGATCTCTGATAGTCAGATGCCATTTGCGAATCGGCGAAAGCATTTATTCTTTCGATAAGCCCTTCCGCCATCTCATGCCCCTTCTTATGCCAGACATCTATGAACGCCTTCTTAAAAGCATCATTGGAGGAAGCAAGCATATGGTGGAAATAGAAACTCCTGTAATGTATGCCAATCCAGTCATCCTCCATCTTTAGAGCATGGTCAAAATCCCACATCGGACCCATACATATCTTTGACTCACTATCTTTTTTTACTATATACATATTCGCTCCAGATGTATCGCTATTGCCAAGAAGCTCCCAAGCAGCAAGCCATTTGGCAAACGATTCACAATCGTAGGCTTCATCATAAGTGCCGTCGGTTATCTTTGCCTCTTGTGCAACCACATCTGCCGCTATAGCCTTATGCCATTCATCTGTAATATCATCCGGATCGGGATACTTATAAGTGAACTTAAGATTAGAAGAGGTGAGGGTCGAGGGGAAAGAGAGATCCTCGTTCCACCAGTATGCATCTGCCTCTACCACATAACCATCCTTTTTGTCTACACTGATTCGACAATCAGAATTGACTGATACCGGTTCACATAGGACATAGAGTCCTCTATATTCTCCGTTCATCATAAAATTTACATGCGTGCATGAAGGAGTCCAATCCTGTCCTATCAGCTCACCTGCCCAATTGCCTATAGTGGTAACCAGTGTGGAACCAGAACGAAGAAGTACCCATTCTTTATCCTTGTATTTCTTATCGCCACGGAAGAGCAGATCCGCCTTCTTCTGAAGCTTCAGCTTGTATGATTTCTTTGGCATTCGTCCACTCGTATTTCCTCGTATCTTAATGGTAAGCCCACTTTCCTTACTAACGTATTCCCCACTGTCGTAGAGTGTGTCTCCCTCAAGGATAATCTGCATCTCGCCAGGAACTTTCGTAGCATTGGTGATTCCGGCGCCGCTCATCCCGGGAGGAGCATCAATATTATCGCATGTCGGTTCCTCACCATCTATAGTATTGACTACAATAAGTGGAATTTTCATTTTTTCCAATGTCTCAGATAATTCAGGATCAGTGGCAGAAATAAAAGCTGAGGCCACGCTCATGCAGACAGATAGTCCGATTGATACCACAAGCATCAAAAATCGAGTTTGTTTTTCCATTTTATAAACTTACATACTGTTTTTATATAACGACATACATAAACTTTATTGTCCGCTATAGTTATTTCCGAGAGGGAATAGTCATGTTCGTTACAATCGTTTTATGATTTTAGCGGGTATACCACCTACAACACAGTAGGGTGGCACATCATGGGTGACGACAGAGTTAGCAGCTACAATACTTCCTTTTCCAATAGTTACTCCCGGCATTATCGAAGCCTTATCTCCAATCCATACATTATCACCAATTGTAACCGGACCTACAGATGACAAGGACCTCAATGTTGGAGGAATATCAAGCATAGCTCGTTCTGATGTCCCATGAGCATTGTCAGTTATCAAGATAGATTTGCCTGTGAGGACATTGTTTCCAATATAGATTCCTTTGATAGCTGTTATATGGCAATATGTTCCTATTTTGCAATTGTCACCAATAATCATTTCCGGAGTCCATTTTTCTCTACCATGATTTTCAGTTGCAGTCAGTTGCCCTCCCCTACCAATATAACAATCGTCACCTATCTGAATGTATTTTTCACCTCGTATCAACACCTGCTCATAGTCAATTATGGTATTTTTCCCAAACTTACGAAATTTTCTTGAGACATACCCTGAATATATGACACGTCGCAAAGCAGTTAACTTATTGACAACCGGATGAAATACACCTAAGACCTTTCCTAATTGAAAAAAAATTTTTTCCATCTATCAATGACTGTCACTAATGACTTAAAATTCAGGAATAAGAAATCAACTTAAAGATTTTGTAATATATATGAACTGCTCAACAGAAAGTCGCTCCGGTCGCTCTTTGAGAATAGGATCATCAAGAAGTGGACTGCCTGCGGGGATCATTCCTGCAAGAGAATTACGGAGCGTCTTACGCCGCTGGCCGAAAGCTGTCTTTACTACAGTCTTGAACTTCTTTTCATCCACTCCAAGATCAGTCCGGGAATTACGTGTAATCCGTAGGACACCACTACGAACCTTTGGAGGTGGAGAGAACACTCCAGGCTCTACGGTAAAAAGATACTCACAGTCATACCAAGCCTGAAGCAAGACTGAAAGTATACCATAAACCTTCGATCCTGGACCGGAACAAATGCGCTCTGCAACCTCTTTTTGAAGCATTCCTGCTACAACCGGTATCTTATCTTTATATTCAAGGACTCGGAAGAATATCTGGGAAGATATATTGTATGGATAATTGCCTATAAGGGCTATTTCTCCTTCTACAATATCATCAAGATCAAGTCGAAGGAAATCCCCTTCTATCACCTTTATTTCTTTTTTATATTTTCCAAGATACTCCACACTCTCATGGTCGATTTCTATTGCTGTCACATCTCTGCCTGAAGCGACGAGAAAATCAGTCAGTACTCCCATCCCGGGACCAATCTCAACCACAGGGAGATTACCCCATTCTGTGCCTATCTCAGCCCCACAAGCCTGAGAAAGCTCATTTGCGGAAATTGTATCCGCTATCTTTTCTGCTGTCGGCAGATCCGTAAGGAAATGCTGCCCCAGCGCCTTCTTCGCTTTTACTTCCATATTTGCGTTATGCGTAGCGCGTTCTGCGTTTTGCGTTGTACGCTATACGCAGTCGAATCTTATACTACGCATCACGCACAACGCATAACGTATATCGAATTACTTAAGTCCTACCTTTTTAGCAATGTCGTTGGGCACTCCTGATTTATTGACCATAATGTCAATAGTCTTTTCAAGGAAATAAGGCTCAGAGACATAAAGATATCCACCATAAAGTTGGTTTGTATCCCAAGAATTCTTCACTTTATAATAGCGGTTGCCTTCCTGATCTGTAGCATAGCCTACAATCACCATGCCATGGTCGTCAGTTGTCTCACGGTTTTCGAAAGTGCGCTGGCGATCTTCCTGTGTGATTTTACGCTCTTTCACAGGGCCCTTGATGTCATACTGCATTGCATCGCGATCAGAGTCGGAAAGTTGGGTCCAACGAGCTACCTCAGCATTGTCCATGTCTTCCTTAGCTTTTTTCTCTGGCAAAAGCGCATAGCCTTTACGCCATTTGAATCCTTTCTCACTGACATCAGCAGCCCAACCTACTGTATAGCCATTATCAAGAGCCTCATCCACGATTCTCTTCATTTCTTCCATCGGCACATTGATGCTTTCCGACCAAAGCCAGTTGTCTGAAATTTCAAGAGCAAAAGGCTTATAGAAAGGATGATGAGTATAGCTTGTAAATGAGACATATTCATCAGGGACAATATTCATTGCCTTTGCAAATGATTCCGGGGTATATGTCTTGCCATTATATGTGAAGCTTTCCACTGCGGGACCCATATAAGCATCAATAATAGCCACAAATCCAGGGAGCCACGCCGTAGAGAGTTTCTTATTGGGATTTTTGTTGATGGCATTCAGGTAAGCCTCAAGAGCAGCTGCCATCTCATAGTGGGAGTGTTTGTCTTCGCCATAGTTAAGGCCGGCATATACTTCTTCAGGCACAGCGCCATAATTGTCGATAGCATATGTCACATCAGCAAAGGAGCCTCCTTGCGCAAAATTGATTTTCCCTCCGGTGCTGATGAATTTCTTTGCTTTGTCAATATAGCAGTTACGCACGGTCCACATCTCTGAAAGATCAAGTTCAGGACCACCCTTGCGCATTACGTCATCTTCTATCATTGACGTACCGGAAAAAGCCCAGCAAGTTCCTGATTTATTCTGATCCTTCACAGAAGTGGTCTTATTGACCTTCACATCTGTAAACTTGAATCCTGTAGAATCAGGTATCTCAATTTTCGGGTCAGCCTGAGCTGCCTGATATTTGTCCATATAAGTAGCTCCAGAATTCAGTGCCACTGTCGAAAGGACTGTAAGAGTAAGAAATAATCTCATTTTCATTTAGTTTATTTGTTATTTTCAGCTAAGTAGCCACTTATATATTTAATGGAAGGCATTGCAATGCAGCAGGCGGCGAAAGTAGTGAGGCAACATACCATTACAAACCAAAAATAGATTTCAAATGCGTTTCCTCCACTGAATCCACCAAGACCGAAATCGGCAATCCGCTCAAAAATCCATCCGGCAGCCATGCCCGGAAGCATTATGCCGGCCATCGAAAATGCAATGCAAAATGCATAGTGAGAAGTCTCTGACTCCCCTCTTGCAAAATAAATCATATACATCATAAGAGCAGTCAGGCCGAACCCATAACCGAACTGTTCGAACCCTACTGCCACGCATATAAGCGAGAAATCAGACTGTGGCCAAATAGCAAGCAGACAATACACCACACATGGAAGAGCAAGTGATGCAGCCATTGGCCATAGCCATCGGCGAAGTCCTCCATGCCCGATTGCTATGCCACCCAACACTCCACCGGCAAGCAAAGCTATTACACCTACTGTGCCGTTGGCGAATCCGATCTCAGTAAGAGAGAGTCCGAGACCACCTTCAGAAAGAGGAGTTTTCATAAATATTGCCACCATCTTCCCACACATCGACTCCGGCAGACGGAAAAGAAGCATGAAAGCCAAAGCGGCAGCAATATACTTTTTCTTAAAAAAAGTGACGAATGTCATACAGAAATTCCTCACAATATCAGATGGAGCAGAACCTCCAGCAGGATGATCATCTGCAAGTTTAGGGAGTGCTTGCGTATGCCATAGCCAGATACCAAAGAAGACTGCAGTCAGGCAATAAAAGACAATCGCCCAGGATCCGGCTGGTTGCATCCCACGGCTCTCAAGCCAACCTGCCAAAAGAGTGAGCCCTCCTTGCCCGAGCACAGTCGCCACCTTATAAAAAGTAGATCGGATGCCTACGAAATCTGCTTGCTGCTTTTCAGTAAGGGCAAGCATATAGAAGCCATCGGCAGCAATATCGTGCGTAGCAGAGAAAAACGCCATGCACGCAAAGACACTGAGTGTAGAGGCAAAGAAAAAGGAAGTAGGCAGACAAAGCGCCACTGCAAGCATGCAGACAGTCATCGACAGCTGCATTGCCAATGTCCAGCGACGTTTAGTAGAAAAAACATCTACAAACGGACTCCAAAACGGCCTTATCATCCAGGGGAGTGACAGAAGTCCGGTCCACGCAGTGATCTCCGGAATGGATATCCCGAGTTCACAATAAAACAGGACAGGAAGAGTATTTACAGCACAATAAGGGATTCCCTCTGCTATATATAGCGAGGGAATCCATTTCCATGGGTATATGCGTTGTGCCTTATTCATTTTCATTTATCCGCCATCTCAAGTCTTAAGACTTAAGACTCAAGACTTAGTGCTCAGCATCCCATCGGGCAACGGGGCTTGATCTGCTTGAAGAAATCATTACCCTTGTTGTCAACGAGGATAAATGCAGGGAAGTTCTCTACATCGATCTTCCAGATTGCCTCCATGCCAAGCTCAGGATATTCGAGAAGCTCTACATTCTTGATGGAGTCCTTGGCAAGGATAGCAGCCGGGCCACCTATAGAGCCGAGATAGAAGCCGCCATGTTTCTTGCAGGCATCTGTCACCTGCTGCGAGCGGTTGCCCTTGGCAATCATGATCATGGAGCCTCCTGCAGCCTGGAATTGGTCTACATATGGATCCATACGTCCGGCTGTCGTAGGTCCGAACGAACCAGATGGCATTCCTTCCGGTTTCTTGGCGGGACCCGCATAATATATCGGGTGCTCTTTCAGATAGTCGGGCATAGGCTCGCCGGCATCAAGACGCTCTTTGATTTTTGCATGGGCTATATCTCTGCCCACGATGATGGTGCCTTTGAGCGACAGACGAGTAGAAACCGGATACTTATTAAGATCAGCAAGAACTTCTTCCATCGGGCGATTGAGATCTATTTCAATTACCTCCCCTTCGCCGGCCTGACGAAGTTCTACCGGAATAAGCTCACCGGGATTTTCGTCAAGCTTCTCAATCCAAAGTCCTTCTTTGTTGATCTTAGCCTTCACATTTCGGTCTGCAGAACAGCTTACACCCATTCCTACTGGGCATGAAGCACCATGACGTGGCAGACGTATCACACGAATATCATGAGCAAAATATTTACCACCGAACTGGGCACCCAGACCGATATTGTGTGCTGCTTCAAGAAGTTCCTTCTCAAGCTCGACGTCGCGGAAGGCGCGGCCATATTCATTGCCGGTAGTGGGAAGATTGTCGAAATATTTCACAGAAGCTTTCTTCACTACCTCAAGGTTTTTCTCAGCACTCGTTCCGCCTATCACGAAAGCGATGTGGTAGGGAGGGCATGCTGCCGTGCCCAGAGTCTTCATCTTTTCGATAAGGAATGGCACAAGAGTCTTCTTGTTAAGGATAGCCTTGGTCTCTTGATATAGATAAGTCTTGTTGGCAGAGCCACCACCCTTTGCTACAAACAGGAACTTATATTCATCTCCCTCTGTAGCGTGGATATCAATCTGAGCGGGGAGATTGCAACCTGTATTGACTTCATCATACATCGTGAGAGGTGCATTCTGCGAGTAGCGAAGATTATTTTCGGTATAAGTCTTATAGACACCGAGAGAAATCTTTTCTTCATCATTGCAACCGGTCCATACCTGCTGCCCTTTATACGCTGCGCAGATTGATGTGCCGGTATCCTGGCAGAACGGGAGGACACCCTTTGCTGCTATTTCAGCGTTGCGCAGCATTGTGAGAGCCACAAACTTGTCATTCTCTGAGGCTTCAGGATCGTGAAGAATCTTTGCCACCATCTCATTATGTTCACGACGAAGCATGAAAGAACAGTCATGAGACGCCACATTGGCGATAATGGTGAGGGCTTCAGGATCTACCACAAGCATTTCGTGGCCGTTCCAGTTCTCAGTTTTTACGTAATCTTTTGTGATGAGCTTATATTCCGTAGTGTCGGGGCCAAGCTCGAAAGGCTCCTGATAATGGAAAGGTTTTGTTGCCATTGTTTTATTGGGTTTTGTAGATTTTTATATCAGTTTTTCAGAAATAAAGATATTCTCAACGGCCGACAGCTGATCCAATTTCAAGAAGAGCTCCGGTGACCGGATCAAACACAGCGAAAGAAGGTTCCTTCTTATCGGTGAAAAGTGCCGGATCAAGGCCGAAAGTCATGCCAAGTTGCGACATCTGAATCTCCTTTTCAAAAAGATTCTTTCCCAGAGTAGAGATAGTCACTTGGGCACTGCCTGGTATATTATAGATTACGGCATTCTTTGGAAGTTTCTTTTGCTCCCCTTTGGCATCAACGGGGATAGATGCCTCATTTAAAGTCTCAATCTGAATAAAGACGGGATCGCCGGAAAGATCCTCTGCACCTACAAATCCCGCGAAGTCTGACATCCTGAATAGAATCTGCTTGCCGTCACCATCAGGTACGAAATTGAATTTACGTCTTACAGTCTCTGTAGTGACACTTCCTGTAAAGGCAGCGTTAAGAGCCGCCTCCTGCTCGCCGAGCGATGCAAGCATGAGCTCCATCTGTTTGCCATCGGCTGGCATAGCTTCTGCGGTACCCCGCGTCAAGGCAAGCTTTGCCTCACGCACCTCCATAAGGGATTCAGCAAGAAGTTGAGCCTGTTTTGCAGAACTTTTTGATGCCACAAAATCTTCATCGACAAAATCAAGATATTCATTGCCGGTAGGCCACTTCACGTTCTCTCCCGATGCATTATCTCCTGAATTTGAGGCCGGCTTAACCTCGACTTCCTTATTAATTGCAAGAAGCATCCCATTAGGATCGACAGTGATGGATGTCAAAGCCCCAGGACGAAGTTGCATCAGATATTGGGTGCCGGAATCCGGCACCCCATAGGGGCGCACTTTGACATCCGTTATCTCCCACTTCTCAAAATCTTCGGCTATTGCCTTGTCAGTGCCAATCGATTTTTTTGCATATAGATAATAAGGACCTTTCTTTCCCACCTGATGAGAAGCCGTCACTTCTACTTCCAGAGCAGTGGTAGGAAGAGAATACACAAGTCCATAATCATTGCTCTTCTCAGCAGTAAGCACCTTGGTGGATTGTGACATAGCTGTAGAGCAAGCAAGCAGACCTGCCAATAAGAATAATGACTTTTTCATAAATTGAATAAGAATTAAAAAGTTTAATCGTCATACCTTGCGGTCGATGACGTCTTTGATTGCCCTGCCAAGGCGATCAGATATATCGGAAGCGATGACCCCATATTCTCCAATTTCCTCTGATGCAATGTCTCCGGCTCGTCCATGTATAAATACACCAAGGGCTGCGGCATTCTCGGGCTGTATTCCTTGAGCGAGGAACCCGGCAATCACACCTGTCAACACATCGCCTGCGCCTGCTGTTGCCATGCCGGCATTTCCGGTGGAATTGAAATATACGATTTGGTTGCCACTTGGGCGCACAATCATTGTATAATGGCTTTTCAACACTATCACTATCTCATAGTGCTTAGCAACTTCGATAGCCTTTTTCAGTCGAGCCTCCGAAGATGGTTGATCACCGAAAAGACGGTCAAACTCTCCTATATGAGGTGTAATTATAGTGCGTGGAGGAAGCATAGAGAGCAAAGCCGGACGCTTCACGATGCAATTTAAAGCGTCAGCATCAAGCACCATAGGTGATTTGCACGTCTTAAGCAGCGATTCAAGAGCATTTACTGTTAGTTCATTCGTCCCTATTCCCGGTCCGACAGCCACTGCCTGATGAGTGTGATGAAGGCTCATGTCACTGATCACCCTCTCGTTGCGGTCCGGCTCAAACATGGCTTCAGGAACGGCAGTCTGAAGAATGGTGACTCCGGTGCGTGGAGCATGCACAGTAGCCAGACCGGCCCCACACTTAAGTGTAGACCGGGCACAGAGCACTGCAGCTCCCATCATTCCCATACTTCCTGCAAATATCATCACAGACCCGTAATCACGCTTAGCACTGAAAGGATTTCTTGGATGCAAAAGCTTATAGATTGTCCTTCCTTCGATAAGAAGCCACTCGGAGCGCATGCTCTTTAGAGCTTTTCTGTCAAGGCCTATATCGAGCACCATCAAGTCGCCTATGATATGGGCATGCTCATTGAAAAAGAACGAAAGTTTAGGGAATTGGAAAGTCAATGTGAGATTGGCATGGACCATATTGCGGAATAGGAAATTGCTATTCCATTCTGCTGCCAGACCTGAAGGGATGTCGATGCTGATTACATACGCTCCCGACTCGTTGATCAGATTGGCTACAGCTGCAAAACCTTCGGTGAGGGGCTCTCGCAGTCCTACGCCAAAAAGTCCATCTACGATTACGTCAGTCACACTCAGATGAGGAGGGATAAAAGATCTTGTGATCTCGTTAAACTGCACTTTGGCTCCCGACTCAAGAAGCTTTTGCTTTTGAGCCTCACACTCCTCTGAAAGTTGTCCTCTTACATTGAACAGGTACACCTCAATATTGCTATATCCCTGCTCTGCAAGTATCCTTGACACTGCAAGAGCATCTCCGCCGTTATTTCCGGGGCCTGCCACCACGACAATCCTCCGGTTTGGAAGAAACCTCGTGCGTATCTCTTTAGCCACCGCATTGGCAGCCCGCTCCATCAGCGTGAGCGAATCGATACCTTGAGCTTCACAAGTAGCTGCATCAAGGTCTTTTATATCTTTGGAACTGAAAATTTTCATACTTTTTCTTCAGGCCATTAATTATCAATTTTCATAAAATCGCTATTCCGACTACAAATTTAACCAAAAAAGCCGATTTTTCCAAAAAGGATAGTGCAAGATTCAAAAATATTAATTAAATTTGCATACTATTTTTAGATAACCTTGTGTCAGACGCGCCATTGGACAAGTCTGATGCGAAAAATGTTTTAGGTAAAATGGTAGATTATAAGAAACTTGGTCTTGTCAACACACGCGAGATGTTTGCAAAGGCCGTACACGGAGGCTATGCAATCCCTGCCTTCAACTTCAACAACATGGAGCAGCTCCAGGCTATCATCAAGGCTGCTGCTGAGACAAAGAGCCCCGTCATCCTGCAGGTATCAAAGGGAGCACGCAACTATGCTAACCCCACCCTTCTCCGCTACATGGCTCAAGGTGCAGTAGAATATGCAAAGAGCCTTGGATGGGAAAAGCCTGAAATCGTACTTCACCTTGACCATGGTGACACTTTCGAGACTTGCAAGGACTGCATCGACAACGGATTCTCTTCTGTAATGATCGACGGCAGCCACCTCAGCTTCGAAGATAACTGCGAGCTCACAAAGAAGGTAGTTGATTACGCTCATCAGTTTGACGTGACTGTAGAAGGCGAGCTTGGTGTGCTCGCAGGTGTTGAAGATGAAGTTAGCTCTGACCACCACACTTATACCGACCCTGAGGAAGTGATCGAATTCGTTGCTCGCACTCAGTGCGACAGCCTCGCTATCTCAATCGGCACATCTCACGGTGCTTACAAGTTCACTCCCGAGCAGTGCACCCGCGACCCAAAGACAGGACGCCTCGTGCCCCCTCCATTGGCTTTCAACGTGCTTGAGGCTGTTGAGAAAAAACTTCCTGACTTCCCAATCGTTCTTCATGGCTCAAGCTCAGTTCCCCAGGAATACGTTGACATCATCAACGAATATGGTGGTAAGCTTCCTGATGCAATCGGTATCCCCGAAGAAGAACTCCGCAAAGCAGCTAAGATGGACGTTTGCAAGATCAACATCGACTCCGACAGCCGTCTTGCAATGACAGCAGCTGTTCGCAAGGTCCTCGCTGAGAAGCCGGGCGAATTCGACCCGCGCAAATATCTCGGCCCGGCTCGCGATGAAATGGAGAAACTCTACAAGCACAAGATCCTCAATGTGCTTGGCTCTGACGGAAAAGCAGAATAATCAAGTTTACGACGACAATAAAGTCCGACTTCCGAAAGGAAGCCGGACTTTTTATTTACCAAGTCTTGTCGAAGCGATATTCCAATTCACCTTTATCTGTAGCAAGAGTCAATATCATCTTTGAGCCATTTAGTTTCTTGATATCAAAATGAATAGGTTTTCCATCCATCGGGAAATAAAGCCAGTCAGGTGTCATATACACATAGTTGTCTATATCAGGCAATTTCAATTGAAACTGCATAGTCAGCACATCATCCGATATCGTGAAATTGCCATATTTAGTAGTGCCTGTGCCTGTATATGGAGGCTCCCGATATTTCATCACTTGCACTATCTTATTTTGAAAACTAAAGGTAGTCTCGTCCTCAAGCTTAAGAGGAATGCCATCTTCCGATATTGAGATAAGCGACCAAGATCCGAAAATAGGCCCTATATACCCATTGTTTTGAGTACAACCATTCAAAATCCATATCGACATCAACATGAATATGAAGCGAAGACACTTTTTCATCTGGTAGATTTTTTTAAGTTAAATACTCCACTGTATGTTAACTGGACTTGAGCTCCAAAGTTGTCACCTCTGAGTGCGCCCTTATCGAATGCCATCTTCAATCCTACTTCCAAGCCCGGGATCTTCAAAGTAGGCCTATATTTGGCTTCTATCATGCCAGAGGTAGAACTGGTACGTTTGAATACCGGAAACATTCCATATCCTCCGGCTTTCTCATGCCCAACCTTCAGACGATAATTCAATCTGGGAATTAGACTTCCTTCAATGGCAAAATGGAAACCACGGGCTCGTGTATGCAAATAATTAAGGGCACCATTACGATTATAGATAGGGGAAACAAGAAATGGAGTGCCTATACTCATCCCATAATTGGCAAATGCACCATAATAATCATTATTGTAATAATTGTCAGCCCCTTGAGCCACTCCAATCAATGGACTATCGGGTTTCTCTTCCGGATTATAATGCATTGGGCCTGCTTGATTAGTAAAATCAAGATACTCAAATACGACTTTGCTTACAATCCCATCTTTTGGGAAATTATATTGTATGCCCCATAAGCCATCCCATCCATTCTGCTTTCCTATCCCGGAACCATCTTCCCATGGCCATTCGAAATAAAAATTAAGACGAGAATTATCACGAAACCGATATACCGCTTTTAGATCCCATGACCCGACATGATTTCCCGTATAATAATCTTCTCCACCCTCTCTCGGAAACAGCATCTGAAAGAAATCCTCCAATTTAAAACCTCTATCTTTAATCCATTCAAGTTTTCCTTCCCTATAAAAATAAGAGACGCCGGCAAAGACACCTGATGCCTGCATACCTAAAGTCACGTGAAAATTCTTGTCAGGATTAGTTCTAAAGTAACATCTTTTGTAATTATACCAAAGATTTTGCCCTTCTACTCCAGCAAAATAATTAAATTCTTTCTTCTTAAAGCCACTGTCGGTAAATTTCCCATACATGATTTCACCATTGATCTGGAGCCAACCTTTTGTAAACGGTATATCCTCAAAATCAAGAAAACCTATCGCCACGCCAGGAATCGGAGAAGCATTGTTGCTCCGCGTAAAGTCCCCACTTGAAAGGGAACCATCTACAATAAGCGATTTAGAATTCTTCATTCCTACTGTAAAGAATACCGACCTATATTTCAATTCACCGAAAAGTTGGGTCAGCCTAAACCCGGATCTTCTTACGCCGTGTTTACTCCAAGACTCTGACTCATCATTCCAACGATCATATTCAGTCTTGGATCCTGCACCGGCCAAATAGCCAAAGCCTGCACTCCAGCTTAAACGCTTTGACATATCAAGAGGTGTCACGATCCCTGCTTCCTGCCATATGCCTGAGCCCTCTACATAGCGGCCTTCATTCCATGAGCCGAGCATATAGGGAGCAAGTGATTTTGAAGATGCCTGTGCGGTCAATGATGCATGGTAATATAACGGCCTATCAGCAAGAGAGACAGAGTCCCCTGCTACAAAAGCCATTATGCATGCCAGCACAATCTTCAATATTTTATTCACTTCTGACACTTAGTAATATCTTTAATTATTTCCCCGGCAATTGTCATTCCAAAAATTGCCGTAATGTGGCAAAGACTCCCGTTGATACGGGCCTTATAGTCGCATGTTTCTGAAGTCACACCTTTATTTTCAAGAAGTTCATTCGAATAGACGCAGAGAAATTTCTTGGAAGGGAACCGCTTTTCTTTCTTGAATTTCTGTCGCAAAGCCCTTGCAAGCGGACATCCATTCACAGTCCAGAACTCCCCCACTTTTACTTTTGCAGGATCAATCTTCAAAGCCGCCCCCATGCTGCTGAAAAGCTTCTTGCCACTTGCCGTAGCATTCAGTATAAGTAGAGCTTTATCCTTAAGGGAGTCAATGGCATCTACGATGTAATCATATTCTGCCAGATTGATCTCTTGAGCAGTTTCCGCATCATAAAAAAGAGTCAGGGTCTTCACCTCAGCTTCAGGATTAATTTCAAGGAGTCTCCTCTTGGCTGCCTCAGTCTTCACCTCGCCTACAGTCGCTACAGTTGCCGGCATTTGCCTGTTGATATTGGATGCAGCCACACAGTCGGAGTCTACCAAAGTGATATGCCTCATTCCCGTACGCACCAGGCATTCGGCCACCCAACTTCCTACTCCCCCCATGCCAAAGACTATGGTTTTGGCATTGGAGATACGTTCCATGGCCTCATCTCCCAATAAGAGAGCTGTACGGTCAAAAGCAGAGCTGCACATCAGAGTATAAGTGACTTTATTGAATTGATCACTCTGTCTGCATCCCTGTCAGTCACATAAGGACCTGAAGGGAGGCATATACCCCTATGAAACAAGTCTTCCGCCACGCCGTTGGTGTATGCGGGAAATTTGGAAAAGACAGGCTGACGATGCATCGGTTTCCAAAGAGGACGTGTCTCAATCCCAAGTTTAGCCAAGCCAAGACGAAGTGCCTCCACATTGGTGTTAGGTTCACAATCGGTATGCACATCCGAGCTCTGCTCTGTGACAGCACCGGCACCTCCCACTATTGAAGTAATTGCTGACGCATAAGCCTCTTCTTCCCCTTTTATCCTGATGGAATCGTCAATCAGTGCAGTTGAAAGCCAGAAATTACTGTTAAATCTATTATCAGGATTGCAGTGTATCGTAATTCCTTCCACGCATCCAAGATGCTTCAGGTAGTATTCCTGGCGATGACGGTGATGCGCTATATATTCATCGGCCACATACATCTGGCCCCGGCCAATTCCGGCTGATATATTGCTAATCCTATAGTTATAGCCTACATCGACATGCTGATAGTAGGCATATCCAAGACGTGCCTGCGTGGCGTAGTACATGGTCTTTTTAGCAGCTTCCATATCCGGGCAAACGAGTGCACCACCACCGGAAGTGGTGATCATCTTGTTACCATTGAAGGAAAGCACGCCATATTTGCAGAAAGTGCCACATTTCCGTCCTTCGTATTCTGATCCAAAAGCCTCCGCAGCATCTTCGAGCACCGGGATATCCCATTTTCCTGCCACTTTCAGAATTTCCTCATACTTTGCAGGCATACCGTAGAGGCATACCACAACAATGGCCTTTGGTTTTTTACCGGTCTTTTCTATTCTGTCAGCGATAGCGTAGTCAAGAAGTTCGGGGTCTATGTTCCAAGTATCTGCCTCAGAATCCACCATAACGGGTGTAGCTCCTACATAACGCACAGGATTGACAGAGGCACTGAAAGTCATAGACTGCACTATTACCTCATCGCCCTCGCCGACTCCGAGTCCAATAAGCCCAAGATGCAGGGCAGCAGTTCCTGAAGAGAGAGCCACGACGGGAAGATTTTCTCCTAAAAATTTCTCAAGGTCTTTTTCAAAACCCGTCACATTAGGTCCCAACGGAACCACCCACTCTCCTTCGAAAGCCTCTGTGATGAAAGGCATCTCATGGCCCGACATACGGCACATCCTCAGCAAAATCCTGTCGTCCATAGAGATTAGATTTTATTGGTGTCTTTTGCTACATGTAAAAGCAATTCAAGATGATCCTTCTTAGATGGTTTCTGGGCAATAAGTGTCTTATTGCTGTTGAGACGATGCACGTCGCTGCCTACAACATCAATAAAGCCATTTTTAAGAAGCCATATGCTCTTCTTTTTTGCAGTCTCACCATAACCTCCTACGAGCGACACATAATTAAGCTGCATCTTGACACCCTTTCCCCTAAGACGCTTATAGTCATCCTCATTCATATATGTATATCTTTCCGGATGAGCCAGAAGCGGATAATAGCCTGCAGACATAATTGAATCAATTATGCTGTCAAATCCCATTGGAGAAGAAAAATATGAGGTTTCCACAAGCAGATGATCCGCATTGTCGCCGATGGGAAGCAAATCACGGGCCGCCAGGCGCTCCTCAAAGAGCGAATCAAGCATATTTTCTGCAGCCAACCGAAGTTTCAGGTTCCCATCCCAAGCATTCTTGAGCTCGTCAAACTTTTGTCGAAGCTTATCGGTAGTGTTTGGATAATCCTCCATGATATGAGGTGTCAGCCAAAGGGTTTGAACCCCTTTGGCATCAAAATGTCGGAGCACATCCAAAGCCTCGTCCATTGTCTTTATGCCGTCGTCTACTCCGGGGAGCACATGTGAATGCCAATCGGTAAGCCCTGCAAGCATCCCGCTCTCCCCTATAGAAGCGACTTTATCTTTAAAAAGCCACATATCTGATACCTAAAGATAATACCTGTATGAATGTTATTTTTTAAATAGAATGGCTGCCGATGTCAACAATGAAGCCACCGATATCCAGAAGCTGACATTAGTCACGCTATTACCATTTGCCGTAGTCTGGCGCTTACGTATATCATTTGGCTCCACATAGATCACATCCCCTTGTTTAAGATAATAGGCCGGAGAACTTAATAGATTTTTAGTGTCGGTAATATCCACGACATAAGTCCTGATGTTGTCTCCCTCTTTTCTGAGCACCTTAATATTCTGACGGTTACCCTGAATAGTCAAGTCTTTTGCAAGTGAAAGTGCCTCCGTGATTGGGATGACATCTGCATTCAAATCATATCTGCCCGGTGAATTGACCTCTCCGAGTACCGACACACCGACATTGAGGAATTCCACTGTAACCACAGGATCCTTAATCAGACCTCGCCCTACAATCTCTCCTTTTATGAAAGCTGCCACTTCATCACGGGTCATACCTTCCACCTTTATCTTCCCAAGCACAGGATAATCTATAGTGCCATCTGCAGAAACGGTGAATCCGTTGATACCATCATTATATCCTATACTGTAATCCTTGATATCAACAGTTCCATTATATCCAGATCGCTGCGCAGTGCTATTTGTGAAGACCAAAAGATTGAACATCTGTGCCAATGCAGGATCCTTACAAGTCACCGTTATCGACAGCTTGTCAAAAGGCTCCACCTTAATAGCTTTATTTTCAACGACGGCTATTTCATAGACACCTGCATTTTCAGAGCCCTGGAAATATCCTACATTCTTTGGAGTGGTGCAACTTGAAGCGACAACTGCTAAAACAAGCACTAAAAGTGCATCCTTCAATATTGATTTATTTGTCATTTACGTAAATGTCTTTAAGAAGTGAATCAGACTACTTCTAAGTTAATCATACAGTGTTGTGTGCATCTTTGCTTCTTTCTTTCGGATAGCACGAGTGATGAGTATATTGCCGCAAAGCCACAACACAACATCGCCGACTACCAACCATGTGGCAGACACATATGGAGAGAGGCACACGTTGACAAGCATAAATATCACTGCAGATAGCAAAATAGCACAAAGAGAAGCCCTTTGGTTAAGACCTAAGGCAAGTAGTTTATGATGGATATGGCATTTATCCGGCAAGAATGGGTTTCTATGATGCCTGATTCGATGGAAATACACACGCACCACGTCAAATACAGGAATAATCAATGGGGAAAATGCTAAGACTATCGGATTATAGTCAGTCGTCAAATCAGGAGTCTTTATATTGGTGACATTTAGAGCTATAAATGCCAGAATCATACCAACGGTCAGAGACCCTGTATCACCCATAAAAATTTTCTTGCGTTTCTTGGGATTGCCGAATACATTATAGTAGAAGAAAGGCACGAGCGTTCCCAGCTGAGCCCATACAAGAAGACTCAAGACCCATTCTTGAGCATGAGCAAGCACTATTCCATAGAATATCAATGCTATGCCGCTAAGTCCGGAAGCCAGGCCATCAATGCCATCGATGAGATTGATCGCGTTGACGATATAGACCACTATAAATCCTGAAATACACCACCCAAGCCACGACGGCAGCTCTTCAATCCACAACAGCCCTTCCATATTGTGGATATATGCACCTGAAGCACAAATAAATATTGCAGCAAGTATCTGGCTTACGAACTTTGCCTTGTACCTCACCCCTATAAGGTCGTCGGCGATTCCGACAAGAAACATCAACATCTCGGCACAAAGCAGATACATGATCGACTTGCCATAGCCGGCAAAGACTTCGGATGAATCTGACACACCGAAACTGATATTTACAGAGAGCACCAAGCAAATAGAAAAAATAATTGCAGGCAGGAAAGCAATGCCTCCAAGTCTTGGGACGACTCCTTTATGTATCTTTCGCTCATCGACTTCGTCAAAGAGCTTTTTACTGAACGCAATGAGCAGAATTTGAGGTATGATGATTCCGGTAAGCAATAAAGCCACGCAGAAAACTACTAAATCCGTATATATCCAAAATGATGATGCCATTCGTATATCTGCTATTTTTTAACTTGAGGAGTTGGTAAATTGCAATGCTATTTAGTATGCAACAATGCAAAGTTAGTTAAAAAAATTAACAACTGCAACTCTTACGGTAATATTATTTTTCACATAGATAGCATTCCCTTATGTGAATATCAAACATCAGGCTATATTTCAATCACTTGCGCAAAGAATTAAAATAAAAGTCGAGAACGTCTTTTGCGGCCGTAAATGAGGATTGCTCATTATTGAGCACCCGCATTTCTTTCTGCTCCAAAAGTCCTTTAAGACCGGGGGTATGATAGAAACTGTTTCTGAGTTGCTCTTCGATAGTCTCAGTCATCCAATAGCGAGCCTGCTCGTTGCGTTTGCGCTCAAAGTACCCGGTTTCTTCAACATATTTGAAGTAGCGGTCGATCATATCCCACACCTTGTCGATGTCATATCCGTAGTATCCACTATATGTCACCACCTCGGGCACCCATTTGCTTGGTGTCGGAGGGAAAAGCATGAGGGCAGTGCGGAACTGCTGGGCAGCAAGCTTGCAACGGTCTACATTGTCACCATCACACTTATTGATCGCAATCCCGTCAGCCATTTCCATGATGCCTCGCTTGATGCCCTGAAGTTCATCGCCTGTGCCCGCAACTTGAATGAGCAAGAAGAAATCGACCATGGAATGAACAGCAGTCTCGCTTTGGCCAACACCGACAGTCTCCACGAATATACGGTCATATCCGGCAGCCTCACAAAGCACTATTGTCTCGCGTGTCTTGCGTGCCACGCCTCCGAGAGAACCACCTGAAGGTGAAGGGCGAATGAAGGCGTCATTCTCAAGTGAGAGTTTCTCCATCCTTGTCTTGTCGCCAAGGATACTGCCACGAGTGCGTTCGCTACTGGGGTCAATCGCAAGGACTGCCAATTTATGGCCTTGCCTAATCACGTATGTTCCGAATTCATCAATTGAAGTCGACTTACCTGCGCCCGGCACACCGGTTATGCCGATTCTCCGGGAATTACCGCTATATGGAAGACATTTCTCTATCACTTCCTGAGCGATTGCCTGATGAACGTCAGCGGTACTTTCAATTAGTGTAACAGCGCGTCCAAGTAAACTAACGTCCCCTTTCAGAATACCTTCCACATATTCACCGGCTGTCAGAACCCTCTTTTTCTTCACTACCTTTCTATATGGATTTATCGTGGGGTTGGAGGTCACTCCTGCATTTACGCGGAGCCCGGTATATTTAGCATCGTTTTCGGGATGTTCCATGGTTACTTCTATTGAAATATGTTATTTTACACTTCCTACGACAGGTATGGAGAGAATGGTATCTGATGAAGAAGTATTGATAAGGTTTGCTTTGTATAAGATTTCCGTATCGGATGCAGGAATGTTCCTGCCTTTAAGCATAAGCGTGAGGGTGGCGATGCCAAAGGGCTCAATGGTGTCAGGAGCAAGCCCGGCTTCGAGAGCATCGGCATCGGAGGATGCGGAGAGGGCCAATGGAGCATCGCTGTCATTATATAGACCCACAAAGAGTGGACGAGCCTCTGCTCTTGACACTTCTCCGGCATTCAACATCAATGTGCTCAGCCTTAGGACACCTGCCTTTTCAGGGTATGCCTTGTCAAGATTTCTCTTGCTTGGTATAACTGTGCCATTGAGCTTAATGGAATTTCCTATTCTTTCTTTCCCAGTGAAGAACCTTGCCGTTTTCTGAAATTTTCCGGGGCGGTTTGTAGGGTCGTATGAAATGGTGACCTCTGTGGTGTCGCCGGGAGCAAATATCTCTTCAGAATATTCCGCAGCCGAGCATCCACAGCTTGTGCGGGCAGAAACTATGAAGGTGGAGTCCGTGGAGATGTTTACAGCCTTCACCTTACGCGACACCTTGCCATTCTCCTCCCTTATCACCCCAAAGTCAACCTTGTCCGGTATAAACTGAAGGGATTTCTCTATTTGGGAATATGCCACAGGCGCCAATGCCAACAGGCAGACAACTGCAATTGCCTGCCATGGACGATTTCCACCTTTAAATAAACTTTTCATTCTACTACCTCCCCTTTAATCAGGAGTCTCGCCTTTCGCGGACTTCCGTTCGTAGTTACAGTGACTTTCTTAGAGAAGTGTCCCTTCGCCGCCGGGGCAAAAGTCACTTTCACCTTTCCACCCTTACCCGGGGCTACGGGAGAATCATCATATTCAGGACGAGTGCATCCGCAATCCGCCCTGGCATTAGTTATCACGAGATTCCGGCCTCCTTCATTAGTAAAGGAGAACTCATGAGAAACTTTTCCACCTTTAAGGGACACTTTCCCGAAATCGTAGACAGTTTCCTTGAAAGATATCTTCGAGTCTTTCTTGTCGGCAAAGGCCGGCACAGTCAGTATAAGTGCTGCCAAGATGGCAGTGACTTTAAGGATATTTCTTAGATGTTTCATATTGAAGTAACGAATATAGAGGTGGAAATGTTATTATCCGAGTATAATTTTGAAAAAAAATGGGAAAATGTTTGGATGATTCACGAAAAAGCATTAATTTTGCAGTGCTAAAGGGAAATCCCCTCAGCAATCGGGGCGTAGCGCAGTCCGGTAGCGCACCTGGTTTGGGACCAGGTGGTCGCAGGTTCGAATCCTGTCACCCCGACATAAAGACACTGCTTAGGCAGTGTCTTTTTTTATTCTTTCAACCCCTAAAGGAAATGGCAGGCTTATGGGCCTGCCATTTATTTTCATTAGCCGAAATAGCCGTTGGAGAAGATTCCGTTGTAAGGAGAATCCTTGGGGAGATTGGGGGTCAGGTCAGGCTTACGCTCCGGCTGCCATGTGCGCACCTTGATGATTGGCTCATCAGGATTGAGGAAATCCACCATCAGATAAAGGTAGCCCACGTCGCCGTAAGAAGAGGAGAAGTATTCCTGACGGAGCTGTATGCCGTATGTGTCCTCTCCTACGTCGACCGCACCCACATCTGTATTGGCGAAGCGGATGTTGATAAACTGGTTGGATGCAAAGCAACGTTTGAGTTGGTCGATGTATTCAGCCTTGGTCTTTCGTGCGTAAGTGACGTGCTCCTTGTTTTCGATGATGTCCTGGTCTCCCTCGCGGCGTTTTTCGAGTTTCTTGACCACATGGCCCACGATGATGACAGCATCATCGTCAAACATGGTCTCTATAAAGTCGAGACGCTTCAGCGCAAAAGCAGTCTTATAGTTTTCGAGGAATGTCACCACTACCATCTTCATATAGTCAGTCCATGCCTCTCCTTCCATTGAGAAAATGTCCTTGCGCGCCACGCTGCCGAGTCCAAACGCAAGGCTCTCGATCAGGCCATCCTGATTGAAAGTGAAAGTGACGTCTTCCGTAAACTTTCGTTTGCCACCCTCGAAACTGAACTGCATCGGGATGGAACGGCAAACAGTGCGTTCCTTCATCGGATAAAACTCATACGTCTCGCGGGTAGCCTTACCAAGGATCTTTGCGTTGCCGTAATGGATTAGACTTTCAAACATCTTGTATCCCTCCTCAGTGAAGAGAGGCTGCAAACCCTTGTAGTTTTTATTGACGATTGCATATACAATCTTTTCCATTGATCCTACGAAAGGTGAACTTTCCTCCTTTGAAGTAATCTGAATCCCCTCGTGAGCACCGGCTGACACAGCTTCCTTGAAAGCCTGTGCCTCCTTCTTGTCGCTCTTGAGGCCCTTTGCATTCTCAGTCAGGGAGAGATGAGCGTTGGGGACAAGTCCCGCACCGTTAAAAGCCTCGAGCAGAGGTTGGAACTCCGGCACAAGGTGGTTCTCGTCAGGGAAACGGTATTCAATGTCAAGGGCGAGAGGATCGAGCGGAGTCGTGGGAGTCACCTCTATCTCAGCCATACCGTCGCGTGCAGTGATGATAGGAGACTGTCCTTGCGATCCACGCCAATAGCTGAAACCGATGCTTGTGGCTGGTTCCCCTTTGTAGTGAGCCATGATCGACACAGTCTTTCCCCCGGCATCGTCCGGCTTTGACACCTCAGCGATACCAATGCGCACGTTGGCACAGATATCACGCATCTGCTCCGGAATCCATGTGGAAAGCAGACGTGGCGTGCCATCAATTTTTGCCTCAAAAGTCCGGGCATCAGGAAGACTGCCGAGTATAACGTAGGCTTGGTAGAGATAGCGGAGGGCAAGGTCGATCTTTCCACTCTCCTCAGCGCGTATTCCCTCGCGTACGAGATTAGCCACATTGTCGCGGCGGCGCTCAAACATTTTCTCCACCTGCTCACGTTTCAGGTAGGTCATGACCCTGAAGTCGGGTGCCTTGTCAGAAAGCCAAAGGCTCTCTACCCCTTCCAGATTTGCAGGCGCAGAATAACTCTTGATCATGGTCTGCATATTCATCTTCGAATCAATCGAGCCGTCGGCATTGAGGGTTTCGCTACCTGATAAAGAAGTAGACGAAGTGATGTTGACGGAAATCTTGCCGATCATATCGGCGAGGGCAGCCTGCATAGCCTCCTGGCGGTCAGCACCCACACCCGTACCATAGAGATAGTTCTCATCGTCCATGATTTTCTGCGCAGCCTCCTCCGCTTTCGAGAGGTGCGCGGCGAAAGCCGTGCCTCCCCAGAGGGAAGGCAGGGCTATCAAAGCTAAGGTCAATAATTTTCTTTTCATATCATTACTTAACTGTTATCTTGCGTCCGGCAACGATATAGATGCCGCGCGTGAGATTTTCCATTCTGTAGGCCACTCCTGCCTTCACGTGGGCCCTGCGGAGCAGAACGCCGTCCATTGTCACAACGTCGATGGTGCGGTCGCTGTCTGACGACAGAGTGATCTTGCCGAGGTCAACCGCGATGCGGAGTCCGTCGCCGGCCGAGATCATCTTGACAAAGCTCTGGTCACCGCGGACCGGCATATAGCGGCGTCCGTCGATGCGGTTCACATATGCCTCGAGTGGACGCGGGAGCACGTCTGCGTGGAATGCCGATCCGGGTTGAAGCAGTTCGCCGTCATCGTTTCTCAGGTCGTCGATTCCCACATTCAGGCCCATTGCATCTGCTGCCTCTGCCTCGTCAAGCGGGAGCCACAGCGAGCGGAACTCGCGTCCTGATGCCCAGGTGGTGATGTAGGGCACAGTGGTCTCAGGGGTTATGACGGTCTCATCGTCCGTTGAGAATTTGACGGCACCATGGATGCAATATTGCTCATCATATGTGTCATTGTTAGGCATCGACACTAAGTAAGGCACACCCTGATGTATTGCAGATGCTTCCTTCCATTCCCCGGCGGCATCGGCCTCGTAGAGCCAGAACGGGCATTGGGTGTCGATGTTGGTGAAGTCAGGGAATGCAACGAGCTGCCTGCCGTCTTCAGCAATGATTTCAGTAGGTTCGAATGGGATCGCAAGCGTCTCCCAGCCGGCGCACCCGCCTATCGGGGTGAGCTGCGTGAACTCCTTGGTGATCTCGCTGTGGTTGGCAGTGAGCTCCATGACCGGAGTGAACGGGTAGCCCGGGGTGAGCACGAGGTTGTCGCAGACACCGCCCGCCACTATGTTATGGTCAAGGCCTTCCGGAGCATACTTCCCGTCGTTGACATAGACAAGGAGGTTGGGGTTGCCGATTGCATCCACCACTTCTCTCTGAAGCTGGGTATCTCCCTTCCATACGAGCGATGTCAGGCGCTCGCAGTCGGAGAAGGCGTCCGTGCCGATGTTGGTGACGGTTTCCGGGATTGTCACGGAGAGAAGGCCGGGGTTGCCGCTGAAGCCGTAGTCGCCGATCTCGGTGACGGTGTAGTCGCGGGCAGCGACGGAGACTGTCTCAGGAATGACGAGATTCCCCTCTGCAGTGTTTCCAATCAGGCCGTCTTCGCTGCCAGCCTTGGTCTGCAGGGTGTGGCCGGTCTCATCTGTCACCGTATACACTATGCCGTCTACCTCTACATCCTCGCCTGCCTTCGGGACCCTGATGCTGCCGTCAGCTGCCTCGATCTGATAGAAGTTCTTCCATGGGGCTACGGCAAGCACATCGGCAAGTGTCGCCTTGGGAGTGTTGAGCAGGGCGTCCCTGTAGGTTGCCGCAGTGAATACATCCTCATTTGCAGCCACAGGTTTTCCTGACTGGTACGATACCCTTTCCAATGCATTGCAGTTGTCAAATGCCATGTCCCCGATCGAGGTCACGGACTCCGGAATCACCACTGAGATAATTGCATTACCGGCGAATCCCCTGTAACCGATCTGGACAACAGTATATTCATATACGCCGTCTGATACGGTTGACGGGATCTCCAGGGCACCGGCGCAGACGTTGCCGGCGTTATCAACGTCCCCTGCCTTTGTCCGGCAGGTCCTTGCGTCGGCATCAAGGATAGTGTACCATAGTTCCCCGTATTTGAAGTCACCTCCTCTTTTGGCAACGGTCACGCTGCATGTCGCGGTCATGCCGTTTGAAGAAGATGCCGTGATGGTGGTCGTGCCGGCATTGACGGCAGTCACAACTCCGTTTGCCGAAACAGTAGCAACTGAAGGATCAGAGGATGTCCATGTCACAGACTTGTCGGTGGC
>JAIDTO010000260.1 GCA_029060625.1 Muribaculaceae bacterium | reverse complement strand
CGTAAGTCAACCATCCGCAGGAAACTCAGCATACCGGAAAAGGAGGATATCGTGGCTTTCATCCGTCAGGGGCAGACGCATTAAGGTCTATTTAGGATCCGACAATCAATATTTAGACTTTTTAGAAATATCATAATTGATTTTCAACATATTAAATAAGGCTCATTTAGACTTTTATCTTTGGAGTTTAGAAGGATTTGGATGTAATTTTGCGGTATGAAATCATTAAAAACGTATCGTAATATGACAACGAGAATCTTCAAAAAAGTAATGATGCCGGTAGTGGCAACCTTGCTTCCCACCATCGCAATCGCACAGGAAAATACCGATACCCTCGCTACGCAAGAACTTGACGAAATCGTCATTCAGGCTCCCAAAATCATCCGCAAAGCAGACATGGATGTCCTCTATCCATCGGAAAGTGCGGTCAACAATTCTAAAAACGGCATGCAGTTGCTCACCAACCTGATGATACCTACACTTACAGTTAATGATGTAATGGGTACAATTTCTGCAGGCGGACAGGGTGTACAGGTACGCATAAATGGTCGTGAGGCGACTGTTGAACAGGTACGTTCACTTTTGCCTGAGTCGATAAAGAGAGTTGAATGGATTGACAATCCCGGGCTGCGCTACAACGGAGCCGCGTATGTCCTTAATGTCATTACCTCAAATCCCTCGGCGGGCGGGTCACTGATGCTCAATGCACGACCCTCTCTGACTACCAGGTTCGGCAATTATTCTGCTGACATGAAACTGAACACCGGCAAATCACAGTGGAGTATGGGTGCCACTTACAAAATGACGGATAATATCAAAGCCCATCGTGATTACAACGAAACTTTTACCTATCCCGACGGAAATTCGCTGACACGCACAGAGCAGCCACTTGGAGGGGCCGTTGACGATAACCGTGCTTCAGCGTGGCTCACCTACAGTTACATCAAACCCGACACCACTGTGTTTTACGCCTCATTACAGGGTTTCAGAAATATATCGGCAAAAGAAAGATACAAAGGAATACTCCGACTCAGCAATGACGGAAGTGACATTTATCTTGATAACGGCAACGGATCGCAAGGCACCACACCTTCTTTCTCAGCATATTTCGAACATCATTTTCCACATAAGCAGACTCTTGTGGTTGATTTTGGAGCTTCGCTTTACAACGGACATTCGTTTTCGGACTATCGAGAACTTTTGCCGGAAACCGAGAATGTATTGACGGATGTCGCCACCTTCATCACCGACCGCAATCAGGCTTATGCGGTCGAAGCCGATTATATCAAGCAATGGAGCATGAAACGTCTCACAGTCGGGGCTTCTTATAATGCCAACCGAAACCGCTCCACATATCGCAACCTTGACAACAGTATATTTCATCAAAAGCAAGACAATGCATATTTCTTTGCCGAATACTATCAGCGCATCAATAATTTTACATTCACTGCCGGCATAGGTACACAATATACATCATTCCATTTTCGCGAATCCGATCAAGGAAATCATTCATGGAACTTTCGTCCTCAGGCATCAATCATGTATTCAATCAATGCAAATCACCGGTTGCGCTTAAGTTTTTCTTCATGGCAAACGGCTCCTTCGCTATCTGAAACAAACATAGCACCACAACAGATCGACGGCTTCCAGTGGCAAATCGGCAACCCGAAACTAAAAACTTCTAATTCATACATGCTTAGTTTCCGCTACAGTTTCAGTCTCCCGCGAGTTGACGGCACTTTCGGTATCCGTGCATTTTCATCGCCCGACGCTATCGCACCCCATCTCTATTGGGAAAATGACCGACTGATTACAACGTATGAGAATAGCCGTGGATTTCAGAACATAGTGTTTAGCCTTTCGCCGCAGGTGGAAATCATCCCAGACTGGCTCACTGCCGCAGGAAGTATAGAATATCGTGCCGAACGCATGAAAGGTTCGGGCTACAGTTTATATAACCATAACTGGAGTGGAAACGCACAGCTGATGCTCAGCCACTATGGATTTGTACTCTCTGCCCAATATACCAAGTCTGCACGAACCCTATATGGAGAAAAAATCTCGTGGCATGAAGATTTATCTATTATTGATCTGTCATATAATTGGGACAAATGGCAATTCGGAGTGGGTATGATAATGCCGTTTGGAAAATATGATCAGGGTTCCAAACAACTCAATCATTATAACTCCAATGTAAAACACATGCGTGTTAACCTTCGGATTCCCTAT
>JAIDTO010000026.1 GCA_029060625.1 Muribaculaceae bacterium | reverse complement strand
CCGGAAGAAAAAAACAAATGCTGACCGAAAAGGAAGCGGAACTAATGAATATGCTTTGGGAAAAAGGTCCACTGTTCGTACGCCAGATGGTTGACCTCTACCCTGATCCCAAACCTCATTTCAACACAGTAGCCACAACCATAAGAATTCTGGAGACCAAAGGGTATGTCGGACACGAAGTGTTAGGAAACTCACACAGATTTTTTGCCATTGCCGACAAAAGCGAGTTCCGTTCGAAGTCGATAGGCGACGTAATCAGGAATTTCTTCGGCAATTCATATAAGCTTGCCATCTCTTCCCTTATCGAAGAGGAGAAGATAAGCGTGGACGAAGTCAAGGAAATACTTAAGATTATAGAACAGAAGAACTCCAAAGGAAATCAATCTAAATCAGACAACCCATGATACTCTCCTACTCTCTCATTTCTTCCATTTTACTTGGTTTCTGCTTTCTCGCCTATCGTCTGTTTATGGCCGGGCAACGCCAACAGAAAGTCAACAGAACCATGCTACTGCTTATCTATGCCGTGGCATTCAGCCTTCCAATTGTGGTTCTCTCTGTAATATTCCACACTCCGGATTTAACATCCGGAGTTGCTGACATCGAAGTTCAAGAAGTCTCAACTGAAATTGTCGCTGGGAATGGCAATGTTGGGTTACTACGCTCTATAGGTTTTACAACTATTCTTTATATTATCTATTTAGTTGGATTGATTATTGCTGCAGCCTACTATTTCTTTGGTGTGGTAATGCTTTGGAAAATAATCGATAAGGGAGAAAGAAAGGAGTTCGAAAACTTCAATCTGATTCTTGTGGATGATTCCTACAAATCCTCACCCTTCTGTTGGGGGAATTCTATAGTGATGAGAAAATCCGATTATGGCGGGGAAGGTGACATGATTCTGATTCACGAATATGCTCATATGAAACTGTATCATTGGGCAGATCTATTGATTGCCTACGCTGCTATCTGCTTGCAATGGTATAATCCTGCTGCATGGGCAATGAGGGAGCAACTAAGGGCTATTCATGAATATCAGGCAGATGAGTTTGTCATCGATTCAGGAGTTGATGCAAAAGAATATCAAATGCTATTATTAAAAAAGGCTGTCGGCTACGGGTACCAATCGATTGCCAACAGCCTTAATCACAGTAAACTTCAAAAACGTGTAACCATGATGTACAAGAAAAAAACATCGTTGCAGCGCAGATTGTTCGCGCTTGCATTGATTCCTGCCATAGGCGCAGGGATCGCAGTGACTTCCATCCCGGCAGTGGCAGGAGTCCTCAAATCAATTGCTGAGACATCAGCATCAAACCTGCCTGAAACAATTGCCGCAGTTCCGGATGAGACTTCCAAAGAAAGAGACGTATTTGTAGCTGTGGAACACCAGGCTGAATTCCCTGGGGGGATGCCGGAATTGATGCATTGGCTTACTGATCATGTTAATTATCCAAAGGAGGCTGAGAAGGCTGGGGTTCAAGGACGCGTGATCATAAAGTTCATAATCGAAGCTGATGGCACTGTCACTAACCCTCAGATTGTAAGAGGAGTAACACCCGAACTCGACAAAGAAGCCATACGACTTGTCCGAGCCATGCCAAAATGGATTCCCGGTAAGAATAACGGAAAGGATGTAGCCAGCTATTTCACAATTCCCATTGCTTTCTGGCTCACCAAGGACACTCCCAAAGAAGAAACCAACTAAATTCCCCACCTGCATTGTAGGGACGCACGGCTTGTGCGTCCCCCTATGGAAGGGAGGCTTCCCAGCCTCCCCCATCAAAAAAAAACTTACTCCTTCCCTATTTCCTTAAAAAGCTTAACGCACTCCGGAACTTCAGTCTCATAATGCGACACATATATCAACGATGAGCCATTCTTTTCAATCAGCTCGCATATAATCCTTTTAATCCTTCTCTTATGATCCCGGTCAAGCCCATGCAAGGGCTCGTCAAGCACCAACAGCTCCGGCTGCTTAGCAAGTGCCCTGGCAAGCATCACAATTCGTTGCTCTCCCGATGATAATTCTGAGAACTTTCTCTCCGCGAGATGAATGATATCCAAAACTTTCATCCAGTCATCAGCGATTTCCTGCTCTTCCGGGGTTGATTTCCTATATCTGAATAGTGAATTGCGCATCCCTTGGATTATGATTTCCCTCACTGGCTCATTTGTTTTGAAATATAACTGCATCTCCGGACAAACATATCCTATAGCATACTTTATTTCCCAGATACTTTCTCCCGTACCTCTCTTGCGATCAAACAGTGTGATGTCATTGGCATATCCTTGCGGATTATCGGCACAAACCATACTCAAAAGCAAGGATTTGCCGGATCCATTCGGACCTCTCAAAGCCCAGCATTCTCCACGCTTGACAATCCAATTGAAATCTTCGAATATCGTTTTGTCGCCATATTTTGCATGTCCGGCATTGATAGCAAACACTATATCACAATTCTCATGCGCAGAATGTGAAGTTTTATAATGCAACCCCAATTCGCAATCATCTTGGCACTCGTCTGCTTTATTCGCATAAAGAGAACTATACTCCTCCCTATTGATTGGATACCCAATCTTGCAGTTATCCATTTCTATTATGGAATCTGCATAATCAGGCACATCGTCCGGATCGCATAGCAGAAACACTACTGCCACGCCACTTTCCCGCATCAGCTTCATAGCATCGTCAAAATCCTTGCGAGATTCTGCATCCAGCCCGATATATGGATTATCCAAGATGAGAACATCAGGATTATCACAAAGAGCATTAATAATCAAAAGTTTCCTTAGCTCTCCACTCGACAGGTAGTTAATTTTCTTTGTTTCAATGTCACTCAATCGAAAGGCTTCAGAATACTTCTGCCATACTTGTGATTCAAGTTTCTTATTAAAGATTTCCCCTACAGTCGGCACATAGTCGTTGGCAGTTGCCTCCATCCTTTGATTATAATATTGCACATCTATTCCGGTAAAAGAATGTATATCAGTGAATGTAAGCATCTTAATACGAGAAATACTATCATCGTAGTTCATCCGGTTGCCATATGCATAGCGCCCTTTGGCAATGACATTGCCTAAAGTAGACTTTCCACTGCCGTTTTTCCCGACTATAGCTGTCACACCCCGACATATCCCGCTTTTGGCAGAGTTATCAAGCACCACTTTCCCATACCCCAACCTATCGCTATCAAAAGATATTATAAACTCTTTCCTCTCAATCATAATATCATATTTTCAATCCAGTTTAAGAGTCGTACCCTTCAAAAGCGGTGAAGAGAAAGTGATCGTGACCGGACCTTCCTCAAGACTCCTTACGTATCCTAACAGTCTCCCTCTATACACTCTCTGACGATTATCCCGATAATTTCCCATATCAAAATTGTCGCCTGACTCGAGAGCCAGCAATTCAGCAGGACCTGCTATTCTCACAGTTATCTCATTGTCTGCAAGCTTAACCGGTATTCCATTTTCATCTACTATTTCCATATAAACATGTGCCACATCTCCGGGCTTTTCAAACGCATCCCTGTCTGCTGATGCTTTAATTGCATAAGGTCTGCCTGAAGTCTCGATGGCATAAGAAGATTCAGCGCTTCCATCTTCTCCCACTCCTTCTGCCATTAATTTCCCCGCTGCAAATGGAATATCCCAATAAATGATTCCGGTTTCGTCGTCCTTTTCCTTTACTTCACCCACTACTTCACCATCAAGCAGCAATCTTGCCTTCGGCGAATTAGTGTAGCAAACCACTCTTATTTCTTCACCGGGTTCATAGTTCCAGCTATCCCACGCATCTATTGATAGCCAGTTGCCTCTCCGTGGTTTAGGATAAGTGCCTATATAAGTCACCGGAGCATCGCTCCAAAGTGATGCTCTGAACCATCCTCTCGGTTTGGGATTGCCGGTGAAATCGAGCAGCCCGGTGTAAAGTCCTCGGGAAGGCCATGCTCCGGATTCCCCAAGATAGTCGATTCCGGTCCAGATAAACTGCCCGAAAATGAAATCCTTGTCGCGCACTGCCTTCCATGCGTTGTAATCCGAACGATTTTCGCTGCCGTATATCACACGGTTCGGATATGTCTTATGGTCAAGGTCATATCTGTCTTCTGTGTAGTTATAGCCCACTATGTCCACAGCCTCCGGATAAGCTGTTTCGTTTGACATAACTACACCTGCCAATGCCCCGGTTGTTGGTCGCGATGTGTCAATATCCTTCACTACCTTTGTAAGTCTTTTAGCAATTTCTCCGATCCTCATTGCATCCGGTGCATCAGGATTATAACCTCCATACATGGGCTGGGAAATAGCAGAATTATTACCGTCAAGCACTGGGTGCGAATAAGGATCGTTGGGATAATCCACCTCATTACCAATGCTCCATAAGAATACGGATGGATGGTTTCTGTCTCGGCGAACCATATCCGCTACATCGCGGTCTATCCATTCCTCGAAGAAGTCATAGCTGCCGTCATACCCCGGTTCCCCTTTGTTCCATCCCTTTATCCATTTTCGTTTCGGGAATTCCCATTCGTCGCTTGCTTCATCCATAATAAGCAGACCGATACGATCAGCTATGTCATACACCACAGGAGCCTGGGGATTGTGGCTCATACGCAAGGCATTCACACCAAGCTCCTTGAGATTTCTCAGCCGTCGCTCCCAGACTTCCTCCGGCACCACTGCACCAAGGGCTCCGGCATCATGATGAATGCATACACCCTTCACTTTCAGGTTTTGCCCATTAAGGGAAAATCCTGAATTCGGATCAAAACCAAGAGTTCGGATGCCCACTGGTATCTCTGATGAGTCTATCACTTTTCCATCCTTCATGAGCTCCGTACGAAGCAAATATAGATAAGGTGAATTAAGACTCCACAGATTTGCATTGGGCACTTCCATCGTAAGGTCGCAGCAGGCTGAAGCTTTCTTGTTAGTTTGAGCTACAGTCTTTCCCGCTTCATCAATCAGGGAAGTCTTGACCGTCAATCCTTTCGATGGGTTATCAATTGCAACTCCAACCTTAACTTTAGCTTTCTTACCCTTCACAGATTCTGTCTCGAATCCAATCCCCCACTGTGCTATGTGAGTAGCAGGCGATTTGACTAAATATACGTCGCGGTATATTCCTGAGCCGGTATAATAGCGAGAGTCTGCGTATCTGCTATGATCCACGCGCACCGAGATCACATTGTCTCCATCCTTAAGGTAAGGAGTAAGATCATACATAAATGAAGAGTAACCGTTTGGACGGTTACCAAGATGATGTCCGTTTAAATACACATCGCTTCGGTTGTAGACTCCTTCAAAGAAGATATATGTCTTCTCGGAATCATCGTTAGCATTATGATTGAAATGCTTGCGATACCAAGCGATTCCACCCGGCAAATACCCCGTACCGCTCGCAAGATCCGGGGAATAAGTCCCCTCAATACTCCAATCGTGGGGCAACGAAAGCTGCCGCCATGCAGAATCGGCATATTCCGGTTGATAGGCATCCTTTTCATCACCAAGTTGAAACATCCATCCTTCATTAAACTTCTCCGGCGTTCCAAAACTAACCTGTGCATCTGCATCGATGCTGGATATGGAAAGACATAATCCCATGCCAAAACAGCATCTTCTGATATATTTCGATAAACTATAACGTATTTTCATTTCTATGAATTTTATTAACCTCTCCCCTATCAAAATGCAAAAATACAAAATCCCCAAGACATTACAAACAAAACAGGTAAAGAAAAAATCCTAAGGCCACGTCTCATAAAGGATTGAAAGTTTTTTTGCAAATATATGGGATTTTCGCTATATTTGCGGAAAGTTTGAGAATCATGGATGATCTGAGATATCCGATAGGAATGCAGACCTTCTCCAATATTATTGAGGAGGGCTACGCATATGTTGATAAAACTGCATATATCAAGCCGCTGTTGAGACATGGCAAGTACATATTCCTGAGCCGTCCGAGACGTTTTGGGAAAAGTCTCTTGCTTTCTACACTTGAGGCTTATTTTGAGGGTCGGCGCGAACTCTTCAAAGGACTGGCTGCAGACAGCATGAACCTCGACTGGACTCCATCTCCTGTATTACGCTTTGACTTTAACGCAGAGGACTTCAGTAAGGAAAATGGATTGGAAAGCCTGCTCAAAGGTTATTTAAGAGATTATGAAGATTTATATGGCCGACGAGAGGAG
>JAIDTO010000259.1 GCA_029060625.1 Muribaculaceae bacterium | reverse complement strand
CTTCTGATAGACTATGAGAGTGTGATGCACTCCACCAGAATGCGGACAGACATTATCGCTCTTGAAGATTCGGAGGTAATCGTAATCCCGGCAAAGATTATGCGCGAAAAGCTGAACAGAGATCATGAACTTAATATGAAATAAAACTCGTATCTCAATATCTCTCGCCGTCAGCTTAAAAGAATCAGAGAAATTTCAAAGAAAACTAAATAAAAATAATAACTATATGAAGAATATTTTAATTCCATTCCTTTTCATCGCCTGTCTTTTCATTACATCATGTAGCAATGAAGACGAACCCAAAGATAATACTTCCACCATTCTTCTTTCTGTAGATTCGCATACAGATGATATGATATATTTGGGTGGGAACGGTGAATGTCTGCGAATAAAAGAAGAAGATTCAAATGAATGGGAACACCTTGATGGTATCATTGGATTTAGTTATGAGAAAGGATACAAATATCTACTGAAGGTTGAAAAGACCATTCTTGCCAATCCTCCACAAGACAGTCCTAACGTTGAATATAGACTGATTGAAATAATGTCAAAGAAATTCGACGGCTTCAACATATCAATTCAATACGCTATTGATGCAGATGATGTGGACGCAGTAGAGTCTTGCATATCGTCAGATGTAGATGCGCTCTCACACAGCTTTTATCTGTTATATTACGGAAAAATATCAGGCAAAGATGTCAATATAATTGAGTTGATTGACAGTGAAGGCAATAGTAGATATAAGTATGGGTTTGAGAGGCAACCTATTGAAAAAATTGAAGCAAAATATACCTGTATTTTGCCACAGGGGCAGATTGTCTCGGAAGGTACTTGGATTCTTCATGAAACAATAGATGATTCCGGAGTGGACGATTTCTTTGTAATACTTGAACGGGTATCGGGATTGCCAGTAAGATCCGATCAACCACTATACGTCCGTCCATGGCTATACAAGGACAAAACAGAGTACTATCAAAAGTTATGTCCAAATGCAGGCGTTCGCTCGGTAATAATAGTACAGACCCTTTGTACTGGTGAATATATCGAGTAATAAAGTGGTAGATCTGAATAACGACATAGTTGCCGTTGCAGGCATATTATCACAGTATCGGGTACCGACGCGAAAGCTGACACTTGTGGCGGTTTTGGCGTTGGTGCCCGTATCGGCATAGCCGGTGCTCCGGCAGCAAGCATAGCGGCGCTTGACGTTCCTCCCGTCCGCATTAACTTTGCATCGAAAAACGCCCCTGCCGAGGCTCAATCATCACAAGGGAATTGTCAATGACTTAGATCTACTGGATTGTCGTTGCAGGCGGATATTCGTTTTACGCAGGTATTCGATACAGGCCCGTTTTCAAAGACAGGTATAGACGCGAAAGACATTGAAGAGCAGCCATAGGCAAACCTCGATGTCTTTGGCGTGAATGCCGTCATTCAGAAAGCCGGAACAGACATAAAAAAGAATCGGCTGAGTATGCTCGGTGTTATCGACACGGCGCCATATGGCTCGTCGTGAGTATGTGCCTACACTGTGTATTGGTGGGATTAAATTACAAAATCCATAATTAAAATGGCAAATCTGCATAAATTATGCAGATTTGCCATTTTAAAATCTTATTCAGAAAATTTAGATAGCATTAGTACCTCCTTATCCGGATCTATCTTGATTAAAATAGTTTGCTGAGGCTCAAGTTTGCAGGGTACCAGCAATTCTTCGTCATGCTTCAACAGAATAACCTTATCATTTAGATCCAATTCTGTCTTCATTTCGAAATCATACACTCTGAAAATGCCCTTTGGGAAAAGCTCAGCCCCGGCTTTATTATTTTTTATGATCAAACCATCTTCACACAACTTTACAGACCAGTCATGACCATGTTCTTTATATTGATAGAGCGAGCCATAATCTACAGTTTCCTTACCAAGCAGCCTACCCACAAGAAGATCTACATTGGTATACGGATTTCTTTCGTAAATTGGTTTTTCGGTAGATGCGTCACTTTCGGCTCTAAGGCGACGTGCGTTTATCATCCCCTTCCATAGATTATCCTTGACAAGTGGGAACGTAGACTCTGATGTTTTTGTTTCCTTCCAGTAACCCTTATCTCTCGCATAACCATTTATACAGTTCTTTCCTCCACAATCCTTTTCTGGATTTTTTCCTGTACCGCACTCAAATATTTTCTTCTTACCATTGATTTTCTCTCCACATTCTGTTTCATTGAAACTATGGTATATATATTCAAAATGGAGAAGCAGATAGTATTCAAAACTTCGGCTGGAGAAAGCAACGTGTACCTTCTTGCCGTCAATTATCTTATCAGCCTCTTCCATAGCCTCCTTATGCATCGGGTGGTTATCCTTATCATATACAGCCCAAGCTTCATCTACACCTTCAGTCAGAAGGTTTCTTGCATATTGAACCCATTTTAATGGAGGAACTCCGGTTATTTTCACCTCTTCAGGAATAAACTCTTTTTCTCGATTCACTTGTCGTTTTTTCCCTTTATAGCTGCCCCTGTCGGATTTTTTAGCCTCCTCGTCCTGTGGAACGTAAGGTTGTGGGACGGTGCGCACGTCCATGCCGACCTTGTCCTTATAATACAGATCGCACAGACTGGTAAAGAATAGAGGTTCAGTCTTATTTCCCTCACACACTATCCGGATGACATAATTGCTATGACGGGAGGCCCGGTTATTCCTTCCCATCTTCTACAAAGAGTTTTTCCAATGATGATAGAGAAGGTACTCCGCCAAACTTGTTGTTAAGATACCACCTGGCAAATGGGGTCTCTTCCCGGACATCATCAAAATCTGAAAGAGTGAATAATTCCGATACCCCGAACTTATCTTTCTCTGTAAACCAGACCTGGTCTTTACGGATGGTGTTTTGATCAAGCAAATTTACATCGTGGGTCGTGAAAATTAATTGGGAATGCTTATCATTGATCCGTTCGTTTCTGAAAATGTCAACAATCAGTTGAGTTATATAAGAGTGGAGGCCTGAGTCCATCTCATCCACAAAGAACGGACTGCCGTTTTGCAGGGCCTGTAAAGTATGACATCCTATGAGAAACAATGCCCTTGTTCCAAAAGACTCCTCTTTCAATGGCAGCTCTGTCTTTCCTATGTTTTCCCCGTCCTTGAACAGACCATGCAGCCCGGTTACTTCAAAATCACTGCTTCGTTTTTTTACCTGAAAGTCAGTTAATCCTGTGTCAGCGAAGGCCAGCAGTTCGGCAAGCATACGTTTGTTGTCAGGATTGGAATACAGCCACCTAAGCATTTCTTTGTCTTCTCCAAGCACAGTGTCTTCATGAAACCCATTGGAAATGACTATGTCGGCCAGATATTTCGCAGCACTTGTTATAGGTGCGCATGGAGTGTCCTTAAGGAATTTCGAGATAAGCAGCTGATTTTTGAATACATTAAAAGGCTTATTAGCTGTAAGGCTTGCCCCAAACTTAATAGTGTCAGACTCAGGATTGTCAGGTAATGCAATACGGTTATAGAGTAGAGTCTGTTTTCCGTTGGGATATGAAATCAAAGACTCGGAATCAATCTTTTGTCTTGAAAAACACACTTCGTATTTATACCTTATCTTTTGGGCTATGAAATCCATTGAGAACTCAATGGGGGCGTTTGCCGTCGCACTATCAAACTTGAACGGCTGATACAGCACAATATCTTCTCCGAAACGATTGTCAAGGTTCAGCACCCAACGTCTGAACCCATATAGGAATTTTATAATGTTGGTTTTGCCAGAAGCATTAGCACCATATATTAAGGAAATCTTCAATGCTTTTTTGGGACCCTCAGCCTTAGTCTCAACCTCACATAGATTTTCGACCTTTGCTTTTGTAGAGGTCGGTTCCGTTGTAAAGGAGCAAGTGCCTTTGAATGATCTATAATTCTTAAATTCTAAATTTAATATCATAATCCTGCAACTTTTCTGCAAATATAGCGATTTAATTTGGTATGACCAAAAGATTAGACGATTTTTTACATATAATTCACAAAAAAAGCTTTTAAATTATACTTATATTATATGTATTATATGTCTCGTCGTGACTCCGTAGCCTTCTCTGCGTTCTCTGGCCGATACGAAGTAGGCCGATCACTCCGCGGGCTCGCCACAACCGAGTCGCGGAGCCTTGTATGGAGGGACGGCTTCCCAGCCGTCCACATCTTCGTCTCCTGCCCCTTTGCGGCCTCTGCGTGAGTATTTTTTAGCTTGCAAAAGTTGTGTAATATAGACAATCCATATATCATATCGCTATATCCATAGTAAATTGGTAGGTATTTCATAATGCAAGTATGAAATTAGT
>JAIDTO010000258.1 GCA_029060625.1 Muribaculaceae bacterium | reverse complement strand
GACGGAAGTGTTGCCGGTCGATACCGCAAGATGCATATCCCTGACGACCCGGGATTCTATGAGAAGTTTTATTTCACCCCCGGCGATATGGGATTTCATCCAATTGATACGTCGGTAGGAAGACTCGGCGTGCTTGTTTGTTGGGACCAATGGTATCCTGAAGCAGCTCGCCTTATGGCTCTCGATGGAGCAGACATGTTGATCTATCCTACTGCAATAGGATGGAATCCTGATGATCCGGAGGATGAGAAGATGCGTCAGCGTGATGCTTGGATCACGGTGCAGCGAGCTCATGCGGTTGCCAATGGCATTCCTGTAGTGAGTGTGAATCGTGTTGGTTTTGAGGAAGACCTTTCAGAGGTTTCTTCCGGCATTGATTTCTGGGGGTCAAGTTTTGTTGCCGGGCCACAGGGTGAATTGCTATATCTTGCACCGGATGATAAATCGGCTGAAGAAGTAGTCGACATTGACATGGAGCGTTCTGAAAACGTAAGGCAATGGTGGCCATTCCTTCGCGACCGCAGAATAGACGCATATGGTGATCTTACTAAGAGATTCCTTAAATAAGAAATATGGATAAGACTATTGATATAGATGGCGTAAGTCTACACTATAGAGACTCCGGCGAGATAGATCTCCGTCCTGTCATAATAATGCATGGCTGGGGATGCAATGTCGACACAGTGGCCTCCATCGAAAACATTTTCAAAGGAAAGATGAGGGTGATTAATGTTGACCTTCCCGGACATGGGAAAAGTTCAGAACCACCTTCCGTCTGGGGAGTGGAAGACTTCACCGCAATGATGGAAAAGTTTATCACGAAGCTTGGCCTCGTCAGTCCATCTCTCGTCGGGCACTCATTCGGCGGACGCATCAGCATCCTCTTGAGTTCAAGAGGTGATATCGACAAAGTGCTTCTCGTAGATTCTGCAGGAATCAAGCCTAAACGCAGCCTTTCATATTATTGGAAAGTATATTCTTTTAAGGCTATTAAGAATACAGTCTTGCTCCTATGCGGAAAGAAAAAAGGAACTGAAATAGTAGATAAACTTCGAGGGAAGAATGGGTCGGCCGACTATCGCAACTCCTCTCCCCGCATGCGTGCCATTATGAGCAAATGCGTCAATGAGGATCTAAAATATGCAATGCCCTCCATAAAGGCTCCCGTGCTTCTCGTCTGGGGTGAAGATGACACAGCCACTCCCCTCTCAGATGCCCAAACAATGAAGAAGCTTATCCCTGATGCAGGGCTTGTTTCATTCCCCGGTTGCGGACACTATTCCTTCCTTGACAATCCATTTGGATTCAAGGCTGTAGTCAGCTCCTTTTTCAGCATCTAAATCCTTAACCCTTAACCCTTAACCCTTAACCCTTAACCCTTAACCCTTATAAAGTGAACGCTTTTTCAATCGTAATCTACGTCATATGCGGAATATATATGATGATTAATTTCCGTCATGACATTCATATGCTTCAGCAGAATAGCTATCGAATCGACCGATACTGGAAATGGCTCAACAGATCGGGCGATATCTCTTCAGCATCACGCCTCGTTAATGTAGGCGTGCTTTTCCTCCTTTTTTCCACTCTTCTCACTCCTGCTCTCAATGCGCTGATCGTGGCGGCAACCTGCTGCGTGCAAACAATAGTGATGCTTCGTAAGAAATTCAAGAAACCCCTTGTATTCACTCCCAGGGTAAAACGAATCTATAGTGTATGCGTTTTCTTTGCTGTAGCTTTTTCCCTTGCTGTGATACTTACTGTCGGAAGAGGCGGAAGCGACGCTTTCCTTTACTATAGTGGGGGTCAACTGAGCCTTGGCGCAATACTCTTCATATGCATCTTCTCTTGGGCTATAGCCATTCTTGCCGTATGGGTATTAAAGCCCGTTGAAGCCTCTATTAATGCCAAGTATCGCAATGAAGCTGTCTCTATACTCCAGGGGATGCCGGAGCTTAAGATAATAGGTATCACCGGAAGTTATGGAAAGACATCCACCAAACATTATCTTCAGCGAATACTCTCAGAGCACTACGATGTTTTGATGACTCCGGGAAGCTATAACACACCAATGGGAGTAATTCGTACGGTCCGCGAGATGATGAAGCCTTACAATGAAGTGTTCATCTGCGAGATGGGTGCCAAGCAGCTTGGCGACATTAAGGAAATATGCGATATGGTTCACCCACAGATTGGCATTGTGACAGCTGTTGGTCCTATGCACTTAGAGTCTTTCAAAAGCATCGAAAACGTGCAGAAGACAAAATTCGAGCTTATTGATGCCCTTCCGTCTGATGGCTTCGCAGTGGTCAATAATGACTTCGAATGGTGTGCAAACCGTCCTGTCAATAATGTTGAAGTGGCTCGTTATGGCGTAGCTGATACCAAAGGTTGCGACTACATAGCAACGGATGTCAAATACACACCTGATGGCACAGATTTCACTGTAGAAGGAAAAGATGGAACTCGACTTGAACTTCATACGCGCCTTGTAGGAGAATGCAATATTTCTAATCTGGTGGCTGCGGTAATTGTAGCTTTGCATCTTGGGGTAACACCTGATGAAATTCGGCGAGCAGTTGATTCAATTGATCAAGTCGAGCATCGTCTCAACGTGAAGCGTACCCCTGGAGGCGTTACAATCATTGACGATGCTTTCAATTCCAATCCGGCAGGATCCCGAATGGCAGTCGATGTCCTGTCTCAATTCAAGGATGGAAAAAGAATTATCGTCACCCCCGGAATGATCGAACTCGGTAGCGAACAGGAAAATCTAAACCGAGAACTCGGCAAGCATATTGGAGAAAATGTCGATGTGGCAGTGATTGTTGGAGCCTATAACCGCAACGCACTCGTAGACGGTATCCGGTCCACCGATTTCGATGAAAAGAATCTTCATATAGTAGATACTTTCACCGACTCCCAAACTCTCCTCGCCAAGATCCTCGCTCCCGGTGACACTGTCCTATACGAAAATGACCTCCCCGACTCTTTCAAATAATGCATAATGCATAATTCATAATGCATAATTCCATTACTCTGAAAATCCTTTGATAAATACCGATTAGGTTATATCAAGCTGTTCATAAAAAATCCCAAACCATTTTACGGTTCGGGATTTTTTTCATGTATTATTTAATACTCTCTCTAATTATGTATTACATTAAATGTATGCCTCAAGAAGCCTCTGGAGGTCAGCGGCAGAGTGAACTCCTGCGCCACGCCATTCAAGCTTATTATTCTTGAAAATCATCAAAGTAGGCACTGATTGAACCACATATTTTGCGGCAAGCTGCTCATTCTTGTCGATATCAATCTTGATGATTCTTACCTTATCGCCCATCTTCTCATGAAGTTCTTCAAGGATGGGATGCATCATGCGGCAAGGGCCACACCAGGT
>JAIDTO010000257.1 GCA_029060625.1 Muribaculaceae bacterium | reverse complement strand
GCTTCATAAGCTTTTTGCCAAGCCTCTTCGATAGTGGCGCCCACTGCGGCTCCGCAGGGATTCATGTGCTTGAGTCCTACGCAGAATGGCTCGTCAAATTCGCGCACGATATTCAGTGCGGCATTGGCATCCTGGATGTTGTTGTAGCTAAGTTCCTTGCCATTGAGCTGCTTAGCACTCAGGAGTGAGTAAGACTCTTCTTCCGGAGCCTTGTAGAGAGCAGCCTGCTGGTGGGGGTTCTCTCCATAGCGGAGTGTCTGAACGCGGTCGAAAGATAGGAAGAGTTTTTCTTCCAAGCCAGCTTTCTCGCGCATATAGGTGGCTATATGGCTGTCGTACAATGCTGTGTGAGTGTATGCTTTAGCCGACAGCTTGAAGCGCGTCTCGAGTGTGGTGTCGCCGGTAGCGCTGATCTCTTCAATAATCTTGTCATAGTCGTCGGGGTCGCAGACGACAGTAACAGAAGCGAAGTTTTTGGCTGCGCTGCGGAGCATGGAGGGACCACCTATGTCGATATTCTCGACAGCATCGGCAAGTGTGACGCCCTCTTTTGCGATGGTGGCCTCAAATGGATATAGGTTTACACATACCATCTCAATAGTTTCGATACCGTTGGCTGCTATCTCAGCCATATGTTCCGGTACATCGCGACGGGCGAGCAGACCGCCGTGAACCTTCGGGTGGAGGGTCTTCACGCGACCCTCACATATTTCAGGGAAACCTGTCACGTCGCTGATGTTGATTATTTTCAGGCCGGCATCGCGGAGGGCTTTCATTGTGCCTCCGGTGGCGATGATCTCCCATCCCATTTCCTGAAGCCGGCGTGCAAATTCTACTACGCCGCGCTTGTCGCTAACGCTTATAAGTGCTCTCATATTTTTTGTTTTCAAGTTTTCAAGTTGTCGGGTTGTCAAGTTTTCAGAGTTCTCGGAGGACTCTGGCAATCAGATGATCTCTACTCCCGGGGTGTCGGTGATCTTTCCGATTATTGAAGCCTTTTCGCCGTGGCGCTCGAGAATTTCGATGGCTTTGGCAGCGTCTTTCTCGTCGACAGCCAATACCATGCCAATGCCCATGTTGAAGATGTTGAACATCTCGCGGTGAGGAACTTTGCCATATTTCTCAAGAAGACGGAATACGGGGAGGATTTCCCATGAGCCTTCTTTTACTTCAATTCCTTGTCCGTCGTGAAGAATACGTGGAATATTTTCATCGAATCCACCGCCGGTGATGTGGGCTACGCCGTGAACATCAACGTTACGGATAACGTCAAGCACAGGTTTCACATAGATGCGTGTCGGTGTGAGAAGCAGCTCTCCTAAGGTTTTGTCGCCTGTCTCCTCATATTTCTTATCGAATTCCAATCCTGCATCAGCCACAATCTTGCGTACAAGAGAGAATCCATTGGAATGAACGCCTGAAGAAGCAATACCAACGAGAACGTCGTCGGTCTTGACCTTGCTTCCATCGATAAGATTGCAGCGGTCGACAGCTCCTACGGTGAAGCCTGCGATGTCGTAGTCGCCGGGCTGGTACATGCCGGGCATTTCTGCGGTCTCTCCTCCGATGAGGGCGCAACCTGCCTGGCGGCAACCTTCAGCAACACCGGATACGATAGCTTCCACTACAGCCGGCTCGTTTTTGCCGACAGCCACGTAGTCGAGGAAGAACAGAGGTTCAGCACCCTGTGCGAGGACATCGTTGACGCACATTGCCACTGCATCGATGCCGATTGTGTCGTGTTTGTCGACAGCAAAAGCGATTTTAAGCTTTGTGCCTACGCCATCGGTGCCGCTCACGAGAATCGGTTCCTTATATCCGAGGCTTGCAAGATCGAACATGCCTCCGAAAGCACCAATGTTTCCCATGACTCCCGGGCGATTAGTGCTTGCCACATGCTTCTTGATGCGGCTTACTACTTCATATCCGGCTTCAAGATTCACGCCGGAGGCTTCATATGATTTAGCCATTGTTATGCATTTTACGTTATACGTTTTGCGTTTTAAAATATCGGATTGCGTTGGCGAAGAGGTTCTGACGTTTGTCGCCGGCGATGTTCTTGAAGAGTCCGTCGTCGTAACGCTCCGAGTGACCCATCTTGCCGAGAATCTGTCCGTCAGGGCTGATAATACCTTCTATCGCATCGGTAGATCCGTTGGGGTTGAATGGGCTCGTCATAGTGGCGTTGCCGGCAGCATCGGCATATTGGAATGCAATCTGTCCTGCCTCTGCAAGCTGCTTCACAAGCTCTGGGCTTGCTGTGAACTTACCCTCACCGTGAGATACCGCTATCGAATGAAGCTGACCGATGCTGAACCCGTCGAGCCAAGGAGAAGCAATGCTGCCCACACGAGTCACGGCTATCTGGGAGATATGGCGGTTGATATCATTGCGGAAGAGGGTAGGGCTTTCAGCTGATAGCTCACCGATCTTGCCGAAGGGCAGGAGACCTGACTTCACGAGAGCTTGGAAACCATTGCAGATACCAATTACGAGACCTCCACGCTTAAGAAGACGCTCGATGGCTTCCTTCACGGCATCATTCATGATGACACTTGCAATAAACTTTCCGCTTCCGTCCGGTTCGTCGCCAAGAGAGAAACCGCCACTAAAAGCAAGAATATGGCAATCATCGATCATCTTCGCCATTGTGGCTACAGATTCGCGGGTCTGTTCAGGAGTGAGATTGCAGAAGACACTCGTGGTGCATTCTGCTCCTTCACGGCTGAAGGCACGGATCATATCGTAGTCGCAGTTGGTGCCCGGGAATACAGGGAGATATACTACAGGATGCTCTACAGGCTCACCTTTCCATACTGTCTTATTCTCGCCGGATGTAGCATTTTCAGCAATACCTTTGGTGTCGGCATGATCGGGATAAACTTCGTTGAAGCGTGCACTGTTGGCTTCCTTAAGGAGGAATATTTCCTTTTTATTGCCATTGATATTGAGGATTGGGTCTGCAATTGTGGCTCCAATTGACTTATATTCGCTTCCGAGCTTCTCGGCACTCTCCACAAGGATTGCACCATAGTTCCACTTATATAGGTCTGCTTCCGGATATTCGATGATGGCACCTATCTCATTGCCGAAGCTCATCTTTGCCACGGCTTCGCCGAGACCTCCGAATCCGAGGGCATATGCAGCTTTTATGCGGCCGGCCTTAATATCTTCATGAATGACAGCAAAGTTTTTCTTCAGTTTGTCGGTGTCAGGCATGCCATTGGGGAGAGGTTTGGCCTCGAGAAGATAGAGGACATCTCCTGCCTCTTTAAATTCAGGGCTGATCACATTTCTTGCATCCACGGGCACGATGCCAAATGCTATCAGAGTTGGAGGAACTGAGATGTCGGCAAACGTACCGCTCATCGAATCCTTGCCACCAATGGATGGAAGACCAAATTCCTTCTGCATCTTGAGTGCACCGAGAAGCGCGGCAGCAGGTTTGCCCCACGATTTATCGGTGTGCATACGTTCGAAGTATTCCTGATAGGAGAAACGCATGCGTGTTGTGTCGCCACCAGCGGCAGCCACTTTAGCAACAGCCTCAACTACTGCGAACGCAGCTCCATGATAGGGGCTCCATTCGCTAATGAATGGATTGAAGCCATATGCCATCATGCTTGCGGTGTTGGTAAATCCACCGGTAGGAAGTTTCTGGACACTTACCTGGGTCTCGGTGCCCTGGGTCTTTCCACCGAAGGGCATAAGCACTGTGGATGCCCCGATAGTGGAGTCGAACATCTCGATAAGGCCTTTCTGAGATGTCACATTCTCGTCGGCAAGCATCTCTTCAAATGAAGCCGGCGTCTTGTGAGGCATTTCCGGAGCAACAGCCCCAATCTTTACAGAAGCCTTTCGGGTGGCACCTGCTGAGTCGATGAATTCTCGGCTCAGGTCTGCCACAACCTCACCATTCATCATCATGCGCATACGGCCGCGGTCCGTCACATCAGCTACGTGAGTCACCTCAAGGTTTTCCTCATGGCAGTATTTGATGAATTCCTCCATATCTTTTTTCTCAACCACTACGCTCATGCGCTCCTGGCTTTCGCTAATAGCCAGTTCGGTTGCGTTCAAGCCACTGTATTTCACAGGAACGCGGTCAAGATATATGTCAAGTCCATCGGCAAGCTCACCGATTGCCACGCTGACACCGCCGGCTCCGAAGTCGTTTGATTTCTTGATGAGTCGGGTCACTTCCGGACGGTGGAAGAGGCGCTCGATCTTACGCTCTTCAGGGGCGTTGCCTTTCTGCACCTCGCTTCCGCACTGCTCAAGAGAGCTTACATTGTGCTCCTTGCTTGAACCGGTGGCTCCACCGATGCCGTCGCGGCCGGTACGTCCACCAAACATCAGGATCACGTCGCCGGCAGCCGGACGTTCGCGGCGAACATCGGCTTGCTTCACGGCACCAACCACGGCACCAACTTCAAGACGCTTTGCTACGTAGTTAGGATGGAAAATCTCGCGTACATGCGTCGTGGCAAGACCGATCTGGTTGCCATAGCTGCTGTAGCCTGCAGCAGCACGTTTGGAGATCACACGCTGTGGGAGCTTGCCATGCATAGTCTCACTGACGGGTTTGTATATGTCGCCGGCACCTGTCACTCGCATAGCCTGATATACGTAGCTGCGGCCGCTCAGCGGGTCGCGGATAGCTCCGCCAAGGCAAGTGGAGGCACCTCCGAATGGTTCAATTTCAGTGGGATGGTTGTGGGTCTCATTCTTGAACATGAGAAGCCACTTCTCTTTCTCCCCATTTTCAGTGTCAACGTCGATGACGATTGAGCAGGCATTGTTTTCCTCGCTTTCTTCCTGATCGTCGAGGATCCCTTTTGCCTTGAGCCAGCGGGCCCCGATGCATGCGAGATCCATCAGGCAAAGACGTTTTTCTTCTCGCCCTAAATCCTTGCGCATCTGCTTGTAAAGTTCGAGAGATGCCTTTATGTCGTCAGCCACAGGGCTATCTTCCACTTCAATGTCAGTGAGTTCAGTCATGAAGGTAGTGTGGCGGCAATGGTCGCTCCAGTATGTATCGAGAATCCTTAGTTCAGTCTCTCTTGGATCCCTTCCTTCTTTCTTGAAGTAGTCTACGACAGTCATGAGGTCGGCATCGTTCATGGCAAGTCCCATATCCTGAATGAAAGCGGGAGCGCTCTCAAGAGTTATGTCGCGGAATCCTTCAAGCACTTTCACCGGAGATGCGGTAGCACGTTCGGGGGGGCAGAGCACTGTCATGTCTTTTTTTCGAGACTCGACGGCATTGATGGTATAGTGCGCAATCTTTTCAAGATCCTCTTCCGACACGCCATCATCGAAAATCATAAGTTTTGCGCTGCGAATCTCAGCCTCGGAAGCCGGGTCGATCAGTTTCACGCAGTCTTCTGCGGAAGAAGCGCGCTGGTCGAATTGACCGGGCAGGCATTCCACAGCCAGATATTTTTTCCCTGTAAGATCAAAGTCCTCGACTACGGTATCGGTGGCAGGTTCGCCAAAGACACGGTATTTAGCCTCTTCCACGAGGGCAGGATCGGCATTGAAGACATCATATACGCAAATGAGGCGCAAATTCTTGATGTCAAGACCGAGGTTTTCATTGAGTTCCCGACGGAGACTATCAGCTTCTACCCTGTAGGCGCCGCTTTTCTCCACGAAAATTCGTTTGTTCTGGTTCATATATGGTTTAATAAGTTTAAATAGTCTAAGGGTTTTTTGATAGTTTAAATGGTTTAAACAGTTTAAACTTTTGTAAACTTCCTAAACTTGTTAAGCTTCAACTCAGTTCAGTTCGCTTGCGAGCACTTTTTCAGCTTGTTTCTTGCGGAAATCAGCCATCTTGGCTTCCAGGTCCTTGTCGGTGACTGCCATGATTTCAATGGCGAGAAGAGCAGCATTTTTGGCTCCGTCGATGCTGACAGTGGCAACAGGGATTCCGGAAGGCATCTGCACCATTGAGAGCAGGGAGTCGAGACCATCGAGAGTGCGAGCCTTGATAGGCACTCCGATTACGGGGAGTGTAGTGAAAGCGGCGCAAACGCCGGCAAGGTGGGCTGCACCTCCGGCTGCAGCTATTATCGCTGCGTATCCTGCTTCGCGGGCTCCGCTCACCCAAGCCTCAAGTTCGTGGGGGGTGCGGTGTGCGCTAAGCACTTTCTTGTCGTATTCCACGCCGAATTCATCGAGAATCTCAGCACTTCCTTTCATTACGGGCCAATCGGAAGCAGAACCCATTACAATACCGATTTTCATTGCTGTTATTGTTTTTATAAATGCAAGACCGCATTCCGAATGGTCGGAACGCGGTCTTTCCTATGCGTAATTATCCGAAACTGCACGACACATCTCAGCGTCAAGTCCGCACACCTGAGGGAGTACCTTCTTGCAATGACGCAATCGGGTGAATTGTTGATGTTTGCTACGTCGTCTTTGCTTACGTGAGATGAGCATGTTCCGGTGTTGAATCCTTTAAATGAAAACTTGGTGCAAAGTTAATAAAAAACTTTGGATTCTCCAAATTTTCAATGTAGAGTCATCCAAATTTTCAATCGTCTTTGCGGATGGCTGCGCGGCGAATCTTGCCGGAGATGGTCTTGGGGAGTTCTTCTACAAATTCCACTATGCGTGGGTATTTATAAGGAGCAGTGACGCGCTTTACATGGTCTTGAATATCCTTGATGAGCTCAGGACCCTCTTTCCCTTTATAGTCGGAAGCAAGAACCACGGTAGCCTTCACCACCTGCCCGCGGACTTCATCGGGAACGCCGGTAATTGCGCATTCCACTACAGCTGGGTGAGTCATAAGGGCGCTTTCAACTTCAAATGGACCGATACGGTAGCCGGAAGACTTGATTACATCGTCTTTTCTGCCGACAAACCAATAATATCCGTCTTCATCACGCCATGCCACGTCGCCTGTATGATACAGTCCGTCGTGCATGGCCTCATCAGTCAGTTCGGAATCATTGAGGTATTCTTTGAAGAGTCCGAGCGGTTTCTTATCTGGATGCAGACGGACGACAATTTCTCCATGCACACCGTCTTCCACCGGTTCGTCGTTATCATCAACCAAGTCGATGTCGTATTCCGGACCTTTCAAACCCATTGACCCCGGTTTGGGTTCACACCACGGATAAGTAGCTACAGTGAGAGTGGTCTCAGTCTGTCCAAAACCTTCCATAAGCTTGATGCCGGTCAGTTTCTTCCATTCCTCAAATACGCTCGGATTGAGTGCTTCTCCGGCTATTGTGCAATATTTTAGGGAAGATAGATTGAATTTAGAGAGGTCTTCACGTATGAGGAAGCGGAAAATAGTAGGAGGAGCACACAGCGAAGTGATGTTATAATCCTGGATCTTATGTAATACGTCTACTGGTTCGAATTTGTCGAAATCATATACAAACACGTCGGCGCCAGCAATCCATTGTCCGTATAGCTTGCCCCATACAGCCTTTCCCCAGCCGGTGTCGGCAAGTGTGAGATGGAGACTGTCTTTTTTGAGATTGTGCCAGTAGCTTGCAGTAATGATATGTCCGAGTGGATATGTGAAGTCATGGGCTACCATCTTGGGCTCTCCGGTGGTGCCGGATGTGAAGTAAAGAAGGCTGACGTCATCGTTGGTATTTGCCACCTCCGGACGGACGAATGGCGCTGCCTTCTCGATAGAAGAATCGAAATCGTACCAACCTTCAGGCACGATAGGACCGGTGGAAACCACTGCCTTTACCGAAGGACACTGGGGAAGTGCTTTTTCGATATGATCTACTATGACTTGGTCGCCTGCACATACGATGGCCTTTATGTCAGCCATCTCACACCTATATTTGATGTCTTTAGGGGTTAGAAGGTGGGTGGCAGGGATCACTGTGGCTCCAAGTTTATGGAGTGCAACAATGGAGAACCAGAATTGATAATGGCGTTTCAGGATGAGCATCACCATGTCGCCGCGTCCAATTCCTAATGACTGAAAAAAAGAAGCAGTCTTGTCAGACTCACGCTTGATATCGGCAAATGTGAAATGGCGCACTTCTCCCTTGTCGTTGGTCCATAAAAGGGCCTCCTTATCAGGCTCCTTTTCAGCCCATGCGTCGACCACATCGTATCCAAAATTGAAATTTTCAGGCACATTTACTTTGAAATTTGCCATAAAGTCATCATAAGACTCGAATTCGGTCTTATCCAGAAATTTCTCTAACATATCTTTTTACCTGAAGTGTTTTTGAGTTGATGAGTACCGTAGTGGCATGATATATTATTATTTGTCAGGATAAAACATAATATATCATGAAAAATTCACGACATCCAATTCTCAATTGATTATGGCTATCATTTTGGCTTCTTTGTCGCCTATTGCACGCAGGGCATGCGGCATTGTAGCGTCGAACATAACGCTGTCGCCGGGACGAAGTATTGTAGTTTTCTTACCAATGGTAATTTCCAATTCACCTTCGAGAACGTAGTTGAATTCCTGCCCTTCATGTGAGTTGGGAGCATGAATTGTGCCGGCGGTGTGGTCAGGAGAGATAGTGACGAGGAATGGCAGCATGTTTCTCTGGCGGAAACCGGAAGCCAGGTCCTCATAAGAATAAGCTGCGCGGCGCTCCACCTTCACGCCCTTGCCTTTGCGGTTGACATAGTAAGTGTTCATCTTGGGCTCTTCGCCAAAGAGCAGGGCTGTGAGCTCAACTCCGTTTCGGCTTGCGAGCCGCTGAAGGAAACTTACCGGGATATCGTGATTTCCACTTTCGTATTTTTGAAGCGTCTCGGGCGTAACGCCGCAGTCTGCCGCCATTTCCTCCAACGAGAGATCGAGAGAATCGCGCAGACCTTTGAGCCGCTGTGCCAGTTGCATGAGTTCGTACATATATTTACCTGTATAATTGTTTTTATTTACTTTGTTTGCAAAAGTATACATTTTATTTGATTTGACCAATTAATTGCACATTATTTTTAAAATGTGTAGTATTTAATGTGCTCTTGACAAGAAAAGAGGCCGCCTTCTTCAGAAAGCGACCTCCCTTTTGAATATCAAATGAGGATTTATTCAGCAGCAAGGATATAGAGCTCGGGAAGAGATCCGCTCTCTACGTCGTAGCAACCCCAAGAAGAGTAGCTTGATGAGTACTGGATCCACTTGCCGTTGCCGACATTGCTGATGGTCCAAAGTCCATCGCTGTTGCAAGAAGCAGTGAAGATGTAAGCCGGATCGACTGCGCCATCTTTCACTACAGGAGCATCAGCAAGGTTGAATGAAGTATATGTGCCCGACATATAGCTGTAGCGGCCGTTGGAGTCAACAATGAAGAACTGGCCTTCACCGAGTTTGTATTCTTTGTCGCCAACTACAGCACTACTTGCAAATGTGAATGCGTTCACCTCGTTCTTCTCCTCGATCACTCCATTTACAGGATTTACTGGAGAGGTGTACATATAGCCGTAGCTCTTTGAAGTTGCAGTTGGAATAGCGCAGATGCCTTCTGACACTATGAGGTATGCACGGTCGAGGATCAGTTCGGTGGTATAGTTGAAGTAAGCCTTGCCGACATATTTCACAAACTTCCAATCATTGCCGTTCTTCACGAACTGAGCAGTCTTGGTCTGGAGATCGTTGTTGTTGATAGTCCAGCTCTGACCGTTGTAGACGAGCACTGAGCAAGATGCGCCGTTGTAGACTACTGCCATTGTGTTGCCTTCAACTGCATATGGACAGTTGTTTTTCAGGAACAGCGGCAGATAGATATCGGCATTGTCAAGCTTGTTGGCAGCAAAGCCCATTGCTGTATAGTCGTCAGCATCAAGTGCCATCACGCCTTCGGCAGGAGCCCACTTGCTTCCGTCGAATTCATATACGGAGGTCATGTTGGCTGTCACAGGAGTGCCTGCAACTATACGAGCAGGAACTGCAGCTGCCTGAGCTGATGCGGCCGCATTATACATCTTGGGGAGAGCTCCCTTTTCAGAATCGTAAGATCCCCAGCTGTTGTAGCCGCCGTCATACTGAATCCATTTCCCGACTGAAGGATTAGCAATAGTCACATTGCCATCAGCATTCTCTGTCACTGTCCATACCGCTCCTTCCTCAGGGAGTTCGGCTGAAACGTTGAAACTGTTGTATGTGCCGGTCTGATAGAGGTAGCGACCATAGGAATCCTTGATGTAATAACCGCCCTGTGTCAATTCAAATGTGAATGCGTTTGCCGGATCTGCATTTGTCACAAAGCCGTTATCAACTGTCATGTCTACACTTGCGAGATATCCATAATTCTTTTCTGCAGCAACCGGGCCAGCACCATGACCATCGTCTGTCACGAGATAGTATTTGGGTGCCGGTGCTTTGTAGAGCACGGGGAGTGAGCCTTTGGCCTCGCCATAAGACCCCCAGCTGCTATAGCCGCCGTCAAACTGAATCCATTTTCCAACTTCTGTATTGGTGATGGTAGCTTGTCCGTTAGAAGCCACGTCAACAGTCCAGACTGCACCGGATTCAGGAAGAGTGGCAGACACATTGAAACTGTTGTATGTGCCGGTCTGATAGAGGTAGCGGCCATATACGTCTTTGATGTAGTAGCCGGAAGCTGCCGGGATGAATGTGAAAGCGTTTGCTTCGCTTGAGCTTACAGCTCCATCGGCAACTGCCATCTCCACGAGGGGAAGGTAGCCGTAAGTCTTATTTGAAGCAAGAGGAGCGGCTCCGTTAGAACCGTCGGCAACGAGGAAGAAAGTGCCTCCGATAAATTCCTCAACGTCAGAATCGGAAATGAAGATGGGGTTTGTAGCGCTTTCATTATAGCTTACTATTGCCAACTCGCCGGCAGCTGCATCCGGATATGCATTCTTGAGAATGGCGGGAAGTTTATTCTCGGCAGGGGTCATAGGTGCGAAAGCATCGATATAATCCTTGTCGCTGCCCCAAGCAGAAACATAATCATCTTTGCTTACTGTGTATTTCTGTGCTCCTGCCACTTGGGCGATGATAGGATCAGTGAGACCGGTCTCTTCAAAAGTGACGTTTACTTTCGAACCTTCAGGAGCAAGGAAGTAAGGAGCACTGCTTGAGGCGAGGAAAGCGGGAAGATATTCCTTAGCGGGAATCTCAGCCGAGAAGAGTCCGTTGTTGCCTACAGCCTTGAGTGCATTGCTTAGGCCGGCAGCTTCTGCGAGCGACTTATTTGTGGAGTTGGAAGCCACAGCAGAATAGTCGGCTCCGGACATTATGAACTCACCTTCGATGGCTGCGTTGTAGTTAACGCCGGATTCGAAGCCATCCAGATGGTCGTTCCAGGAGTTTTCGCCACAGGAGGCCAACATAGCCATCGCACCTAAGGCGAAAAATATGTTATTTACTGAAATCTTCATATCGTTGTCTTAGAATGTGAGTTTGAGACGAAGTGAATAAGTGCGGCCGAAGCTGTAGAATACTCTGTATGCGTTCTCCCAGGTGCCGTTGGTGGAAGCCGAAGTATAGGCATCCATAATGTAGTTGTAGTTGCAGAGGTTGTTGACATTGCCGAAGATGGTGGCGTTCATGCCTCCGAACTTGAAGCTATAGCTTGCGCTGAGGTCAAGCTGGTTGCCCCAAGGAATTCTCCATGGTTCGCCGAGCTCGAGTGTCTGGCCGGTGTTCAGGTTGCTACCGCTGATGTTGTAGTCAGAGTAATTGCGGGCGGAAGCTACCCAGTCAACACCAATGCGCCATCCTTTGACGGGCTTCACTGTCATACTGAGTGATCCGGTGGATTGAGCTGAACCACCTACCTTGCGGCCCTTTGTGTTAAGCTTAGCCCAGAGATGGTCTTCTGCCATGATGCCTGAAGCGAGAGCTCCGTTGCTGAGGTTGGCGAGAGGCTGTGATTGGTCGTTGTAGAAGTAGCCGATTGTGTTGGAGTCGTTGACCCAGTCGCCGAAAGAGAACATACCGGAGAACTCAAGCCATTGGAAAGGCTTGTAGGTAGCAGCGACTTCCACACCCATATGGCGCGCAGCCACACCGCTCATGTTCATTAAATAGCGTGTCCCGTCCTGGAGCGTACCGGTCTTGGTCATTGTCTGGTCCATCCAACGGGTAAAGTATCCGTTGACCTGAGCTGTGAATTTCGGTGAGTGGAACTCATAGCCGATTTCAGCAGAAACGCACTTCTCGTTGATTGCATCAGGGTTGGCAGCATTGGAGGTTTCTCTTGAAAGGAACGCCGCTGACATGAAGGGAGCACGGCTGATATAGCCTCCGTTAGCGAATACGTTGTTGTGGCGGTCGATGTTGTAGTTGATACCAGCCTTGACGTTGCCTGCAAGGAAGTTGAGGGTTTCTGAACGCTGGTGTTCCTTATCGTAGTAGAAGCGGTCAACGAGCCAGTCAGAGTTGTTGTTGACTGATCCGCCGAGGAAGAGGTTCAGCTTATTGTCTTCAAGGCAGCTGTATTCAAGCTGTGCATAGAGACCTTCCTGAGCTACGTAGCCGGTGTAGTCGCGATATACGATGTCGCCGACACCAAGTTTCTGATACTGCCAATTGGGGTCGGCAGCTGCAGCGTTGTTGGAGGGGAGGACGTTCTTTCTTGAAGAATCGTCTACATAATACTGTCCGTTGAAAAGGTCGCTGATTTTAGTCTGGTGAAGACCTGCGTAATAGCGCACGTCAAGACCGACGAGAAGATTGAGGTGGTTTTCGATAAGTTCATTCTTGTAAGTAGATACTAGACCTACCCATGTGTGGTTGTTGATAGACTGAGCCATCACCATGTTAGCACCGGTGGTGGAAGCAGCATTCATCTCCTCGATACCTGCATAGTCGAAAGTGCCGTCGGCGTTACGCCATGTATCTGAAAGGACTCCGTTGTTTGCGCCATACCACTGGTTGCGGTAGTCGCTTGTGCGACCCTGTCCACTGTTGCCATAGCCGTTGGCTATAGAAAGATAAATGGCAGTAGAGAGGCTTGACTTGTAGTTGATCTGCCAGATATGGTTGAGAGAAATCTGTGGTTTGTGGAAGTGGTTTTGGTTTGACACGTATTCTTGGCCGTTAAGACGATAACCGAAAGTAGGGTTGTAGCGATACATGCTCTCACCGTTCATGTAGTTCTTAACGTTCTGCCATCCTTCGATTGTAAGACCATTGTTGGAGTTACGCTGCCAGTGATCCTGAGGAGAACCGAATGCTGTGAGGCTCAACTGATGGTTGTCGTTGATTTTCTTAGAAACGTTTACAAACCAGGTGAAGGCATCAAACTTAGTGCCCTGGATGTATCCGTCGCCCCACTTGCGGCTACCCATGATGGTTATAGCCCAGCCGTTGCTCATGAGACCGGTGGAAGCAGAGAAACCAATATGGTTCATATTGTCGTTGCCCATGCCGTAGAAGACTGTGCCACCCTTCTTTGCATCAAGACTCTTAGTGGTGATGTTGAGTGTGCCACCTACAGAAGGAGTGGAGATGATGGCTGCGCCGAGACCTCGCTGAGTCTGCATTGAAGAAGTCACATCACTCAGACCTGACCAGTTTGACCAGTAGACGCCACCCCATTCCATATCATTGACAGGGATACCGTTTACGAGCTGAGCTACGTTTGCGCTCTTGAAGCCACGCATATTGATCTTGGCATCGCCGTAGCCACCACCGTCTTTGGTTGCCCATACGCCGGGAGTGGTCTTCAGCACTTCAGGAAATTCCTGACCTCCGAGCTTGGCTTCGATGAAAGGAGCGTCGACAGTAGATACCGCAACAGGGGTCTTGCGGGTCTTTGCCACAGACTGGGTTACCACCACGTCCTGAAGCATAGTGGTCTCTGCCTCGAGCACCACGCGTCCTACTTCAGGCTGTGCTTTTACTGTCTTGTCCTGATAGCCTACGTAGGAGATTTTGAGCTCCTTCGTGTTGTCGGGAACTGAGAGCGAGAAATTACCGTCGATGTCAGCAGCTGTAGCTGTCGATGTGCCGGGCACTGCGACGGTCGCTCCGATCAGGGGTTCACCCTGCTTGTCAAAAACAGATCCGCGGCAGACGTAGTTGGCCCATGCAGCTGAGCACAACACCATGAGGGCGGATAAGAGAAACAGTCTCTTCATAGTTTTTTTAGTTGTTGGTTGATAGTTTGATTATGTAAAATCTATTTTGGGTTGTCGTGATTATTCTCAGCAGGAAGATGAGTGGTCAGGTTCTTCTTGGATTTTATCTTGACCTTATACATGTCGAATCCTTTCCCGAATACGCCGTTTACTGCACCTTGGGTGATGAAGGCATCGTCGTCGATGCTCTTGACAAGTCGCATTATGCCCGGAGCCTCAATCTTACGGCACCAGACCATGAGAATTTTAATCGGCTTTTTGCTATACCACCCTTCCCCGTCAAGCACTGTGACTCCACGCTTGGCATCGTTATTGATGGCATCGGCTATTGTCTGCCATTGACGGCTGAAAATGATGAACTGTACAGCCTGCCTGTTGCCCACTACGATCATGTCGGCGCAATATGATGCCACGAAAGTGACTACATATCCATATACAATTAGAGGAATTCGTGCCTCAAGGCGTTCGCCAAACGACCCATCAAAAGGAAGCAGGATGCTGCTGGATACGATAATTATATCACATACCACCATTGATCGGCCGATACTTACGTTGCTTACTTTGCTGACCATCGACGCCACAATGTCTGTGCCACCTGTAGAGCCGTTGTGGATAAGCACTGTTCCTACCCCCAGGCCGCATATGATAGCTCCAAGTATAGCACTGAGCGACATGTCAGGAAGAATCGGATGTCCAAGACTCATGAAGAATGCTTCTCCAACACCGATCGAAAGAGAGACAACGGTAGCTCCGAAGATAGTCCGGATCACAAACGTCTTTCCAACAATCTTGAAGGCGAATGCGAGCAGCAGGAGATTGAGCACATATTGAGTGACAGCAACAGGAATCATCTCGTCAGTTGCGAAATAGACAAGTGTGCCTACACCTGAGAGACCTCCCATCACAATCTTGTGGGGAAGAATGAATGCACAGAATCCGAAAGCATACATAAAAATGCCGACTATAATCATTATATAGTCTATTATCAAGCTTTTGCGTGATATGCTGAATCCAAATATCGTTTTCATAGTGCAAATTTACGAAAAAATATTTAAAATTCCTTAATTGGGGGGATTTTTTGTTGGTTGTCTTATTGAAGTTGTTTT
>JAIDTO010000256.1 GCA_029060625.1 Muribaculaceae bacterium | reverse complement strand
CATAAAGGAAAAAATCTTGGCTGCTAAACGTGCAGGAATCACGGATATTGTGCTTTCCTCCGAAAATCGACGGGATATTGAGGAAATTGAAAATATTTATCTTAAGGGTGTTAATTTTCACTATGTCAGCAATATATCAGAAGTGATAGAATTTGCAATAATCAAAGATTAACATCTAAATAAGTTTTTTTAACTATATAATCGTGGTTCTTATTTGGAAACACGATTTTTTTTTTGTAATTTTGCACAATAAAATTTAGAAATAATCGTATATAAGAATTTAAAATTTTAAGCCTATCGAAAGAAATATACTTAACGTATTAATCAGCAAGAAAATGGCAAACTATGGAAGCATGACCGATGAACAATTGGTCAGAGCTTATGCGGAAGGCAATAATGAGGCTTTTGACTCTCTGCTCAAGCGTCATCAAGACAAGACTTTCAACTATATCCTGCGTGTCGTAAAGAATGAGGATATAGCCAACGACATATTTCAGGAGACCTTCGTGAAGGCAATCCTGACCATCAAGCAGGGACGTTACACTGAGAACGGAAAGTTTCCGGCATGGATTTCGAGAATAGCACACAACCTAATCATAGACTATTATCGACAGGAAAAATCCGAAAATATGCAGAGCACGGATATTGAGGATATAGATATTCTCAATAAGAAAGAACTCTGCGAGGGCACCATTGAAGATCAGATCATTTCAGATCAGATCAGAGATGATGTGAAAATGCTCGTCACTCAACTTCCTGACCTCCAGCGTGAAGTTCTGACCATGCGTTACTACAAAAATCTATCTTTTAAGGAGATAGCTGAAAAGACAGGAGTTAGTATCAATACAGCTCTTGGCCGTATGCGCTATGCTATCATCAATCTCCGAAGAATTGCACAGGAAAAAGATGTGGCACTTACAATTTAAATATTAGACTTTTATCTAACAAGAAGGACGCACTTGCTAAGACAGAGTGCGTCCTTCTTGTTTTAGGCCCCCATTTTTTATGAGACGAGGCCTAAATAAACTTTTCATTCTATATAGTTGTTCTATCTGTGAAAACCCAAAATTTAAGTATTATGAAAACATTTGATAAAGCAATCAAAGAATCTAAACCAACCCTCGTTGTATTTGTCCACCATGGTGGTCAGGACGTAGTGGAAGTAAAATACGTCACAGACGCAGTCAAATCAAAATATGCTGAGAAAGCAAACGTTGTAAGGGCGGATGATCCGTTTGGAAAACTCAAGGTAGAATATAAACTTGAGGAATATCCCACATATATCCTCTTCAAGGAAGGTCAGGAATTGATGAGGGAAAGTGGAAGAAAGACTGAATCACAGCTCAGTGAAATGATCGACAGGGCAATTTAAAATAGAAAATGCAGGGACTGAAAGTTATTTAGCTTTTAGTCCCTATTTTTTTCATCCTTTACTTTATGTCCTTACAATATGTAAGGCAGAGTAAACGTTATGTAAATGTAATTATTTAAAACATTATGCCTATGACAAACGGTTCTACTACTATTTTGTCATCAGCATCAAGTCAACAGTCTATGAAGTCACCGCGTAAATCTACAATCGAAATGATCCGGCAGTTCGCCCGGACATGTATCACTCTTAAAGACATGAACTTTGATGTAATGATGGCCAACTAAAATAAAAAGCACTCTCGAGAGAGAGTGCTTTTTATTACATCAAGATTTTCTCTTTTTCATCCTCACCACATTCTCCACATGGTGAGTGTGAGGAAACATATCTACGGGCTGAATGTCTGTCACGACATAGTCTTTATCCATTAAAGCGAGATCACGTGCCTGGGTCGCAGGATTGCAGCTTACATACACAATAGTTTCAGGAGCTGCATTCAAAATCACTTTCACCACATCTTCGTGCATTCCGGCGCGTGGCGGATCGATGATCATTACGTCTGGAACGCCATGGATGGAGACGAACTCGTCTGTAAGTATATCTTTCATGTCGCCTGCATAAAAGAGTGTATTGTCAAGTCCATTGACTTCTGCATTGAGCTTTGCATCTTCTATGGCAGCCTCTACATATTCTATACCCACTACCTTCCGAGCACCTCGCGCCACGAAATTAGCAATTGTGCCGGTACCCGTATAAAGGTCGTATACAAGTGGTTTTTCACCAGATCCCGCATAACCATATTGCTCAGCTTCAATATCTGTCAATTCCTCGCGAGGTGACATTCCGGCAAACTTACGTGCCACTTTATACAGCTCGTAAGCCTGAAGTGAGTTTGTCTGATAAAAAGACTTTGCATTCACGCGGAAACGTAGACCTTCCATCTCTTCTTCAATGAAGTCAGGACCTGACCATGCCACGACATTTTGATCTGCAATCGTGTCGTTAAGCTTGAGATTAACCACATACAAAAGAGACGTGATCTCAGGAAAATTATCCTTAAGATAGTCCATCACAAGCTTAATCTCCTCGACATCATCCTCTCCGAACTGCAGGCAAACCATACATTGTCCGGTAGATGCTATTCTGATCATCAGATTGCGTAGCAATCCTCTATTTTCCTTTAAGTTGTAGAAAGATAGTCCATGCTTCTCTGCAAACTCATACAGGCCATTGCGTATTCTGTCGCCAAGGGATGACTGAAGATGACATTCATCAATATGGAGCACCTTATCAAAAGCTCCCGGTATGTGAAAACCAAGTGCATTTGGTGAGTCATCAAATACTTTCCCACTCTTCACATCTTCCCAGGTGCGCCATTTTTTATCGGAAAATGTATATTCCATCTTATTGCGGTAGCGCCATATTTCCTTGCTTCCAAGTATAGGTGACACTTCCGGAATATCAATCTTACCGATGCGCGTCAGAGCATCCACCACGGTCTGCTGTTTGCACTCAAGTTGTTTGCTATAAGGAATATGCTGCCATTTGCAACCTCCGCAGATGCCGAAGTGAGCACATTTCGGTTCTATTCTGAACTCAGAGGGCTTGGAAAGTCTCTCTATGTGCCCTTCAGCAAAAGAATGTTTCTTGCGGTCGATCTTGATGTCAGCTATGTCGCCGGGAGCTCCATAAGGAATGAATACCACAATTGCCGACTCATCTTCCGGACGCATCTTTACGCGGGCAAGCGCTTTGCCCTCAGCAGCCATGGCAGTTATCTCTACATTCTCAAGGAGTGGAAGAAATTTCGGTTTTCTTGCCATAAACTTATGCTTTTTCTATCACAATATCATAGTTTTCAAGAAAATCCATCGTCTTAGCGATGTAATCCTCCATCACTACGTCTTCTTCTACGAAAGGCACCACCTTGCGATAGTCTTCCATTATCTTCTCGATGATCGGGGAAGACTTCAGTGGGCGACGGAAGTCGATGCCTTGAGCCGCATTCATCAGCTCTATACCTGCTATATATTGCAAGTTTGATATTATTTTGTGAAGCTTTGTAGCTGCATTTGCACCCATGGATACGAGATCTTCCTGACCATTGCTGCTGACTATTGAATCGCAACTTGCAGGCCATGCATACATCTTGTTTTGGCTCACCATTGATGCTGCCGCATACTGAGGAATCATAAATCCGCTGTTCAAGCCCGGTTTTGCCACAAGGAATTCTGGAAGTCCACGGTTGCCGAAAATAAGCTGTGCCACACGTCGCTCCGAGATATTTCCCAATTCATGAAGAGCCACTCCCATATAGTCAAATACAAGGGCAAGAGGCTCGCCATGGAAGTTACCTCCGGACACAACCAGATCCTCATCAGGGAATACGGTAGGATTGTCAGTGACAGAGTTGATCTCGATGTGGAGCACCTCCGTCACATGGCGCATAGCGTCTTTCACCGCTCCATGCACCTGGGGGATACAGCGGAAGGAATATGGATCCTGCACATGTTCTTTCTCCTGTGCTATGATCTCGCTGCCGGCAAGTATTGTCCTGTAGACTTTGCCGGTTTCTATTTGCCCCTGGTGAGGACGCACACGCTGTATGCACTCCCAGAAAGGCTCTATCCTGCCATCGAAAGCCTCGAGACTCATTGCCCCGAACATATCAAAGCAATTCACAAGATGCCAGCCATCTATCAATGCCTTGATGCCGTTGGCGCTCATAAACTGGGTGCCGTTTAGCAGCGCAAGTCCCTCTTTCGATTTCAATTTTATAGGCTTCCATCCGAAACGGTCGAGAGCGTCACGCCCTTTGGTCACTTTGCCATCTACCACCACATACCCCTCTCCTATCAAAGGAAGGAAAAGATTTGCAAGCGGAGCAAGGTCGCCTGATGCACCGAGCGAGCCACGGTCATACACCACAGGAAGCACGTCATTGTTATAGAAATCAAGAATCCTCCTTACGGTCTCAACCTGCACGCCACTGAAACCCATGGAAAGAGCATGAGCCTTCAGAAGGAGCATTAGCTTCACAACTGTCTTGTCAACTGGAGTGCCAACTGAGCAAGAATGGCTTTTAATAAGATTTTCTTGAAGAGTGACAAGATCTGACGGGGCTATATGCCGGTTGCAAAGTGAACCGAAGCCCGTAGTCACACCATAGATAGGCACTGTATTCTCATCGGTTTTTGTATCAAGAAAATCTCGGCAATGCTGTATCTTCTCTATAGCCTCATCAGAGAGTGTTAGTTTTGCGCCATCCTTGAGGATTTTTTCTATAAGGTCATAGGTCAGCAAAGAGCTGCCTATGGCATATTCAGTCATTTTTTCCATAATTTATGAATCAAAGAGTATCTTTCCTTTGGCAATTGTAGTTTTGACGCAATTCATTCCAACATAATAAGGAAGCATATTTATATTGTCGAAATCAAGAATGATTACGTCGCCATCTTTTCCCGGCTGTAGAGAACCTTTCTTGTCTGCAAGTCCACAAGCAGCTGCGCCGTTGAGAGTCAATGCAGTGATGGTCTCCTCTATTGTCATGTTCATATATATGCAAGCCAGTGCAATAGTGAGAGGAATAGATCCGGAGAAGCAGCTTCCCGGATTCAGGTCGGTGGCAAGGGCTACCGCACATCCTCCGTCGATCATCTTGCGAGCCGGGGCATAGCTTTCTTTGAGTGCAAAGGCCGTCAGAGGGAGCAAAGTGGCTACTGTTCCTTTATCCGCCAATGCCTTTATTCCCTCGTCGCTTATGTGCAGAAGATGGTCAGCACTTACGGCTCCAAGTTCAGCGGCAAGTTCAGCACCACCAAGAGGCACAATCTCATCAGCGTGGAACTTAAGCTTATATCCCATGGCTTTGGCTGCTTTCATCAATTTTCTGGAGTCTTCAATTTCAAAGACATTCTTCTCAGTGAAGACATCGCAGAATTTTGCTGCCTTCCTGAACTTCGGCAGCATGTCATTGATGATGAGATCCACATATTCAGAAGTGCGTCCTTTGTATTCCTCAGGCACAGCATGAGCACCCAAGAATGTCGGGATCACATCAATTTTCTTCTTGGCTGCCAATCTTCCAATGGCTGCAAGCATTTTAGCCTCAGTAGCATAGTCGAGTCCATATCCGCTCTTGGCTTCAACAGTGGTGACCCCCATACTGATCATACGATCCATCAGCCACTCAGCATTTTCTACAAGATCCGCTACAGTTGCTTTTCGAGTTGCATTCACTGTGCTCTGTATGCCACCACCCTTTTCCATAATGCTCATGTAGGATGCACCCTCAAGACGCATACGGAATTCATCCGGGCGGAATCCACCAAACACCATATGTGTGTGTGAATCTACAAATCCGGGCAGTACGACCTTCCCTTTGGCATCAATCTCCTTGAATGTTGCTCCTTTTCCGAATAATGAATATAGTTGACGAAGAGGATTGGAATTACCTACATATCGGATTATTCCGTCCTTGATTAGGATTGCTCCATCTTCTATCACATTTAGCCGCTTCATTTCTTCACCCTTGGCAGCTTCCACTCCCAGGGGTGTCACAATAGTAGCGTGCTTTATATATAGATTTGACATCTTTTTTAATTTTGAATTTAGAATTACAATGACAACGGCGAAACGATGACAACGCTGAAAACTCTGAAAACGATGACAACTTAAAGAATAGAACGCAGATATTCTTCGTCGGCTATGAATGGTTCTGTTATCATGAAGCCGTTTTCAGCCTGAGATTCGTTCCATTCCTTCACGGTAGCCATGGCATTTTCGTTGCGAGCCCAACTGCGACGTGCGACTCCGCCCATCACGTCCCAAAGCATAGCTTTGGTAAGGATTTCATCCACCCTGTCAGAGCCATCGCATATCATACCGAAGCCTCCATTGATAGCCTTACCGATTCCAACACCGCCACCATTATGAAGGGCCACAAGGCTCATGCCGCGTGCGCAGTTGCCGGCAAAGCACTGCACCGCCATGTCTGCCATGACATTAGATCCGTCCTTTATATTTGACGTTTCACGGAATGGGGAGTCTGTACCACTCACGTCGTGATGGTCGCGTCCAAGCATTATCGGGCCAACTTCTCCCTTGCGTACCATATCATTAAACTTCAAGGCAATCTTGAGGCGACCCATAGCGTCCTGATAGAGGATTCTTGCCTGAGTGCCAACTACGAGAGCATTCTTTTCTGCATCACGTATCCACACCCAGTTGTCCATATCCTGACCGCGTCGATCCTTAGGAATGCAATCCATAGCAGCTTTGTCGGTCTTCACAAGGTCTTCATGCTTTCCGCTTAGGCAGACCCAACGGAATGGACCGTAGCCATAGTCGAAAAGCATAGGACCCATGATGTCCTCTACATATGAGGGCCAGATGAAACCATCTTTCTCGTCTATTCCATTCTTCGACAATTCCTTGACTCCTGCATCATACATTGCCTTCATGAATGAGTTGCCATAATCGAAGAAATATGTTCCTCGGTCTACAAGGGTCTTGATGGCGGCATAATGACGGTGGAGAGTCTTGTCTACAAGCCTACGGAATTCCTCAGGATCATCGTGTAGCAGTTTAGTACGCTCTTCAAAAGAGAGACCGACAGGACAGTAGCCACCTTCATATACTGCATGGCACGATGTCTGGTCGCTGAGAAGTTCTATTTTCTTATTCTCTTTTACTGCATATTCCAGAAGATCTACAATATTTCCATGATAGGCGATAGAAAGAGGCTTTTTCTCCGCCATCGCTTCCTCCGCAAGACGGAAAGCCTCATTGAGATTGTCAGTGACAACTTGCACCCACCCTTGGTTTTTGCGTGTAGCGATTCTGGAAGCGTCCACTTCAGCCACTATTGAGACAGCCCCTGCAATGTCGGCAGCTTTTGGCTGTGCGCCACTCATACCTCCAAGACCCGAGCTCACAAATAGGTGTCCGCGAAGGTCTCCGTCTTGTGGCACTCCGAGTTTCATACGCCCTGCATTGAGGATAGTGTTGAATGTGCCGTGTACTATTCCCTGGGGACCAATATACATCCAGCCCCCTGCTGTCATCTGTCCATAATTGGCTACACCCATCTGCATTGCCTCGTGCCAGTCATGAAGGTTGTCAAACATACCGACCATCATAGCATTGGTTATGATTACGCGCGGGGCTTCAGGACGTGAGGGGAAAAGACCGAGCGGGTGTCCGGATTCCACTACGAGAGTCTGGTCTTCGGTAAGGTTCTCAAGATATTTTTTTATGAGTCGGTATTGCAACCAGTTTTGGCAAACTTGTCCCGTCTCGCCGTAAGTCACAAGTTCATAGGGATAGAGAGCAATATCGAAACAGAGATTATTATCAATCATCACTTGGAAAGCCTTCCCGGCAAGACACTTTCCCTTGTATTCATCTACGGGTTTTGCCTTAAGGTCACCCTGCGGACGCCAGCGATAGGCATATATGCGTCCACGCGTACGGAGTTCCTCAAGGAATTCCGGTGCCGCTTTCTCATGAAGTTCCTCTGGGAGGTAACGAAGGGCGTTCTTAAGTGCTGTGATGGTTTTTTCAGGAGAGAGAGTATAGTGACGGTCCGGAGCGCGGCGGATTCCGTCTGCAAATTTCGGATCTTCAGGCCATTCAGCCGAAAGAAGGATTCTGTTGTCAGTCATATATCAGGTCAGTTATAATATATTGTCAATATTTTCACCTCTCAAAGGGGGTTTCATCACAAAGTTAATGAAAATTTGCCAAACGACAAAAAACTGACAGTTTTTTTTGTTTTCAATCGATTATTACAGCTTCTCGGAAATGATTACGCCGTCATCAGTAAGTCCTTCAATGAAAATTTGAAAATCAGAGGAGAGCGGTGAATTCAAATTTATTGTATGGCCTTTCCCATCAAATCTGAAGCTTGGAAGCCAAAGGAGTGTGGGATGCGTCTGGAGATCGTATTCATCCATATCCATCGATAGCATGGGACTCGCATATTCCTTATATCTCTGATACCCAAGAGGAAGATAATCTTTCAGTTCAAACTGTTTCTCCTTAAGTTGCTTGTTTCCAGACTTAGTGGTAAGCATCAGACCCACACCCATCCCATTAAACCTTATGAAATCCAGTCTCTCGATACTACTGAATGGTATGTAATGTTCAAGATCAGCAAGCGTCGGAGTGTATGATACACTTCCATTAGCATTAGGGTTGGGATAGGCTCCGCTCGATATCATACGCTCATTATAGGGATTAGCGTTGGCAAGGGAGTTATCCGCAAAGCGGGAAGTGGCGTATGTGCCGGGTATAGATTCGTTCAGTATACCAGAGCCTCCGGAAATGCTTTCTCCCGCCACGTCAAACAGTGTCCCGTCTATTATATAGTTTACCTTTTCGTTTCTATAGACAAGATAACCGTTTCTGACACTCATGCCGGGTATTCCCCTTATCGCTTGTTCAAACGAGGTAACTCCTTTTTTACTGAAATCATCGGCATACCTTGTATATGATGACATGGATTGGTAGATGTCAAATTCGGGTCTTAAGTTGAAAGCTTGCACTTTTATTTCATCGAGCATAATCCAGCGAATATTCTTGAAATAGTCTGCCGCATCCAATTCCATCATGCCTGAGGGTTCCTCGCTAAGTCTATCAATTATAGGAAATTCTTCTTCATCTATGTCATAATTGCTCTCGTTGTTTCCTCTATTGTTCATGGCGCGAAAGGTGAACGAAGTGCCCTCCGGCAGATCAAAACCATTAAGACGGAAGTTTCCCTGCTCATCAGTCTTGGCAAATGTTCCGAAGTTCTTCCTGGGAGCTATAGCATAGACAAGTACACCCTTCATTGGTTTTCCCTTCCATCTTGATCGTACCTGACCGGATATCTCCTGTCCTATTTCAAGCGGGACAAGAGGCTCTTCATATTTTCCCTTTATAGCTTCAGGAAGGTTGTATCGGCTCCAGCCATTCACCATCATCAGAATATCAAGGTTTTGCTCCGCTTCTGGATCATCAGAAAAATAATATGATGGATTCTCTATTCTGCCTCGTAACTCGCTTTCCAGTAGAAGCCTTGTACGTATGTCGCGTTCAACCTTTTCAGGCACTATCTTTCCATTGATGATTCTTACTGCACAATCTCCACGCGTTCCGTCAGGAGTCTTTAGATTGATTGACATCGAGTCTTTGCTTAGCCCCGATATTTTTGATGCAACACTATCTTCTCTAATAAAAAAAAGTCGTTCACTCATCACGACGCTGTCCGATCTCGACAACAGTAGAGCCTGATATAATCCGGAAGGCAATTCTTTTCTATTGATTGAAAGAGGAACGTCGGCAGAAATGGGAGATGCCAGTATTCCGCTTCCTCTCAAAGCCAATACAAGCTCAAGATCATGACCCTCGCCACCGGCTACGCTGAAATACGATCTGCCGTCGGCCACATCATATCGCAATAACGCTGCTCCGGTTCTTGGTGCTCCTATATTGACTGTCCTCGTCACTCCCTCGGGCCCAGAATATTCCGCACTATAATTGCGTTCCTTCTCGGGGGTGATTACGACACTTCCCATTCCTTTATGAACTGTACTGAATTCTGCGACAACCTTTCCGCAATCATCTTTGACCACTCCGTAAGCTGCCACTCCATTTCCATTATCATCAGTTGCCTTAAAGGCGATCCTGCATGGATGGTCAGGTATCAGCCATCCTCCTTCCGGATAAAATGCCATATCGGTCTTTTCCACAGGATATTCAGTTGGGATATATTTGTGGTAGTCTCCAAATCGAACAAGAACAATATCCTCCCCCTTTTCACGTCTGAACTTTCGGCTAAAACCTTTGCTTGCATCAGGCATTTCTTTATATTTTCCATCCGGCATAGTCCATGACATAATGTTATAGTTCATTTTCTCACCATTGACCGATCTTACCTTAAAAGATCCCTTGACTTCACCGGGAACAGTTGGTATAAACTCTGAGTCAATCACATATTTGGAACTATGCTGGTCAAGCAGCCGTATAGGCTTGCGGAAGAAATAGTCTTTGCCTTGATTTTCAGAATACATTGTGTATGCCACAAGAGTATAATCTCCTTCGTATACATATTCGTCCACAGGAATATAACCGGAATATATTCCGTCTTTTTCTATCACCTTAATTCTGTCCCATACTTCTCCAAAAGGATTCAGCAATTCAAGATATACGTATTTGCTTTTTTTGACTTGTTGATGCGTTGCTGCATCCACAACAAAAATCCTGCACCATATCGTATCTCCCCCTGCATAGATGTTTCGGTCAGTGACGACATGAAGTTTTTCCTGTGGATAGATACACTTTTGAATATTTATCCGATCAATAGCAGTTTCCTTAGCTTCTGATTTGGCATAGACAGCATCCGGCTGTAACCAAGCCAACCCTAATAATAGATAATAAATAATTACACGAAGAAATATATCGGGTTTTGCCATAATTCGTCACTTTTATTTACTTCAATATAATAGTATTCTTAAAATGGGCAAACCTTAGCAAAAAAACTTGGATAATTCACATAAAACAGTTCATTCTGACATTATTTAATTCTTTTGCCATTTCTTTGGCATCCCGGCATCCGAGCATGTATTGGCGACCGGACTTAAGGCGAATCAGGAATGTCTGTGAGGCCATGCCGTAATATGCGAAGTATTTACCGATGGATGGCTCACGAAACCATCCCCAATATCCGAAAAAACCGCCACTACCGCAGATTCTCCTTTCAGACATAGTGGGAGGACAGATCTTGACTTCCTCGATTTCTGATAAAGGAAAACTTTTGATGCGTAGCGAAGTCTCCACGTTAAGGGAGTCTTCGGTCAGACGCAGGTAAATAGGACAGTAAAAGAGTGTGAAAAAGCTCCACACCACCATGATGGCAAGCAGTAGCCAGCAAATCGCTTCATTTTCAGTTTTATTGAATTGCCATATGCATATACCGATTAAAGCAGCCATCGTAAGGATGGTAAGTATAGTGCTCCAGGTGCTGATATCCACCCTTTTCTTCAATATTGTCTTGTCCATGATAAATCAATTCTTTAGTAATGATGAAGGAATTGCATATTAAAATTGAATCGACGGAGTCGTTTCAATTGCGTAATGGTTCAATTTCATATAGTAAGCCACGTTCTTCTTTCTTTTCGTTGAAGTTAACACCAATAAGGTAGACTGTACGGGATTCCATTGCATATCGGCCGGCATAGTCGCGGTCATGTAGCTGTGCCATTGCCTCTGCGACGCTCTTGTTGTATTTGAATTCAAATACATACACAAAATTCCCGGCAATCACCTCCAGATCACTGTGTCCCTTGTAGCCGTGATGCTCGGCTATCGACTGGGAACCGCTCAACACGGCAAGCAGATATGTGATAGCTCGATATGTCGGCTCTCTGTGGTCCTCCCCTGGAAGGTCTTTAAACAAAGCATTGAGTCTATCCATGAAGTCATATGGCCGACCGCTGTAAAGGTCAGTCTTGAAGCGGGTGAATCTAAACGGACTGTCAGGGTCGTTTACTTCCGGAACGTACATAGGGAGAAGCTGCTGATAGAATCCGATTTCCACCTCACGGTTAGGAAATTGGAGTTCGTAGAGATTCATTTCGCTGTGATACTCTGCTATTGTCAAGTAGCCGGTCTGGAACATCAACGGAATCGGATTTAAGTCGTTGATTCCGACTGCGATCAGTTCTTCCCTGGTACACATTTGGCCATTAATGTCAGGGGGGAAAGTGCCGCGTTTCCTTACTCTCCTCGCAAGGAACGTTGGAGTTCCTGTTCCAAACCAATAAGGATCAATTCTCTTTAGGTCAAGAGCGTTCAAGACACTGAACGGATTATAAAGCCGAGAGCCTTCTTCCGAAAAAAGATAACCGTCATAATACTCTCGCATAGCGCTAATGGTGGTTTCGAAATTCTCCTTGCGCTTTTTTGCAAGTGTCATTATACCCGTACGGAAATTATCAATGAGCTCACGTTCCGACCATCCGCAGATATTCGCGTATTCATCAGCCATCGATATATCCTTTAGGTTGTTGAGGTCGCTGAATATACTGACCTTACTGAAGCGTGCCACTCCGGTGATGAATGCGAAACGTATATACTCATCCATGCTCTTGAGGTTGCCGAAGAAACTCTTAAGAGTCCGTTGGTTTTTTTCAAACAACTCCTTATTGTCCTCTATCTCCAGCAACGGCTTGTCGTACTCATCGATTAGGATTACAACCTTACGTCTCGTAGCCTCCGCGACTTTTTCTATAAGATATGAGAACCTACCTGCAATGGTATCCAAAACATCTGTAATTCCGTATTGCTTCTCATATCTCTTAAGCAAACGGTTAAGGAGGCTTTCCAATCCGTTATCAAGGCTGAAGTCTTCTGCGTTGAAGTCAAATCGTAGCACCGGAGAAGGTGTCCAATCAAGGTCCATTCGGTCCGCCGCAAGTCCTTTAAATAGTTCGCGTCGCCCCTCGAAATATGATTTCAGTGTGGATAAAAGCAAACTCTTACCAAATCGCCGTGGACGACTCAGGAATATGAATTTGCCCTGTCTCAAAAGAGGCTTTATATATGCTGTTTTATCCACATATGCATAGCCCTCCTCAATTATATTGGAGAATGTTTGTATTCCTATAGGGTATCTCAGATTGTCCATAATTCGCAAACTTTCCGCAAATATAGCAAAAAAGTATCACATTTGCAAACGTAATTATCTGAGTCCAATTTATAAAGTTGACTCAATAGTCTAATCTTCCGTTTTCTTAATTTTGAATGATAAAGCAAACAAAACCAAGCAAGAAAACACTGCTATTGTCTTGCTCGTTCCCCTACTCCAATCATAATGAGAACTTATTATCATCAACATGGCTACACAGATAGCTAAACATCCAAGCAGCATAAGGACGCGCCATGTATGTCGGTCAAATACCAACCCGGATAGAAGTGCCCCAACTGCTGAAACTGCCAAAACTATATATACTATCAACATATTCTTTTTTTGCCGAATTCACATCATTGTCTCAATAATAACAGATCTTTAACGTAATCAATATTAATGATAGTCTGTCTCAATTAAATCGAAAGATGAGTCTCTTTTGAACATCCGCTCTTGGACTTTTTTCGTTTGCTTTGCCATTATCAACCCTCTGAAGATATGCATCATAGCTGACCTTTATATCTG